>JANQMT010000142.1:0-44771 GCA_028279945.1 Clostridia bacterium
TGAATATGGATTCAATGAAAATATTGATTTTTCAGCTTTTAAACAAAAATGTTCAAAAGGTAGACCAAGCACTGATCATGAAATAACAATAGACATGGCAAAAGAAATATCAATGCTTCAAAGAACTGATAGAGGAAAGCAAGCAAGGCAGTATTTCTTAGAATTAGAAAGGCAATGGAACACGCCGGAAGTAGTAATGGCTAGAGCGTTAAAATTCTCAAACGATAAAATCTTACAACTAGAGACACAAATTAAAAAGGACAAACCTAAAGTATTATTTGCTGATGCAGTTGAAACCTCTGAATCTTCTATACTCATCGGTGATTTAGCAAAATTACTTAAACAAAATGGAGTAAACACGGGACAAAAGAGATTATTTCAGTGGTTAAGAGATAATGGATACTTGATAAAATCAGGTAGCAGCAAGAATATGCCTACTCAAAAATCTATGGATTTACAGTTATTCGAAGTTAAAGAAAGAACTATAAATAATCCAGACGGCAGCATAAGGGTCACTAGAACTACGAAAGTAACTGGAAAGGGTCAAGTGTATTTTATCAACAGATTTGTTATTAAAAGTGCTTAGAAAAGAACAGCTGCAGCTGATTCAATTATAAGCATAGGACAAATTGAGCACAGCATAAATCTTAATAAAGGGGGGTGGTGACTATGGCAAATGAAATTAGTATAACTATTAAAGGTCTTGATACAGAAGAAGATAGAAAAGAATTTGCAGCAAAGTGCGCTGAATTTTGGATGGAGATTATTTCAGAGAAAATAAGCTCACTGCCAATGACCCATGAAAGGAAGGTGGAATTTGCAGAAGAAGTGGTTAATAATATCCGCAGTAAAGGAATGAAGTAAGCAACTACTTACTAAGAAAAAAGGAAACGATAGCAATTATAGTACCAACTGCTGCACAAATACCTGCAACTGCATCCCAAGGTATAGAGAATTTATTTTTTTTACTTTTATCTACGGAATTACTAGTGCTCTTGCATTGATTTTTGTTGGGTGTGGGATTATTGATTATGTTATCTGTGAGATCATGCTGAGCACGGGATTGAAACAGGGGGAGAACAAAATCTATTAACTCTTGTAGAATATCTTCGAGTTGAGCAGAAGTATGGTCTCTACTATCAGCATAAACCCATTGTTCATCATGAGGTCCAGTAGTAAATGCACATGAAAAAACCTTTTCGGGAACAATTATTGAAATATTTAACCTTCTATAAGAAGTTTGATTTGAAAAATGTTTTTTAAATTCTTCAAGTGAAAAATGAGAATCAGCAGGAAAGCCTTCAACATGAATATCAGTATCAATTTGTATTTTTGAATCGTAAAACCGCTCCACGACATTAAACATTTTTTGTGTTATAGCAATATAATCTATTTTTTTTAAAGAGTCCCATTTTAAAGGTTCTGAGTTATATTTTGTAAGAAGAGTATTTCTCATTTACATCCAACCTTTTGAAATCAATTATATTAAAATATTACCATTTTTTTGAAAGAGGGACAAGTCAAAAAAAAATCCTAAACAAATATAGTAAAGTGAGGTGAGAAATTGAATAAACGTTTTATCATAGTAATTTTTATATTTTGCTTATTAGTAATTCTAGCAATGCGCGTAGAACACAAAGCCCATGAGAACTATGTTAGGACAAACACTGAGTACACTCAACAGCTAGAAGAAAATTACAGAGTAGCAGAAGAGTATATCACTGAATTAGAAAACATGGCGGAGTATTTGTCTTATGTGATTAATCAGCAGCATAAAGAATTAATTGAATTGAGAGGTGAAAAAGATAAATGAAGGCTACTGCGCTTTATTAGTATCAATCATAAAACACTGCAGTCCTGAGCAAGCATTTAAGGCTTTAAGCACCGGAAAGATAGAGCGAAACATTGATGATGCGTTACATTTTCGAGAGTTGAAAAAAGAATACACATATGATCAAATTGCCGAAATGTGTTGCATGGGAAAATATGAAGTTTACTATTGGGCGTATAAATATTTTAAAGATAAGGGATTGAAGCAATAGCAGAAAGGAGGAATATCACATGGCATATAGTGAAAATGGTATTCGGATTGCTCCGTTTGAATCATTTAAGGAACACCACGAGAGAGCTCATAGTGAATCTCCATATAACGAGGATTTTATAGATCGGTGCCGTGCAAAGGCGCTTGAATATAATGATGAGCCATTTATTGGAGTATCGCTGTTGCATGAGTTAAAATTAGCAGTCCCGGTGCATTGTCGTACAAAGGTGCTTAATGGTACAAAATGCCTTTATGCCTATGAACAACACTTAAAAGAGATAGGCTTAAGGGTATAACTATGTGAAAAGGAGGAATAAGATTGATTAATCTAAGAGGCCAAATTGAAACAGTTCTCGATGAGCTTGAAAAGAGATACCTAGACAAAGCTAAAGAATTTAAAGCCAATAGAGATCCATCTCTAGAAAATGTGTGTACAAGTAAAGCAGATAGTGTCTTTTTATCTAAGGTGAGAGTTTTTGACGTGCTAGACGAAGCATTTAACAGTTTATCAGTAGAACAAAAAAAATTATTACAGAAAGCCGGAATATCTCTAAAAAATAAAAATGCCCCTAATGATACTGCTGCAACAGTAACAAATAACAGGGCACTACAAAACACTTCAACTTAAATATATCACGGTTAGATTAAAAAGTAAATAGGAGGGTTTGATAGATGGAATCATATGATAACCGGTATGACGCCTGCAGTAAAGTTCACACTGTAAGAGTTACACTGCAAAGCGGACCATATAAAGGTCATATTGCATATGAAATAGGTGGCAATTGCTTTGGATTGGATATGCTTGATTGGAATCCTGAGTGCGAAGATCAATACGATATTGAGTTATATGTGGAAAATGATTGTGAATTTAGATTTGATGAAGACGATTGTGTTAGGAGGGTTTGATAGATGTACTCAGGTACTGTAAGACGTATAGACGATATTGGGAGAGTGACCATACCTAAAAATACAAGAGCAAAACATGAAATTAAAGAAGGAGATCCGTTAGAAATTATCAGTTGTCCCGGTGGAATAGTTATTAAGAAACTTAAAATAGAATATTGTGAAGAGTGCGGAAAGCCGGTTCACTTAAGTGATCCGCACTTCATAACTGAAAAAGGTGACATCATCCACGAGCATTGTGCCGGTCCATATGCAATAGATTACATGAGTGAAAATCAGCTGTGGAGCTTACATAAGTAAAAATTTAATTAAAGGGAGGAAAAAATATGAGTCAATTAATTATTAAAATCGAGGCACCGGAGATTGCAAAAGCAATCAGCTTACTAGCAACAGCTTTAGGGGGTAAAGCTGTATCTATACCTCAAGTAATGGAGAAAAAGACACCTGTCAAAGAATTAGAACAGCAAAAAGAGGCTAATGAAGATAGTGCAGATGAGAAGCCGGCCATAACCTTAGAACAAGTAAGAGAACGTACATCAAAGGCAGTAAAAAAAGATAGAGAAGCTACTAAAAAGTTGTTAAGTGAATTTGGAGCTTCTAGTGTATCTACTCTTGATAAAAAACATTATGAAGCATTTTATGAAAAAGTGGGTGAATTAGTATAATGGCACACGCATTATTAAGTGCTTCAGGGTCTGGTAGATGGTTGGCTTGCCCACCTTCTGCTAGACTTGAAGAAAAAGAACCGGATTCATCAAGCGAATACGCCCAGGAAGGGACACTGGCACATGAAATAGGCGAACAGATTGTTAGATATAATAATCATGAATTTAGAAAACCTACATTAACAAGAAGATTAAACAAGCTAAAGGAACATGAGCTGTTTTCAAATGATATGCTTGAGTACTGTGGAACATACGGGAATATTGTTTGGGAGAAATTCAATGAGGCGAAAAAACGGACAGCTGACGCACAGCTTCTAATTGAACAACGTCTTGATTTTTCAAATTATGTACCTGAAGGTTTTGGCACTGGGGATGCAGTTATTATAGCTGATAACATCATTGAGATCATTGATTTTAAGTATGGAAAAGGCGTTGAAGTATCTGCAGTAGATAACTCTCAAATGAAATTATACGGACTTGGTTCACTCAATGAGTATGACATGCTTTACGACATACAAGAAATTTGCCTTACAATAGTGCAGCCCAGGTTAGAAAACATATCAGAATTTACTATCTCAACAAATGACTTATATGCATGGGGTAAAGAAGTTAAAAAGATAGCTGAAATTGCTTTCAAGGGTGAGGGCGAATTTTGTCCAGGGTCACATTGTAGATTCTGTAAGATTAAAGCTAAATGCAAAGCCTATGCAGATGAACAATTAAAACTTGCTAAATACGAATTTAAGCAAAGTTGGCAATTAGAAAAAACGGACATAGTGGATATACTTGATCGCGCCGATGATTTTAAGAAGTGGATTACTACAGTAGAAGAGTTTGCATTAGATCAAGCCGTTAACCATGAAATGAACTTCCCTGGGTATAAATTAGTTGAGGGCAGGAGTAATAGAAAATATACAGATCAAAAGAAAGTGCTTAAGGTACTCACATCAGCAAATTATGAAGAGTCTAAACTATATAAACCTAAGGAGTTACTTGGTATTACAGCTATGGAAAAGTTTATAGGTAAAAAGACATTCGGTGAATTATTATCTGATTTAGTTATAAAGCCACAAGGAAAACCAACGCTCGTTCCAGAGTCAGACAAACGTCCAGAGTGGCATTCAGAAGATGAAGCTAAGAGAGATTTTGAAGATATATTATAGGAGGATTATTAATATGGAAGAGTTAAAAACAAAAGTAGTTACAGGACTGGTTAGATTCAGTTATTTACATGTATGGCAACCTAAGGCGATAGATGAAGGGCAAGAGCCAAAATATTCAGTATCACTTATTATCCCTAAATCAGACAAAGGGACTTTAAAGAAAATAAAAGAAGCTGTAGAAAATGCAAAGATTCAAGGTAAAGCAAATAAGTTTGGTGGAAAAGTACCTACTAATCTTAAAACACCTCTAAGAGATGGGGATGAAGAAAGACCAGACGATGAAGCATATCAAAACAGCTATTTTTTAAATGCAAACAGCAAAACCAAACCTGGTATTGTTGACAAAGATAGAGAAACAATTTTAGATCCAGATGAGGTTTACAGTGGTTGCTATGGACGTGCTAGTATTACGTTTTACCCTTTTAACACCAGTGGGAATAAAGGGATAGCTTGTGGGCTTGGTAATATACAGAAGCTAAAAGATGGAGAGCCATTAAGTAGCAGATCTACACCGGAAGAAGATTTTGGAGATGAGTTCCAGTTTGATGACGATGAGGATCTATTGTAATGAAAACTCTAGCTATAGACATAGAAACCTATAGCAGCGTTGATTTAATGGAGTCGGGGGTCTACAAATATGTAGAGTCCCCCGATTTTGAAATACTACTAATAGCATATGCTGTTGATGATGAGCCTGTAAAGATTATAGACGTTAAGCAAGGAGAGAGCTTTCTTCCTTTTTTAGACCTATACCAATCTCCAAATATAATAAAAACAGCTTACAATACTCAATTTGAAAGAGTGTGTATAAATAAACGATTCAATTATAATCTTTGTTGGTTTTTAGAACAGTGGGAGTGCACTATGGTTAAAGCTTCTATGCTTGGTATGCCTTTAGGACTTGATAAAGTGGCCAAAGTATTAAACTTAGAAAACCAAAAGATGAAAGCTGGTAAAGCTTTGATAAACTACTTTTCTAAACCTTGCAAACCTACTAAAAAGAATGGTGGTCGTACAAGAAACTTACCGGAACATGATACAGAGAAATGGGAGCTATTCAAAGAGTACTGTAAACGTGACGTTGAAGTAGAGAGGTCCATTCGTAATAAGATTAGATTCTTTGAAATACCCAAAGATGAAAAACAGATGTGGTACCTGGATCAGAAGATTAATGACACTGGTATTAATTTAAATATGGACCTAGTAAAAAATTCAATTGCTTTTAATGAGATTTATACAAATAGATTATTTGAGGAAATGAAAGAAATCACCAAAGTTGATAATCCTAATAGTTTACCACAAATAAAGAAATGGATACTAGATACAACTGGGGTTGAGGTAAAAAGCATATCAAAAGATACTATACCCGACTTACTAGATCAAGCTGATAGTAAAGATGTTAGAAGAGTACTCAAAATAAGGCAAGAATTAGGTAAAACGTCTGTTAAGAAATATGAGGCTATGGATAGGGCTATTTGTAATGATGGTAGAGTTAGGGGGTTATTACAATTCTATGGTGCGAATAGGACCGGCAGATGGGCGGGTAGATTAGTACAAGTTCAAAACTTACCTAAAAATAAAATTTCTGATCTAGACTTAGCAAGAAATACTGTTCTCGATAATGATTTAGAGCTACTTGAAATACTTTATGGAAATGTGCCCGACATCCTTTCACAGCTAGTAAGGACTGCATTCGTGTCATCTAACGAATCAAGGTTTATTGTAGCTGATTTCTCCGCGATAGAGGCCAGAATAATAGCATGGTTAGCAAATGAGAAATGGAGACTAGACGTATTTGGCGGGCATGGAAAAATATATGAAGCTTCTGCAGCTCAAATGTTTCATGTGCCCATAGAAGAAATAGGCAAAGGTAGTGAGTTGAGAGCTAAGGGAAAAGTTGCAGAATTAGCGCTCGGTTATCAGGGAGGACCAGGCGCATTAATCGCCATGGGTGCATTAGATATGGGGATTAAAGAAGACGAGCTACCAAACATTGTTGATGCTTGGAGAAATGCTAATACTAATATAGTCAAATTATGGCGTATTATTGGTAATGCTGCTAAAAAAGCTGTAGGTGAAAAAACACCAGTTAAAATCCAACACGGTATAGCGTTCTATTACCGAAAAGGTTTTTTATTCATACGCTTACCATCTGGGCGGGAATTAGCGTATATGAGGGCTGTAGTAGAGAATGGTGATTATGGTAAGCACCTAGTATATGAGGGGATGGATCAGACCAGTAAGCAATGGAAACGAATACCTACATACGGGGGTAAGTTAACAGAGAATATCGTTCAAGCTATTGCCAGAGATTGTTTAAAAGAAACTATGTTAAAACTTGATAAGGCTGGCTATAAGTTGGTTATGCACGTGCATGATGAAGTTATCCTGGATACCCCTCAGAATAGTCATAATGATTTGGATAAAGCGCTTGATGTTATGTGTGATCCTATAGAGTGGGCACCAGGGTTATTACTTAAAGGTGATGGGTATGAAACTGAATATTATTTGAAAGATTAATTTTCCCTATAGCTAATCAGGCATAGCTAATTCTTTATTTTCTCTTTCTCTTTATCCTTATTATGTAATATAAATACTATTCCAAGAACGACAGTCATTATTGATAGACCAGTTAGTATTTCTAAAGTAGTAACTAATTTAGATATCCAGTGTATTGGATATATATCACCATAGCCTACTGTTGTAATAGTTACAACACTGAAATATAAACAATCTACAATAGCGAGTAAATAATTAATTAATGCAAGATCCCCAAAACTAGCAATGCCTTTAAAAGGATTATCGATAAAAAATGGTAGCCATAAGTATACTGCAGTGAATAATAAAATGGAGCTCCCATAAGCCAATATTAGAATATTTAAATCACTTATAGTAGTATCTTTTTTTTCAAGCAATTCCGTAACACATTTTTTTATTTTAGAAAATAAGAAGAAAATACTATTAAATAATCCAATAATAAAAATACATGTAGCAAATATACTTATATCTTCCAGTGTGGAGTCATCAAGACATATTGATCCTCTGATAACTACATAAGGAATTATAAAGATAAATAAAATGACAACAAAAAAAGCGGCAAGTAAAGGCAGCTTCTTTAGAAATTGATGAATCCTTTTTCTAAATAATACATTTAAAAAAATTAATATAATTGATAAGGCTAAATAAATATAGTACATGATAAACTCCTCTTTAATAAGATGTTTTTTATGAATATTTTACCATAATTTTAGGTGGTGAGTTAGTGAAATATGATGGTGAATTAGCTATTGCAGTTGGGCGAAGTCGTAAAGAAACAAAATGGAAGAACAAAGATATTATGTGGTCAGAGCTGGTTGAGAAGCTTCAGGAGACAGTAAAGACAGCTGAGACACACAATGAGTATATGGCAAGTCCCAAGAGTCGTCAAGACGAAATAAAAGACGTCGGAGGATTTGTTGGGGGCTATCTTAGTCAAGGTGCAAGAAAAGCTGACAGTGTAGTCAACAGGACGGTAATTACGCTTGATATTGACCATGCAAAGGCTGATAACGGATTACTAGAAACCTTTGATATGCTGTATGGAAATGCTGCTGTAGTGTATAGTACGCATAAACATACAGCAGAGCACCCTAAATTAAGACTTGTCATTCCTATTAATCGTGCTGTTCATACAGATGAATATGAAGCTATATCAAGGCGAATAGCAGGAGATTTAGGGATCAATGGTTTTGATGATACAACATTTCAACCTTCAAGGCTTATGTATTGGCCAAGCACTTCAAAAGATGCAGAATATTTCTTTCAAAAGATAGATGCCCCTTGGCTTGATGTAGATAAAGTGCTTAATACTTATTTTGATTGGAAGGACAGCAGTAGTTGGCCAATGTCTGATCGAGTTGACAAGATTATTACAAGAGGTATTAAAAAGCAAGGTGATCCGTTAGAAAAGCCGGGTCTTATAGGTGCATTTTGCAGATGTTATGACATCCATGAGGCTATAGCAAAATACCTGCAGGACGATTATGAAGAATGCAGTATTGAAGGTAGATACACTTATAAAAATGGAAGCACATCTGCAGGACTTGTTACTTATGATGATAAATATGCTTATAGCCATCACGGTACGGATCCATCAAGCGGTAAACTATGTAACTCGTTTGACTTAGTAAGGATTCATAAGTTTGGGTTACAAGATGAAGATATAAAAGCTGATACCCCAAGTAATAGGCTGCCGTCCTATAAGGCCATGGTGGACTTCGTAACGAATGATAACGTAGTTAAGCAACTACTAGGCAAAGAAAAGATAGGGGCTGCAAGGGATGATTTTTCAGAAGCTATTGAAGTTGATGATAGTTGGATGGGTGAGTTAGCTGTTGATGATAAAGGGAATTTTAGAAGCACTATAACCAATGTGAAACTGATATGCTCAAATGCTCCAGAATTAAAAGATACAGTAGGATTTGATTTGTTTAGTAATAGAGAAATACAATTAAAGGATTTACCATGGCGAAAACTAGATCCTTATAATCCGTATCTAAAAAATAGCGATAACTCAGAAATGCGAGCATATATGGAAGAGTATTACGGTATAAGTTCAGCACCGAAAGTGAAAGACGGTTGGTTGTCAGCTACTATGGCAAATAAATACCATCCTATTAAAGACTACTTATCTAATTGTGAATGGGATGGGAAAAGGAGAGTAGATACGTTATTAATAGATTATCTGGGAGCAGAAGATAACGATTACGTTAGAGCTGTTACACGCAAAACATTAGCAGCGTGTATCGCAAGAATATATGAGCCTGGGATCAAATTTGATTATGTATTAACAATTGTAGGTGGGCAAGGAATCGGTAAAAGTACACTCATTAAAAAACTAGGTAAAGACTGGTGTGCTGAAGATATAGATTTAGCACATATAAATAAAGACACTTTAGAATCTCTCCAAGGTAGTTGGTTGGTAGAAATAGGAGAACTTAAAGGTCTTAGTAGAGCAGAAAGCAGCACTGTAAAACAGTTTGTGTCACGTACTACAGATAGATACCGCGTAGCCTACGGAGAAAGAACAGAAAATTTCCCTAGACAATGTGTGTTTTTTGGTACTACCAATACTGCAGATTTTTTGAAAGATGAAACAGGCGAACGACGTTGGTGGATAATAGATACTAACATTGAAAAAGCAACAAAAAGTCCTTTTAAAGATTTGGATGAAGAAAAAGATCAAATATGGGCCGAAGCTGTGCAAATATATCATCAGTGCGAAGGGCTATATCTATCCGGAGAGGTCAAGGAAACAGCGGAAGAAATACAAAAAGAACATAAAATAAGAGATGAGAGAACAGGCACTGTTCAAGAGTATCTTAATACACCATTACCTAAAAACTGGTATGGGATGGATGTATCCGAAAGAGTATTATACATTCAAAATGAAGATGATTTGAGAGAAAAAGGAGAAATTTTGAGAGATCAAGTATGCGTTTTGGAGGTATGGATGGAGTGTTTTGGAGGTCAAAAAAAAGATTTAGACAGACGAAAGTCAAACGAAATAGTCGGTATTCTGCATTCCATTGAGGGATGGGAACAAGATAAAAAAGCATCAAGAGTTAAAGGCTATGGCGTTACAAAATGCTTTAAGAGAATTGTAACTAGTACATAAAAAATGTAACCAGTACACAAAAAGATTGTAACTACGTAACCAAAAAGTAACTAAATTAGTTACAAAGAGAACATCGATAGAATCAACGATTAAAAGCATTTGTAACTATGTAACTAATAATTGTTAAATTCTATTTATTTTAATATAGAGGGAATATATGTATATATGACACCCTACGTACGCCTAATACGTATACGCGTATAGGGAAGATGTTTTTTTAGTTACGTGGTTACATCCGAGATAGGAGATGATAGAAAGATGACATATACAGAAAGAATACAAAAGGCCAAAAGTAGAATGGAGTATCACAAAAATAAAATCAAAGAAGGAGGCAGCGTTGTAAACTACCTAAAAAGCAAGCATGAGTATAGTGAAGCGGTAAAATCTCTTGCGTGAGTTAAGAGAAAAGTCGCGAAGAGGTGATAAATCTGAATGAAAAACTATTAGAGAAAAAACTCAGAGAAAAAATAAAAAATTTAGGAGGCTTAGCCCTTAAGTTTTTACCGCTTTATTGGATAGGTGCACCAGATAGAATAGTTCTAATGCCAGGAGCAAAAGTGTATTGGCTAGAAACAAAAAGTACAGGCGATAAGCTTTTACCAAGACAGAAAACCCGGAGAAAGCAATTAGAAAAACTAGGGTTTAAAGTTTTTAAAATAGATAGTCAGCATGACCTAGATATGTTCTTCAAAGAGGTGAAAAAAGATGCAGTTTAAGCCATACGATTATCAAAAACATGCGATAGACCATATAATTAAAAACCCCTATTGCGGATTGTTTTTAGATATGGGATTGGGAAAGACTGTTACCACGTTAACAGCGATTGATTATCTCATGTACCAGGAACTAGAGGTCAATAAGGTTTTAGTAATAGCACCATTAAGAGTAGCCGATGCTACGTGGGGTGAGGAAATAGGCAAGTGGCGTCATCTAAAGCATATCAAATTTTCTAAAGTGTTGGGATCTGTTGCAGATAGAAAAAGAGCATTAAAAGCTAAAGCTGATATTTATATAATTAATCGTGAAAACGTGGCGTGGCTAGTGGGATACTATGGAGCTGCTTTCCCTTTCGACATGGTAGTCATAGATGAATTATCCAGTTTTAAAAGTCCTAAATCAATAAGATTTAAAACGTTGAAAATGGTTAGACCGACTATTAACAGAGTTGTAGGACTTACTGGAACACCATCACCTAATAGTTTAATAGATTTGTGGAGTCAATTATATTTACTTGATATGGGTGAGCGATTAGGAAAATTTATAGGAACATACAGACGTGACTATTTTAATCCAGGACAAACTAATGGACATGTGGTTTATAATTACAAGCTTAAACAGAATAGTGAGAAGGCCATATATAACAGGATTTCAGATATATGCATTTCTATGAAAGCTAAAGATTATTTAGAGCTACCCGACAGGATAGATAGAAATGTAGATGTAGTGTTATCTGAGAAAGATCATTTTAGATACATCGAGTTTGAAAAGAAAATGGTATTAGAGTTCATGGATGAAGAAGAAATATCTGTGGCCAATGCTGCGGGTCTATCAAATAAACTTTTACAATTCGCTAACGGTGCAGTGTACAACGATGATAAAGAGTTTATTGAGATCCACAATGAAAAGCTTAACGCACTAGAAGAAATTGTTGAATGTGCGAATGGGCAACCGGTATTAGTTTTCTACACTTTCAAACACGATTATAAAAGGATCTCGACGCAGCTAAAAAAATATAAGCCTAGAAAGTTGGAAGGATCAAGAGATATAGAGAATTGGAATAAAGGGAAGATTCAGCTACTATTAGCGCACCCCGCAAGTTGTGGCCATGGTCTTAACCTACAAGCTGGAGGGAATATAATTGTTTGGTTTGGACTTAGTTGGAGCTTAGAACTTTATCAGCAGGCCAATGCAAGACTAGACAGACAAGGACAAACAAAGAATGTTATTGTTCACCATCTCGTTACCAGAGACACGATTGATGAAGATGTATTAAAAGCTTTAAAGAATAAAGCTGCGGGACAAAACGCCTTGATGGATGCTGTTAAAGCAAGAGTTAGAAAATATAAAAGTGAGGAGGTTACACCATGAAAAATACACTTGGAGATTTAAATAACCATTTATTTGAACAATTAGAAAGGCTGAATGATGAAGATTTAAAAGGTAAAAAACTTGAAGAAGAAATAACCAGATCAAGAGCGATAAATGAAGTTGCAAAACAAATAATTTCTAACGGCTCTTTAGTGCTATCAGCAAAAAGATTAATGGATAATCGGTTGGATGCTAATACTAAAACACCAAAAATGTTGGAAGGTGCGGATTAGTGAGATATCCGAAGGAAATAAAAGATTTTATTGCAAAAAATGTTGCAGGTACAACGACCAAAGATCTGGCAAAACTTGTGAATGATAAATTTGGTACAGATTTTACAGAGGCGAAAATGAAATCTTATAAATCGAATAATAAGTTAAAAAGTGGAACACCGACCGGGTTGCCAGCTGGAAGACCAACAAAACAATATCCGGAGGAGATAAAGAAATTTATCTTTGAGACTCATATCGGTGTAGGACATAAAGACATGGCGGAACTGCTTAATAAGGAGTTTGGTACAAACTATACCAAGATGCAAATGAAATCATACTACGGAAGACATAAACTCAACAGCGGTTTAGATGGAAGGTTTGAAAAAGGACATATTCCAGCTAATAAGGGCAAAAAAGGTATTGGTGGTTGGGAGCCTACCCAGTTTAAAAAAGGGCATAAACCGGCTAATTATATGCCAGTTGGCAGCGAAAGAATCAATGGGGATGGATATGTCGATATTAAGATTGCTGATCCGAATAAATGGAAAGCTAAACATCACATCATTTGGGAAGAGCATAACGGAATGATACCAAAAAGTCACGCAGTAATCTTCGGTGATGGGAATAGTCGAAATTTCGACCTTGATAATTTGATCCTGGTGTCTAGGCAGCAGCTGTTGATACTAAACCGAAATAATCTAATACAGGAGGATGCAGACTTAACACGTACAGGAGTTATTATTGCGGATCTACATCAAAAGATATATGAGAAAAAGCGGTAAAAAAAGCGGGTGAGGATTAGTGCAAATAATTGATGAATATAAAAAAATAACTGAAGACATCGCAGTAGTAAGATCTAAGCTTTCCACGACCAAAAGAAAGATAAAAAGACTGTCATACCGATGTTGTCCTGACGATGCAAAGGGCATTGACTACAGTACAGAAAAAGTACAAATCAGCATCGATATACCAGATATAGAGGAGTTGATGCTGTTAGCAAAAGAAATGATGCTGTTAGAATTAGATCTTATGGAACTGTATCAGCAGAGAGATGAGCTAGAAGAAACTATAAATGATTTAGGGGATCTGAAAAAACAGGTTATAATGCTACAAATAAAGGGCTATACACAACTTCAAATTGCAAAAGAACTGAATTATAGTAAAAGGCACATAGAAAGATTATGCAAAGATTTAAAAGATGTCGGTAAAATGTCGGTAGACATAGAAAAAAACCTGTGATAATATTGTAATGTGTAAATATATGCCAAGACATCTCGCAGGAGGTGTCTTTTATTATTCCTCTAAAACTCAATTATAACTGAAATATGAAATAAATAACAGACTTTAACATTTTATTACAGCATTATACAATATTTGTGATTATAAATATTTCAAATGGAGGTACAAAATGAAAAAGAGATTAAGTGTATTAATGGCTTTGTTAATGTTAGTGGTATTATTAGGTTCGACGGGTGTTGTTTTTGCGGATGAGGATTTAGGGACCTGGGAAAATAAGGCGGACATGCCTACAGCGAGATACGGCTTAGGCGTAGCAGAAGTGAATGGTAAAATATATGCAATAGGTGGAAGAAATAAAGCATACGATTGGTTTGCAACTGTAGAAGAATATGATCCATCAACTAACACATGGACAACTAAAACTGAAATGCCTACAAAAAGAGGAGATGCAGGAGTTATAGAAGTAAATGGAAAAATATATGTGATAGGTGGTAGAAGTGCTGCAGGAGATAGTTACTATGGTATTGTAGAGGAATATGACCCAGTAGCAGATACATGGACGGTTAAAGCAAGTATGCCTACACCAAGAGATAGTCTGTGTGTAGCAGAGGTGAATGGTAAAATATATGCAATAGGTGGCAATAGTCCTACTGGGTTCAAAAGTACAGTAGAAGAATATGATCCATTAACAGATACGTGGACGACAAAAACCAGTATGTCAACGCCAAGATTTAATTTTGGAATAGCTAAAATGAATGAAAAAATATATGTGTTTGGAGGTACGAGAGGTGGTGCATATTTAGATACAATTGAGGAATATGATCCAGCAACTGATACATGGATGACAAAGTCAAATAATCACACAGAAAGAATTGGTTTAGGAGCAACTACAGTAAATGAAAAAATATATGTAATAGGAGGTTGGAATAGTCAGTCATTTAATACAGTAGAGGAATATGATCCAGTAAATGATACTTTTACAATAAAAGCAAATATGCCAACCGCTAGAGATTCATTTGGATTAACAGAATATAATGGGAGCATATATGTTGTTGGTGGAAAAAATGACAGTGATTTAGGCACTGTCGAAGTGTATACACCAAATTCAACTCAACAAACTCCGGATGCCCCAACCAACCTAATCGCAACCCCAGGAGATTCACAAGTTAACTTATCATGGGACGCAGTAACCGATGCAACAAGCTACACGGTAAAAAGAGCGACAACTTTAGGAGGACCTTATACAACGATTAGGACAAATTCAGCCATTACTTATTCTGATACTGATGTAACAAACGGGACTACATATTATTATGTTGTATCTGCTGTAGTTAATTCAACCGAAAGTAATAATTCTAATGAAGCGAGTGCTACGCCTCAAATAGATGTACAAAATTTTATCTTATCTGTTCTTCTGAATGTGGAAGAAACAGTACAGCTTAGCTTGACTTACGATTTAGTGGATAATACAGATTATATATGGACTTCCTCTGATGAAGCTGTGGCAACAGTAGATAGCAACGGAAAGGTAACCGCAATAGGCGAAGGCACAGCCAATATATATGCTAAAAACGATGACGAGAGCTTTAGTGAATTTATTCCTGTAAAAGTAGTTCTAAATGGTGCAGACGAAATGAGACTGGCCGTGCATTTAACAACAGGAAGAACGGCTCAACTATATTTAACCGATGATACCGGCAACATAACATGGAGTTCAGGAGATACGAGCATTGCTACTGTATCAGATGAAGGTGAAATTACCGCTTTAAACAAAGGCCTAGTCTTAATTAATGCAGAATTAGATGAAGTTATTTATCCTATTTACGTAAGGGTAGATGTTTAATTAGCAGCAGCCTTAGAAAAATAAAAAAGTTAATAAAAAAGAAGTCTAAATAAGGGCTTCTTTTTTAATACAATAGATTATATTCTCTTTACCTAGTATATACTAGATAGAAGAGGATGTGGAAAAGTTGAATAATGAAAGAATAAAAGAAATTCTTCTTATAGTAAAAGAACAAGAACCGTATGGCATTGACAGGGAAGAATTATTAAAACACTGTACAATAGATGAACTTAATGAGTTGACAACTAAATATTTTGAAGGATTTTCGCTTTCTATGGAGAATTATGTAACATAGAAGGGGGATGAATTTATGTCAGAGAATAAGGTGTCAAAATCAATGGATAGTAAGAAAAGATCTTGCTTTATCATTACCCCAATTGGGGATGAGGGTACTGAAATAAGAAGACATATTGATGGAATTATTGATGCGGCAATTATTCCGGTATTGGAGAATGAATTTGATGTTAAGGCTGCACATCATATAAATGAACCTGGCAATATAACGAAACAAATTATTAAGCAAGTTTATGAATGTGATTTAGTAATTGCTAATTTAACCGGAAGAAACCCGAATGTAATGTATGAGCTTGCTTTAAGACATTCTATTGGAAAACCGACTATTATGATATGTGATAAAGAAACTACATTACCATCAGATATAATAAGTGAAAGGACAAATTTTTATATAAATGATTCAAAAGGAGTTCTTGAATTAAGAAAAAAAATAAAAAAATGCCTTAATGAAATAGATTTTGAAAACACCGAACGAAAGAGCCCAATATATGATGCGTTGAGCGAAATAGAAATAGAAAGTATTCTTGTTAAGAAGGTTCAAAAGGAAAATCCACAGGATGCTGAGATTCTATCTTTAATTTTGGATAGAATAGATAGCCTGGAAAATAAAATAGCAACAAAAAATAGAAAAAAACTGATGGAAGAAGCTTATGAATCTTTCCAAATAGAAATAAGCTTTGATAAAATAAATAAGGAAGAGATAAAAAGCATCGTTGCTGAATTGATGGAAGAGTCGAAAAAATCATTGATGCACGCACTTATTGAAGACCCGCAGTTTCAATTAACACCAATTAGTATTTCTATAATACTTATTTTCGATAAAGGAATTTATATTGAACCTAGAATAGCCAGTTTCGTGGAAATTTTTGACGAGGTTTTTGGTAGAAGGAAAATAGAATTCAGGGTAAACGTAAAGAAATCTAAATTAGTAACTGCCTAATATACCGTAAGAGCCTAAACACATAGGGCTCTTTTTTAATACAAAAATGAAATTAAACATATAGTTAAACTACATAGAGGGTGGTGACGTGGGTTTAACACTTAAACAAGAAAAATTTGTACAAGAATTAATAAAAGGTAAGAGTCAAAGAGAATCATATAAAATAGCTTACAACGCTAAAAAAATGGCCGATACGACAATAGATTCTCACGCTAGCAGATTGTTAAAAAATGACAAGGTTAGGGCAAGGTATAATGAATTAAGGGACAAGGTTGTAAAAAGAGCAGAAAAAAAAGCGATTATTACAGCTGAGGAAGTCATGAGAGAAATTGCAAATATAGCCAAAGATGATATATCAAACTATTTAGAATTTAGGACAGAAAGAACGGTTGTAGGACATGATGAAGAAACAGGCGAACCTATCATTGATTATGCACCAATAATTAATATAAAAGATAGCAGAGATATAAACACAAAAAATGTATCTGAAGTGTCTCTTGGCGCCAATGGCTCATTTAAGTTTAAAACATATTGCAGAGATACAGCGTTGTATAAGTTGGCTGAGATCATGGGATTAAATGAAACAGCTAAAAGGAAACAGGAGCTAGCGGAAAAAAGATTTGAAGAAGAAAAGAACATTAATTCAAAAAAATATTGGTAGGTGATGGCATGGCTGATAAAGTACATGCTTTTTATTGTTCTAAAAAATGGAAGGACCTTGCTTTCAATTTAAAAATAGAACGAGGCGGCAAGTGTGAGAGAACCGGACAAATATTTACTGATATGTCTCAGCTTATAGGGCATCACAAAATAGAACTCACAGAAGACAATGTTGATGACTCAAATATATCATTAAATCCAGACCTTATAGAAATAATTAGCTTTAATCAGCACAATAAGGAACATAGGAGATTCGGTCATTCCAAGAAAGTATATATTGTATGGGGCGCGCCATTAAGCGGAAAGACTACAGCAGTTAGACAAATGATGCAATATGGAGATCTTATTCTTGATGTAGATAGTATCTGGCAGGCAGTAACCTTTCAGCAAGAATATATCAAGCCCAATAATGTTAGATTCAATATATTTGCATTAAGGGATAACTTGCTAGATCAGATCAAAACAAGATACGGCCAATTCTATGATGCATATATTATCGGTGGTTATCCGGATAAATATGAACGTGAGAGATTGGCACAGACATTAGGAGCAGAGTTAATTTACTGTGAGAGCACAAAGGAGGAATGTTTAAATAGACTAGCAAAAAGCGATAAGCCCAAAAGTTGGGAGAAGTATATTTTAGAATGGTGGGAAGTGTACGAAAGGAGTGAAATAATAAAATGAGTGTAGTAGTGGCAATTAAAGATAATGATAGAGTTTGGGTAGGGTGTGATAGCCAAGTGACCAGAGGAGGTTGGACGAAAGAATCACTAGAGGGATGCTATAAAATATGGAAACCATCGGATGACTGCAATATTGTTATGGGTGGCGTTGGGGTATTAAGAGATATAAATATATTATCCACAGCCACAGATTGGGTTGATGAACTGGCCAAACACAAAGGTGTTGATGATAAATACATAATACGAACGGTCGTGCCAAAAATTTATAAAGAACTCGAGGATTATGGCAGACTTAAAATAAGAGATGGGATCAAATCTATGGAATCAGCGTTTATATTTGCCTATAAAGAAAAAGCGTATGAAATCGCTGGTGATGGTGCTGTTATCGAAAAAGACGATATGCTTATTGAAGGGTCAGGATATATTGCAGGTATGGGAGCATGGGACAGGATAAAAAATGAAGATATACCAGCAAAAGAAAAAGTTATACAAGTTATAAAAGCAAGTTGCAATGTAGATTTGTATGTTAATTATCCTATTGTCATAATGAATACTAAAGATGATGAGGTTGAAATTATAGATAAGTAGAGGTTGGTAAGAATGAATGACAATGAAATAATAACGAGAACTGATGGGCTAACATTTGAAGAAGGAGAAGTGATGGATGCACTAATAACCGCATGGAATAAATTCATTAAAATTGAACGGCAGCATTCCAGCGAATTAAACGATTTTGCAGCTGGAATTCATAGATGTCAAGACTTGCTTGCAGCAAGGATTGCAAGGAGAGAATACCCAGAAGGATGGCCGATTAAATAATCCCCCCGGTATACGTATTTTTTAGCTTATTAGAAATACTGAGAGGGCTTGTTCGTTTAATACACACTAAGATTTTGACTTTTCATTTCTGAAATTCTAAAAACATTTGAAAGTTGGTGATAACATGGCAAATTCCGAGTTATCAATCGAGATAGGCCGACTCAAAGCTAAATTTAATAATGCAGATGAAAATAAACTTGAAACGCTCGAATCGCTTATAGAACAAGCAGCATTTGAGCGTATTTATTTGCGCAGACTTAATGAACAGGCTTTAGAATCGGGCTTGGTTAAATTTCATCCAGATAACCCTAAGATACAACAAGCTTTGCCTGTGTCGGGGGAGATCGCGAAGCATTCTGCAGCATTAACTAATATCATGGATAAGCTAATGAAGCACTTGGCGCCTGAACTGGATGAGTCGGATGACGGATTGAGTGATTATGAATAATGGAATTAAAAAATTCAAAATATCCTGGCTCATATCTTATAGAATACTACGAAAAATGTAAATCAGGCGAAATTCTTATTGGTCAAGAATTAATGATAATGCTTGGTATGCTCATGGATGATATGAACAGTCCACTTTACCGCTTTGATATAACAGAGGCACATAAAAGAATTAAGTTCATAGAAAATGAATGCAAACATTCTATTAGCCCTTTTGCTGGAGAACCTTTTATTTTAGAGTTATGGCAAAAAGCATATCTTGAAGCCAAATATAGTTTTTATATGGAGATTGAGGGCAAGTGGCTTAGAAGGTTTATAAGAACTTTACTGCTCATCGGTAGAAAAAACGGTAAAACAACACTCTGCGCAGCTGATGCATTAGCAGAGTTTTTTTGTGGTAATATTGGGACAAATATTATATGTGCTTCTAATGATTATGAACAGGCAGGACTTGTATTTGATGAAATAAATAATATGCGAGAAGAAAGTCCAAAACTTGAAAAGGTTAGCCGGAAAAATATTAAGGGTATATTTATGGGTAACCCAAAACAAAAGAAGAAGAAAGGTAAATTCAGCCGACAAAATAAAGCAAAAATAAAAAAACTATCTAAAAAGACAGGGGCCAAAGAGGGAAAAAATATTGATAAGGCAATTATCGATGAAGAACATGAAATGAAAGACAATACCCTTGTTGCTCCAATCATACAATCGACATCAACAAAAGATGAAGTGATGATTGATGAAATATCCACAGAAGGATTCACCGAAGACGGTTATTTAGACAAATTATTAATAGAAGCGCGTCAAGTTTTAAAAAGTGAATTACATAGACCACGCTGGCTGCTATGGATGTATACACAAGATTCAGAATCTGAAATATGGCAAGATCGTAAATCATGGGTAAAATCAAATCCTAATTTGGGAGTAGCTAAAAAATGGCATTATCTTGATGGTTTAATCGAGGAGGCAAAAACAAATAGCGCAACAAGAGCATTTGTGTTAGCGAAGGACTTCAACAGAAAACAATCGTCAGCTAATGCATGGCTTCAAGAATCAATAATAATCAACACAGCAACATTTAAAATAGAGGATTTTACGGGAGCATGGTACATAGCCGGCAATGACTTCATGGAAACAACCGATCTTTGCGCAAGTAAATTATTGCTTAAAAGACCGAATGATAACACAGTCTATTTTTTATCGCATTATTGGATCCCGGAGAGCAAGTTAGAATTAAGCCCAGATGATGTGGATTACAAACAATGGGAAAAAGACGGATATCTAACAATCGTAGAAGGAAATAATGTTGATTCTTCTCTGGTTGCTGATTGGCAATATGAACTATTAAAAGACTATGATCTAAAACCTTTTAAATCAGGTTATGACAATAGATTTGCTAAAGACTATATAAATCGATTTGAAGAAATATTCGGCAAAGACATAACGGTCAATGTGCCGCAGGAATTTAAATGTTTAAGCAACCCAATGAGGCAGCTGGAGGCTGATTTGAGAGATAAGTTAGTCAACTACAATAATTGTTACGGGGACTTAGTTTGTTTTAGGAATACAGGTTTCAAAACCGATACGGTAGGAAGAATAATGCCGTGTAAACAACAAAAAACAAAAAGAATAGACGGTACGGCAGCGGCGTTATGTTGTTATGCTGTGTATAGCTGGCATAAATCAGAATTTTTAACATTGATAGGTGGGTGATAAATTGGGAATTTTAAAATATTTAAAAGATGTATTCAATCAAGATGGAGTATCTCAGTATTCGGCATGGCTTACAGATAGTCAGCCGATTTTTACATCGTTTGGCAAAGATATTTACCTTTCGGATTTTGTAAATAATGCGATTGACCGAGTAGCAAGTGAAGTTAGCAAAATCGAATTTAAAAGCATCGTACAAAGTGGTGATGTCCTGCAAATTCAAAACGATGACATAACCCGCCTGTTTAGATTTAAGCCTAATCCATTACAAACAACAAGCGATTTTTTCGCAAATGTCGAGTGGTTGCGCCGGAAAAACTGTAATGCTTTCATCTATCCTAAGTATGAGCTGGTCACATTATCAGGAAGGAAAATAAAAAGATACATATCCTTTTATCCGTTAAAGCCTCAATTTATCTATATCGGTATAGGAGATGACGGGGAGGTATGGGAGATCAAAATGGATTTTGAGGATGGGAGCACTTTTACATTGCCTTATTCAGATTTCATACACCTTAAATGGCGCAGAGGAGCAAATACGGTTGTAGGTGGTGGTGATGATTACGGCAGAGTAAATGACTATGACGTGCTTAGAACTATTGAAGCATTAGACAAAACAATACAAGGGTTGCCTAAAAGTATTGAGGCTAGTTTACAAATAAAAGGCATATATCATGCTAAAGCATTAGCAGATGCGCAGAAGCTAAACAGCACGAGAGATGATTTTGAAAAACATATAATCACGAGCAAGAGTGGAATGATTGCGACTGACTTAGCAGGAGAATTTACTCCTGTTAATATAAAGGCTCCTGAAATATCCGATACCGCTTTTAAATTTTTAAAATCAGTTATCCAAGAAAGATACGGTGTTTCAGCTGCAATTTTAAGCGGAGATTACACAGGCGAACAACACTCGGCCTTCTATCAGACGACTATAGAGGATTTTATTGTACAGTTTGAACAGGCATTTACAGCTTGTGTATATACGCCGAGAGAACTCGATGTAGGTCATAGAGTTAAATGTTATTATAGCAAAGTCAATTACATGTCCACTAGCGATAAGATGAACCTTGCTAATCTTGCAAAAGAAACAGGCATTATGACATTGAATCAAATTAATGAGATGTACGGCATAGAGCCTTTTGAACAAGGCAATAGACGGATTCAAAGCCTTAACTATGTAAATATAAATGATATTGACGCTTACCAGAAAGGGAAAGCGGGAGTAAAGGAGAGTGAGAATGATGAAAAAGAATGAATGCGAAATCAGACTTATTGAAATGCGAGTAGTAGAAAACGAAGAAAATAGAATGATCATTGAGGGATACGCAATAACATTTGATAAACCGGCCACACATGATTATGGACAAAGAAAATTTACTGAAACAATCAAAAAAGGAGCTTTAGCTAACACTGATATGAAAGATGTACCGCTTAAATACAATCACAATGATACTTGGTTAATAATTGCGAGAACAAGGAATAAATCATTACAGTTAATTGTTGATGATATTGGGCTGAAAATAAAAGCTGAATTATTGGATACACAAAGTAACAGAGACATCTATAAGTCAATTCAAGCTGGATTGATTGACAAGATGTCTTTTGCATTTAATGTTGCAGATGGTGGTGATACATGGACTTTTGGAGAAAAAGAGACTGTTCGAGAAGTAACAGACATTGCCAAATTGTGGGACGTATCGGTTGTGGATACGCCGTTTTATGATACCACATCAATATATGCCCGTAGTCTTGAATTGCTGGATAGTGAGGAAAGAAAGCTGGAGAGCTTAAGGGAAAAAGAGATTCTTAAATTAAAAATCGAATTGAAAGGAAAGATGTAAAAATGGATAAAAAGAAACTATTAGCTTTACTGGCAAAGAAAAATGAAAGAAAGCAAGAAATTATAACCCAATCAGAGACATGTGAAGATGTTGAAGAACTGAGAAAACTCAGCGATGAACTTGACGGAGTCAACGAGGAAATAAGAAGTTTACAAGAAATGATAGCTGCTATTCCAGACGAAGGGCAAGAAGATAGATCTAACCCAGCGGGCCTTGACGAAAATGGACAGGCGTTTAGAACTAGAGTTGTAAATGGAGAAATTCCGGGTATTGTTGTTTCAAATGCGGCAAGTGAACAAAGAAGTGCTGAAAAAGCGGAACAAAAAAACACAAAAGACAAATATAGCACTTTAGAATATCGTACAGCATTCATGAACTACGTACAACATGGCGTGATGACTCCTGAACTTAGAGCTGATGAGTATACTTCAACGACTGACGCAACAGCAGTTATTCCTACAACCATTGTAAAAGAAATCATTAAAACCTTAAAACAATACGGGCAACTGTATAGCCGTGTCCGTAAACTTAATATAAAAGGCGGCGTAAAAGTTCCTATTTCTTCTGTTTCCCCAACTGCTACATGGATTACAGAAGGAAATGTATCAGAGAAAAAGAAAGCGAATATGAGTGGGGCTGTGACATTCTCTTACTATGGGTTAGAGTGCAAAATTGCGGCCTCCTTGTTAGCGGAAGAAACTACGCTTGATGTTTTCGAAGCTAATGTAATTGAACTTATTACAGAAGCAATGATGAAAGCTTTAGATGTTGGAATCGTATCCGGAGACGGTTCGGGAGAAATGACAGGGATTACTGTAGCTCCTGGGATTACTGTTGTAACGTTAAGCTCTTCTGACTTTGAGGATTGGTCTGCATGGAAAAAGAAAGTCTTTGCTAAACTTGGCATTAGATACAAAGCTGGTGCCGTATTCATGATGGCAAATGGAACCTTTGAAGGATACATCGACGGCATGACAGATGCTAACGGACAACCTATCGGACGTGTAAACTACGGCATTACAGAAGGAGCGCAAGAAAGATTTGGAGGCAAAGAAGTACTTCTTGTCGAAGATGATGTAATTGCTAATTACGATGATGCTGCTACAGATGAAGTTGTAACTGTATTTGGAAATTTAAGCAAATATGCTGTAAACAGTAATATGCAAATGACAATGTATAGATATTTGGATCACGATACGAATCAGTGGATTGATAAAGCTATTTTAATAGTTGATGGCAAGGTGCTTGACTCTAACGCATTTATTGTCGTAAAGAAAGGCGTATAACAATCGATTAAGGGGTGGCGTTAACCATCCCAATTAATTTGAAATGGAGGTAAAAAAATGACACCTTATAATGTAAACAGAAATCATAAAATAACAACTAATGTTAGCGGAGTATCAATTAAGAGAGGCTTTATTGCACATTTTCAAGTATCTGCTGCCGATGCAGAGGCACAAGACCTAACAAGTGTACTAGCTGCAACTTCATTAACAGATTCAGCACAAACCATAACGACCAATATTTCTAACCCAACGGTACCAAGAAGCCTTAGAGTAAAAGGTAATGCAGTCGGTATAACAGGGGATGTAGTAATTACAGGTAAGAACTATGCCAATGAAGAAATTACAGAAACAATTGCATTGTCCGGATCTGATGCGGTAGAAACGACCAAAGCATTTAAGACTATAACACAGATCGATTTGCCGGTTGAAACACACGCCGGAACAGATACCGTCAGCGTAGGTTGTGGCAATAAATTAGGGTTACCATTTAAATTAACGCACGATACCGTTTTAGCAGCTTACAGAGATAACACCAAAGAAGGTACGGCACCGACAGTCACGGTGAGCGAAACAAATATAGAAAACAATACCGTACTTTTAAATAGTGCGATCAATGGAACAGCAATTGACGTTTATTTAATGGTATAAGAAGGTGGCATAATGGCTCTGATTGATGCAGTTAAACCACGAATTGGCATTTTTTATTCAGACGAAAATAAAGATATTGAAGTTCAAAGTATGATAGACGGAGCAAAGCAGTATTTTAAAAATTCAGGATGGGAAATAGACGAAACCGACCAAGTGGCTATTGAGGCTGTAATACTATACTGTAAAATGGCACAAAGCACGGATCCGTCACAATTTACCAACCATCCTGTTTTATTGTCTTTCATAGCACAGGGTAGGGCCAATGTACCTACTGTGGCAACGCCGACAGCTGCACCGGTAGGAGGAAGTTACACCGGAGCAAAGACGGTTACACTTGAATGTGCAACTTCATACACGAAAATTTATTATACTAAAGACGGCACGGTACCAACGGAAGAAAGCACATTATACAGTTCATCTATTGTAATAAACGATACAACTATACTAAAAGCAATCGGTATACGGTATGGCTATTACGACAGTGAAATTATGACAGAAGCCTATAATATCGCTTAGGAGGTGGGCGGTATGATTAAATTCAATCCAACAAAACCGATATTATTTTATAAAAAATCAGGCGGGTACGTAAAAGGAGAAGGTGCAAATAACACCTGGGCACCTGTGATAACGAATGCTCTTTTTTGCGAATGGAAAGGTGGTTATGGCGATAGGGCAATAGCTGCAGAAGCTGTCGGCGTATCGGATATGGCAACAATAAGAACTTTCTATCATCCAATTGTTTATAAAGCCTTAAGAGAATCCCAAGTAGTTGTTATTAAGAATGCAGATGCAACAGCTATAGTAGAGGGAGAGCCGGATGAAGACAATTCAAATACCTATGAGCTGTGGGGCGGTGCTGATGATATTAATGAAGAAAATCAGTTCATGGAATTTAGAGTAAGGAGGTATGAGGCTAAATGATAGATATTAGAGGTCTTGTACAATCTACCCTGGATACTGCTTTAGATGGTAATGTTTATGTGTTTTGGCGGCAAAGGGCAAAGATAGCAGGTGACAAGAACCTTGATGAGTATATCGTATATACATTAGGCGGTGATTATAACCAAATTTTCGCAGATGATGAACCACTCACCAAAGAGGCTGATATTACAATCCATTATTATTATCGATCTAAAAAAATTCAAACATTTGCAGGGAGGACGCTAATAAAAGACAGGGAAAAAACCTTATTGACCGCTTTGAAAGAAGCGGGTTTTTCATGTCCTAACGGCGCCTTTGATGCGGGAGATATTGACGATATTGGTTATTTAACATCAATAATCGAGTGCAGTTACGGAAGGGTGGTTGCTGATGAGTAGCGTAAATATTGGTAATTTGCAAAGCGCTATTGAGGACGCATTAAGAGAGTATGGTGATGTAGTTTATGAGGCGACAGAAGAAGGTCTTGCAGCTGCTCAAAATGTGCTTATAAAAGAACTTAAATCGGCAAGCCCTAAAGGGGAAACGGGCAAATTTGCAAAATCATGGAAAGGGAAGAAAAAATATAAACTCAAAAGGTATGTAGGAAATACAAAAGTCGTTAAAGGTAAGAAAAGCGATACAATACCTTTATCAAATATCTTAGAGTACTCAACAAAATCCCCTCATCGAGGATTCATCAAGAGAACTTTTGAAAACAACATAAATAAAATGGCTGCTGCTGTGGTGGCTAAAATTAAGGAGGTATAAAAATATGCCAGAAAAAATTACTTTTGGTATAAAAAACGTACACTATGCAAGTGTTACAACTGACTCTGACGGTTCGCCTACATTTGGAGCGGTGAAAACATTTAAGGGAGCAAGCGAAATGTCATTACCACCTGTTGGCGATGCTGTAAAAGTATATGCAGATGATGCGGTTTACTATAAAGGGCATGTCAATCAAGGGTATGAAGGTGATTTGAATGTTTACTCTGTCCCAGAGGATTTCAAAACAAATCACTTAGGCGAATACAAAGACACAAACGGTGTAATGATTGAAAAATCTAATGCACAACCAGATGACTTCGCACTTTTGGGCGAATTTCAAGCCGACGATAGCCCTAAAAGGTTCGCGTTATACAACTGCACAGCTGGCCGATCAGATTTTACAGGAAAAACTAAAGAGAATTCGATAGAACCAAATTCTTTCAGTATTCCAATTACTGTATCACCGATTGAATCAGACGAAATTGTCAAAGCATCAATTAAAAAAAGTGACAATCCAACGGTCTATAACGCATGGTTTAATAGCGTGTACTATAATCCTGGTCATGTTGCTGTGTACAAAGCGACTATAACTATAACTGACGGAACGGATCCAATCGCTGGAGCTGTAGTTGTAGCAGGGGAAAAGATTTCAAAAACTGATTCAAACGGTGAGGCTGCTTTCTTATTGAGTGATGATACATATGATGTCTTAGTATCTGCAAGTGGATTTACTGCGAAAACAAGTTCGATAACTGTTTCTGGTGCTGCTGCGACTCTATCAGTAACAATGGCGGTGTAAGTCATGGAAAAAATAATTAAAATAGGAGAATATGAGCTGCCTGTTAAATCAACGGCGGCTTCTTTATTTTCATACAAAGCAAATTTCAGCAGAGACGGCATAAAAGACTTGATCAAACTATCAAAAGCTATGCCGGGTAGTGAAACAACAGATATAAAAGATATTAATACAGATGAATTAGATCTGGATGTATTCTTTAGATTCTTATGGGTATTTGCAAAGGCGGCTGATAAAGAAATTAAACCGTTGGAAGAATGGCTTGAAAGCTTTGACTTACTTCCCATGAACTTTGTTATGGAGGCACTGCCGCAAGTAATGGACCTATTAATGTCTACTGTGAAAAGTTCTGTTAAATCAAAAAACTAAAAAGCGGTAGAGGGCAGGATGAGGAGTTGTTAACTGAGAACATCCTAAGGCGAGCAATTGAAAGGGGCCTTACTGCCGCAGATTTTGAATACATGACGTTTGGAATGATAGTTGATTATCTCACAGTCTGCCAAAATGAAGATATAGACTCAAAACAAAATAAAAATAATACAAGAATGGCGACTCAGGCTGACGTTGATGCGTTTTAAGGTGGTGGTTGCGATGAATAGAAAGAGTGAGATTGTATGAAAGATGAAGATATAGAAAAGATGGATAATAAGATAATGGGGTATTTATTTAATGCGTTCATAAGTCTAATAACTACTTTATTTGTATTGCACTTAACTCACGTTATTTAAAATATCCTTTTAGAAACAAAGCTATCAATGTTGTAAAGACTGAAACTACTACAGGAGTTAATATGCTCCTAAATATAAATTTTCTAATTTCAATAAAGCTAAAAATTTTATAATTAAGACCTTCGTATTTAATAGAAACAAAATAAGGGTCATCATCAGAATAAATTACTTCTATGAATACTAACCTATGCAAATATCCAAGCGAATCATTGACTTGTTTCTTTGAATATTTTTTAATATTTGAATATATTTTGTTGCAATCAGTGATTGTATTATTTGTATTAGCAATTTTAATCAATGTGTTAAGCACAAGTTTTGATTGTTTATCTAACATAAAAACCCACTTCCTTTATATAGAATTATACTATATATGCAAGGAAATAAAAACATTTGCATAATCTCGTTTAAAAAATGTTCAAAATCGAGTGGTTTATTGCTAAAGGAGGCGATATCTTGGCAAATAAAATAAAAGGATTAACATTAGAAATTGGTGGAGAAACAACGGCCTTAGAATCTGCACTAAAAGGTGTAAATAAGACATCAAGGAATTTACAAAGTGAACTCAGGGAAGTAGAAAAATTATTAAAACTTGATCCTGATAATACGGAACTTTTGGCGCAAAAACAAAAGCTGCTTTCTGATTCTGTCGGAAATACATCAAAAAAGCTAGAAACTTTAAAATCCGCAGCAGAACAAGCACAAAACCAACTTGAAAGAGGCGAAATATCAGAAGAACAGTTTCGGGCTTTACAAAGAGAAGTAATAAAGACAGAAAACGAACTAACAAGACTAGGGGATAAGGCCAAAGATGCTGGAACCCAATTTGATTACCTGGGAACAAAAGCTGACAAAATGAACGGCTTTATGAAAAAAGCCGGACTAGGAGTTGCTGCGGTTGGTGTGGGATTAGTTGGCATAGCAGTAAAAGCAGGAAAAAGCGCTGATGAAATCAATACTTTATCAACTCAAACCGGATTATCAACCGAGCAAATACAGAAATTTCAATATGCCTCTGATAGAATCGATGTTTCATTGGACACGTTAACGGGGAGTATGGCGAAACTTACGAAGAATATGGCAACAGCTAAGAAAGGAACTGGAGAAGCTGCAGGAGCCTTTGAAGAATTAGGAGTAAGCTTTAAGGATGATGTAACAGGTGAACTTCGCAACAATCAAGATGTTTTTAATGACACGATAGCCGCATTAGGAAAAATAGAAAATGAAACCCAACGAGACGCACTCGCTATGCAAATTTTCGGTAAATCAGCACAAGAATTAAATCCATTAATCGAGGGCGGAGCAGATGCCTTAACAAAACTTGGAAAAGAGGCCGAAGACGCCGGATTAATAATGTCACAAGATGCTTTGGATGGTGCAAATGCTTTTAATGATGGACTAGACAAATTAAAGGTTCAATCAGAGGCTGCGTTTGCAAAAGTTGGCGGCGAGATTGCTGAAAATTTACTACCAGCGTTAGAGGATATAATACAGGCTATATCAGACCTTGTAAGTTGGATACTAGACAATAAAGACTCTGTAATTTCTGCATTAGCAGGAATAGCCGCAGGAATTGCCGCTTTCAATGTTGTTGTAATGATACAGAGTCTTATTGGAGCGTTTAAAAAATGGAAAGTAGCAACCGAGGGCATGACGGTTGCTCAGAGAGCCTTAAATTTGGTTCAGGCAGCTAATCCTATGGCACTAATAATCACACTCATCGCCACGCTCGTAACAGCATTAATAGTTTTATGGAAAACTAACGAAGATTTTAGAAATAAAGTAATTGAGATATGGAATAAGGTTAAGGAGATAGTGTCAGGTGTAGTAGATAGCCTGGTTAAATTTTTTACCGAGACGCTTCCAGAAGCCCTAAAAACTATGATTGAATGGTTCTCTGAGCTGCCCGGAAAAGTTATTCAATTTTTTTCTGATCTGTTAGAAAAGATATCTGATTGGGGCAAAGATGTCATTGGTTGGATTGCGGACAATGTGCCTAAGTTTATATTAAATATAGTAGATTTTTACGCACAACTTCCCGGCAAAGTTTGGGAAACTTTAGTCAATGTAGTAAACAAACTTACTGAATGGGGTTCTAACGTTATAGACTGGATAGCAAAAAATGTACCTGAATTCATACTCAGAATTGTTAATTTCTATGCGGAATTACCGGGCAAAATATGGAGCCATCTAGTTGATGCAGTACGCAAACTAGGGGAATGGATTTCTAATATGATATCTAAAGTGAAATCAGAAGTGCCGGCTATAATTGACAATATAACAGAGTTCTTTGAGGAATTGCCGGGCAAATTAAAAGATATAGGCATAGACATTATCAAAGGTCTTTGGGATGGTATTAAGAGTATGAAAAACTGGATCAGTGACAAGGTATCCGGTTTTGTTGGCGGCATAACAGACAGTGTAAAAGGTGTGCTTGGTATAAGTTCTCCGTCCACCGTGTTTAGAGATGAGGTTGGAAAAATGATAGGCGTAGGCATGGCAGAAGGCATCACGGAGAGCAAAAAAACTGTAGCAGATGCGTTAACTGGGTTGAGTAATCAACTTTCGGCAGGGCTTAATATAAACCCTGCAGATTTAGACCCGGGAGCGACAGAGCTGACCTTAAACACTAACCTTACACTAGACAGTAAAACGATAGCAGCAACAACTAGCAAGGTACAAGCTTCGAGAAACTCATTTAAGGCTCGTAGTTTAGGAGTGGTCACGTGATAGGAAGTTTTGAATTTAACGGAACTGAAAGCAAAAGTTTCGACATTGTTGCTAAGTCCGTTAAAAGACCTGTATTGCCAGCGCTAAAAAAGAGATATAGCGAGACATCAAATAAACATGGCATTATAGATCATGGCGGTAATAAATACAGCCCGAGAGAATTAAAAATGCATATTGCTTACATAGGAGACAGTTATATTGACTTAAGAAATAGAACGAGAGAAATCGCCGCTTGGCTTAATACTGACGAATGGGCGAAATTGATCATTAATGACGAACCTGACAAATATTATCTTGCTAGAATCTATTCTGAGATTAACTTAGATACCGAATACCGGCGTGGAGAGGCTGACATTACATTTTTATGCCAGCCTTTTTCTTATTCGCTTGTAGACACAGCCTACAGCCCAACATGGGAAGAAGCAGACGTACCGTGGCTTGCAAATATGCCATGGGTGATGTCTGAAAGTTATCAATTTACAGCAACAGAAGCGACAGACTTCATCTTTAATAATCCGGGTACGGTTAATATTGGTTGTGATGGCCCCCAAAAAAGTAAATTTGATATTGAAATTACAGGGACATGGACAACTTTGTCATTAGCCCTTAATGGTAAGACGCTTACTTATACAGAATCAGGAACCGGAACGCTAATAATTGACAATATTGAAATGGAAGTGACTTTAGATAATACTAATAAATTAGATGCCATAGACGGTGATCTTAATAGTTTTCTATATATTATACCAGGTCAAAATACAATACAAATAACCGGTACAGACATTAACGTAGCGGTACAACTTAATTTTATTCCGATGTGGTTGTGAGGTGGTAAAATGATACACATACTAGACAGTAATTATAAATTAAAAGCAATCCTTACAAAGGTTACAGCATCAAGGAGATACGAGGAAATTAACGGAGAAAATATTCTTTCATTCAAAACCAACATAAGTGAAAAAACATCTTTATACCTTACAAGAGACTGTGTAATTAGGTTAAAAGGTGATTACTTTGATGTCGCAAAAATGACAAAAGCACAAAATGAAAATGGCTCATGTACTGTTGAAGTAGAGGCAGAACATGTGTCATATAGATTAAATGATTCTATTTATAACCTTGAAACATTCGCATCAACGGGTACGCCAACACATGTATTGAGTGAAATTCTTGCTGACACACCGTTTGCGATCGGGACCGTAGAGTTTACCGAAAGTGTAACTTTTTCAGCTGATGAATCAAAGTCAAGAAGGACCTTATTAAGGGAATTTGCAAGCTATATTAATGCGGAACTTCATTTTAACAAATTCACAGTGTCTTTGGTACAGCATAGAGGGAACACATCTCCGGGAATCTTATCACCTAATAAAAATATTAAAATAATGTCCCAAATTTACGATAAAACAAACACTGACAGCGAAGGGAATCCGCTTGTATCGTATACTTGTACGCCTGTGAATATTGATCTTTCCTTAGGAGATGAGGTCCTCTTAGTGCAAAAAGAATTAGGCATACAAGAGCAATTAAGAATTGTAAGTCTTGCAACTAATCCATACAATGATTTAGATAAAAATATAGAGATATCTAATCAAGTTGGAAGGCTAGAGGATGACATATATAGAATCGAGACATCAACAGTAATAAAAGGTAAATCGTACAATAGTTGCTCCATAAGTGCTGAAAATGGTTTTGTAGCTACACGTGGGGATGGATTAACAAAATCAGTTGTGAATGCTACAGATGGGTTTAGTATATACAGTGGAATAGATGTAGATAGTTTAGCAAAGAACTTTTATGTCAACATGCAAGGTAAAATCATAGCAAATGGAATAGAAATAAACGGAGACGGAACATTCAGCGGAAATATAACAGGAGAAAATGTAATTGGAACAAATGCAATCATTAACGGGGCCGTAACAGCAGAGAAAATTAAAACAGATGAGTTAGTTGTCGGAGATAATATTCAGATGGGACCGAATGCAACTATTTCCTGGGGGAATGTAACTAACCAACCTAACATAGATCAAATTGCGCTAGACAAGATAAACGATACTTATATCGATGCAAGTGGAGTCTGGACCCCACAGGTATATGCAGGAAACATTAATACATCTTTAGGAAAAATTACTACGGCACAAATAGAAAACTTAACCGTTGGGGGCAATGTAACAATGGGACCGAATGCTACAATAACCTGGGGAAATGTAGAAAGCAAGCCTGCTTTTAGCACGGTGGCAACTAGCGGCAGTTATAGCGATTTATTAAACAAGCCCAGTATACCGACAGTTCCTAGTTATATTACGTCTACTAAAATTACATCCACGACGATTGAAAGTCCCTATGTTTCAGGAGGAACGATAACAGGAGTAGATATTTTAGGTGCTTATTTTAAAAACTTGAGCGAAACGGGCTGGATTGAAATAGATCAGTATGGAGCTACAAATATAGCTAATTTTAATTTTATGGTAAACTCAAGTGCAACTCCTTTGCTACAATTTGATAATCAAGTTGATGCTTTAGACTTTAATGCGTTTGGCGATACTTTTCTATCATACAGCGGTGTATTTAATACTACATACGCCAAAGGTGCATGGAATTTTGATGGTGCAACTGTAGAAGGGATTGGCAATGTGGTAGCTGTGTTTGGATGACATTTTAAAATTAACATTAATTGCCAACACTGAATAAATCATATATAATAAAGACAAAATAATCGTAAATTATATTATATGATTCAGGAGGCGGTTTCATGAAGAAATTTTTATCAGGCTTGTTGATTGGAGTATTGATTACAGCTTCTGTAACTGTTTATGCAGCTGTAGAGTATAACATAATACCGAATTCATTCCCAATTTATGTTGACGAAAAAAAGGAAGATGTAGAGGCTTTAAATATAAATGGCTACACTTGGATAAGGTTAGGAAGCATATCAAAAGTGTTAAATGCAAGCGTAATATTTGACGAAGTTTCAAGTCAAATTATCATTACGACAGGAGGTAATAACTTGGGTGAATCTGATCAAACTAAGACAGTTTGTGAAAGTAGAACAGAAAAGCCAACCTATTATACAGAAGACGGACAGGAAATGGCAGAGTATGAAGGTAAAAAGTATACACGTTTAACATACTTAATCCCAACAGCAAAGGGCGAAGGATTCCTTTTGTGGGACAGCGAAAATAAGAAACTTATAATCTATAAGTCGAAAGAATCTTATGAAAATGGGGATAATCCAGTTATTGATTCAGTTCCGTATACTCCAATAGAAGGAAGGGCGTGGGTTGAATACGACTACTACACCGACACAATCCTCCCACTAATAGAAGAATAAAGAAAATTGATAACAATATAGGGACATCGAAAGATGTCCTTTTTATTAACATCATGGGCAGTAATGCTCTTTTTTATTGCTCAAAAAGGAGTTGATAATATGAGTGAACGTAGCGGGTTTACCGGAGGCGGTTCAAACGGTTCAAGTGGTGGGACTGCTGGCGGAACCGGAAGGGTAACAAGTGGAGTTGACGGATATCTTCAGGCGTATCAAACACGGGACGGAACAGCACATGTATTTCTGACATACATAAAAACAAGTGACGTCGATTACATTGAAGATATTAAGCTTTTCCAGGTCGAGGGAATTTTTAATTTAGACAATATGGATCCTGTAACAGGATATCCAATTACTTATGTTGATGTATATAACATCTCTCTCAACGAAGGAGACTTTTACCGCACTTGGTTTTTCTGTGATGAGGGAACAACATACCATTTTAGAGCTGTTTTTACATATAGAAACCACTCTGGTGGACTTAGGTATCATCGTTGGTATACATACGCCTTTAAAAGATCAATGAAATATTCCGCACCGTCTGTTTCTTATAGTTCCGGTAACAATACGTTTAATATATCAACTTCGGTGAGTGGCAGGAGAGTCGTTGAGTTCGAAAGAACCGATGGGTACAATCCTACCGGAAAAACTAATAACCAGCGTTTACTTTTTTACTTAACGTCACTCGTAAACCTTGAATTTGGCTATAGTGGATATTATAAATCTAAAAACTACTACGAACTAGAACGGTGGCCTGTCGGCTCATATACTGTAGGTGTTTCTTATACATCATCCGTTCCCAGTAGTGAAGAATCTAGATTATACGGATATATAACGGATGCCATTAGTAAAATAAATAGTGCATTGTCTGGTACAGGGGTTAGTTTTACTGTTACTACAGGAAGCGGAGATATTAACGTCTTATGGGGAACTCATGAAGAATTATGGGGATGGACTCCGAGTTTTTCAGTCGGATGGTATAACGGAACTTGGAATACGTGGGCCAGCAACGGATACATTTACGAGGGAGAAGTTAAACTTAGATACGATGAAGTTTGGCACCAAAGTTTTGAGGGAATTGTACTCGAGGAATTGGTACAGTGTCTAGGATGTGGTCACGATCAATTAGAGCTTCCCGAAAACACTATTTTCTCAGATTTTCTCTATCTAAACAAACCATCGGTCATCGGTACAGATGATCAGGCCGTAATCGATATTTTATACAAAGAAAGTCTTCAACCCGGAAGTTATTCTTGGGAGATTGCGACCGAGATCAACCCGCCCAAAGGCCATATTACGACATTTAGCAATAGCATGAACCTTAACTTTCTGGAGAGCGACAAACCCTATCGTGCTAGAGCATGGATTATACAATCTGACGGGGATCTGTCAGCCACGAGTAATTGGGTATATTTTACTACACCAATTCGTCCAGACAATTGGTATTGGAATACATCAGAGTTAAATGCGTTTAATGGTAATGGAGAAATCACAGAGATTTCTTATATCCGGTGGAATCTGTTTATTGATAGGGTAAATGAGTTTAGGGATTACAAAGGGTATTCCTGGATTCCTTCAACTGTATTTGTTCCTGGTGTTGGGACTATTAACACAAAAATGTCTAGTAGCGATAGAAAGCTTTATGCCGAGAGGTTCAATGCCGTTCGGGAGGCAATTGGAAATCTGTATTCGACAGGCATTACAGACAAATCAAGAGGAGATAAAGTATACGGACATTATTTTATAACACTTCAAGATTCACTTAATTCAATCTGAGGAGGTTTCAAATGAACAACATTTCTTTAACAAATGAAGAGCTACAAAACCTAAACATTTTCCTAGGCAGAGTTACCCTTCAAGGTAATGAGGTTCCTGCATTTGTATCAATAATGAAAAAACTAAACGATCCCAAAAGAGAGGAGGTAAACAATGGCGAATAAATATTGTAATCTGGTAGCTACAAATAAAATTAAAGATGAATACACAAAAATAAATGATGGATTCGCAGAAGTGGAGAACGATAAAAACAGTCTTCAACAGCAAATCACAGATAATAAAAATAATCTAACCGCGCATAAAACAGGTAGCAGTGATCACGATGATAGATATGATACTAAAAGTCAAGTAAATGCAAAAGATGCAGCTTTGCAACAACAAATCACAAATAATGAAAATGACATAGAAGTAAAACACGCTAACCATTTGAATTCCACATCGGCGCATAATAGTGATGATCTTGTTAATGGCTCATCAATTACTGGCGATAAAGTTTCAGATGCTATGAACAATTTAAAAGATACTGTTGATAATGTTATTGTAGGTGCTTCAAACACTTCGATTGGCGTATTTTCTGTAACTGATAATATAAATACAAATGATTATGCTGTAAGTATTAGCGGAATAACATATTTTGGTGGATTAAAAGTTAATCTCTCTGTTTTTAAAAAAAACACAGGAGAATCGACTCTAAACATTAATAGCTTAGGTGCTAAGAGTATAAAAACTCAAACAATGGATGGCAGTAAGGATGCATTAAGTGGTGGAGAACTGTACGGTGTAGTCCAACTGGAGTATGACGGAAATGATTTTATTTTAATTGGAAACGAAAAAGAAGAATACTCGACCCCCCAAACAACCCAACAATCCATAACAAGCTTTGAAAGCGATACGAAAGATGCAAAGGTTCTGTGTTCGATTGGTGGGGAGACATTATTTAATTATGCTGATAATGGTGATAATTATAGTAATTGGACAGATTCTCATACGGATATTACTGTATCTGCTGATGGAATTACATACACATATGGAGAAACAACAGGGTATGCAGTTTCAAATTCTCTAGAACTCCCGTTAAAACCCTCAACACAATATACAATTATAGCAATGATGATAGCAGAAAACTTAGCTAATCATATGTATTTTGATGGCGGTGGTATTAATGACATTCCATCCGCATCACTTGGAACTACAAGTGGTATTAAAAAACTTTTAGTTACAACAGATGCTACGATTACAAATAAACGTTTAATTCTTGCGCATAGCAATACAGCTGAAAATACAAATGCTACAGCCACAGTTAAAATCCTTGCTATCCTAGAAGGCGATCATACAAACATTGACATAACAGAGGAATTACCTTATGGTGTGGGGCATAGTACGGTTGATTTGCAGACAAATACAGAGAATTTATTCCCATTTGACACCGTATACCAAGGGCTTGTAGAAACTCCAGACTCAAACGATAGTATTATTGGATATATAAAGGTAAAACCTAACACCAATTATGGAGGTAAAGTATTTGAATCTACATTAGGTTTTGATGCTGATGATAGGCTTTGGCTTGCTTGTGCAAGGTATGTTGGAGAGTATAATACTGCTACCGAATATATAAATAATACTACAAGGGCAAATATTACTGTTAGTGGAGAGCAAATTATACTTACAGATAGCGACACAAATTATTTAGCAGTTTTTTCCTATACCCATATCACTTTAAATAATAAAAAAAATCTGTATAAAAAGATAATGGTCACCGAAGGTAATGCTATACCTACAACGTACCAACCCCATAAATCCAAAACCCTCCAACCCAACATAACCCTAAGAAGCGTACCAGCCATAAGCGACAAGTTTAGAAACGCCGCATTAGTTAATGGTAAGTTAAAGGCATTGGAATGTGCGGAGCATTTGCAGAATGTAAGCGATACTCAAACAATTTCATCACATATTAACGTTGAGACAGGCGTGAATGCAAAAAGATGGAAATTAACTGAAAATATAGTATCGACTGGCCTAAATTGGGTGGCAAATGGAGCCGACTATATTAATGGTGCAATGGATGTTCACGGCTATAGCAGAAAACAAACGATTGAAACAAACTGGGATGATGCTAGTAATATCGGTTACATGGCGTTAAATGATAGCGACGGGTGTTTATATTATATAACAGATACGAGTACATCAGATATAAGTAATCTATTTCCAATTACATGTGATTATAGGTTACCAAACCCAATCATAACCCCACTCCCAAACCTACCCGAACTATGGAGTTATAAAGAAGGTAGGTTAATAGATAATAGCCACATTAAACCCAAAATAACTTATAGTACGGCTCAAAACGATGTGGCACAGAGTCAAGGAAATACAGAAACTCTACAAAAGCATGAAAACCACTTGGAAACAAACGATGGTAGGTTAGATACATTAGAAAACGAGGTAACCAACAACATCAACCAAGAAACCATTACCTTAACCAATTCATCACCTGTGGAGCATATTACAGCCAAACAAAATGGTGGGATTGATGCTGTAGTTAAAGGTGAAATGATTGTTAATCTGTTGGGGAAGGATGGAGATTTTGGAACAGATAGTAATAGTGATGGTTTAGCAGACGGGTGGCTTAATTTAAATACTGGTCAAACTGCCACTATCTCAAATAATGAGCAAAGAATTGTATCTCCTACAAGTCCAGCACACGGATATTGGGGAATTTCGACGACTAAAGGAAAAGCAAACGCTAATGATGTAATATATGCAAGAGCTGAAATGAAAAAAGTTGCTGGTACAAATAATATTGGTATTGCTGTAGCGATAGGTAGTATGTCATCTAATCCAAGTGATTTTACTGCAACTGAAAGTTTTAAAAAGTACTCTGTTTTAAGAACTATGACAGAAGCTGGTGATATTAGATTTTGGGCATATATTTCAAAATCTGTCACATCGGAAGTTCAGGACGCTACTATCAGAAAAGCGTTTCTAGTCAATCTCACTAACTTATTTGGGGCTGGAAATGAGCCTGACCAAGCATGGTGTGATAACAACTTATCCTATGTCAACGGTGCTCAGGCACTTTTACATCCTGCTGTTGAAGTGCGTAGAAAGAATTTGTTTGATAAAGATAATAGTGAAAATTTAATTGGATATGTAGTTTCTTCTGATGGGTCGATTTCAGTAAATCCAACTTTTATTACAACTCATTATATTCCAGTTGAACCAAATGAGAATTATATATCTAACAGGTCTACTTCTAATGTTGCATTTTATGATGTTAATAGAAATTTAATATCAGGTCAGGCTGGAAGTGTTTCAATTTTAACGCCTAGTAATTGTTATTTTATTAGAACTTATACTAATCCAAGTGAGATTCCATTAAATCAATTTCAAGTAGAACAAGGCACAACCCCAACAGTATACGAACCCTACCAAGTCGGTCAAATCATATTCCCTACTGAACTAGCCAAGATAGACACTTATCAAGACAAATTGACTTATAAAGATGGTCTAGCGAAGGTGGATAGGAAAGTTAAACGTGTGGTGTTGGATGGTAGTCTGGATTGGACGTTTAGTGCTGATTTTTCAGGATTTAAAAGGATAAATCTTTCAAGCACTACGCTTCTTTTCAATAATTTTGTTGCTAGAAGTGATATTGTTACTAAATATGATAATTCAATAGTTTTATCTGGGCAACCTGATGTAAATTTTACTGAAGCTGATCAATCTATATTAGTTTCAGATAGATCATTTCATATATCAGTAGCAGATGTAGATTCTGGTTGGGGTGAAAATTATATACCTTTATCAGGAGAAAGAAAACCTTATTTTAACGGCTGGCAGATGAACAACGGTACATTTGGAACTCCATACAACAATACAGGTACAAAAACATGGATTCCGTTAGGCGACACAGACAATACACGTGCTGTAACAACAGTACCGACAACCGTTTCGCCTACCATTTCAGAAGGCACAATAAATCACTATGAATTAAGATACGCACTAGCTGAACCAGAAATAGAAGAAATCCAACCCATCATCTTAGGTGATGGTGTTAACTTAGTTGAAGGTCAAAATACATTGACGGTTAAGAGTGGGGTTGAATATGAAAGGGCAGAACCTAAATATCATACTGACGGTTCATATCATATCAATTGGGACAATTTAATTGTTAATCCACATTTGTATAATCCTTTAAGATTTAAAGTTAATACTTTTATTTGCATCATTAAAATAGATGAGGCTAATATTGAAACTGATGATACACAAAATTGGGATACTCATGTTGATTTACATACATTTGGTAATGTTAGGTTAAGCATTTTAGAAGCAAATTATGACACTAATGCTACCTACTACGTCCTATACGAAGTCCTCCAAGAAGAGTACAATTGCCAAGTCCAAAGCATGGATATTAGTTATAAGGAAAATTTACGAGAGGCGTTTAATGAAACTGTAGAAGCTGTTGCGAATAATGAGCAATCGATTAGTGACTTATGGATAACACTATTACCTCTTGCAGATAAAGAATTAGCAATGAGCAATATAGACTTATTAACAACGGAAACTACAGCAGATTTAAAGGCTAAACTAAATGAAATAATCAATATATGGAAAGGATGAATAAAATGATATATGATGATCTAGCTATAAAGTGCCCTGAGTTATTCAAAGTGATCAATCCTAAAATATCCGAAAAAGACTCAGAGATTAACGAATTAAATGCAAAAGTGACTGAGCAGAATGAAATAATTGATCAATTATTGATTGATGCATTAGGAGGAGTATAGAATGTTTGAAAGATTAAAAGCATTATATGAACAGGGAAAAGTTACAGAAACGATGTTAGATGTTGCTGTTAGTAAAGGATGGATAACAGAGGAACAAAAAGCTTTAATTGTAGAGGGGTAAGAGCAATGAATAACTACATAGAAAAACTTATTTCAGGAACTAAGCCGATATGGGCTTTTTTTATTTCTTGTATTAATTATGTTCTATTTCCAGACAAAGCTTACCAGACTGCGGCAATCGCGGTAGGTGGGGCTATACTATTAGACATTATAACTAAGTATATAGCTCTCAGCAAAGGAGCTGGCGGCTATCAGAAAGCAGTTAAAACTAAAATAATTTATTCTAAAACATTATGGGACGGCACCAGGATTAAACTGGTGTCGTATTTAATTGTTTTTATATTAGCAGGACTGAGTTATCGGGTGACTATGCTGACACAAGTTAGTGTTTTTCTTGCTACGGTAGTTTATACGGTGATATTTCTCCGCGAAGCTCAATCAATATTAGAAAATTTATGTGAGGCCGGGGCTGATCTAAAATGGTTACTTATATGGACCAGGAAGAAAGAGAAACAGATCCTTGAAGCTGAAGGAAAAGAACAAGAGGGTGAAGACATTGAAAAAATTTGAAATCTTGGTAGTTGATGAATTAATCAAGCAGTTAGACAAATATACCTATAAGCAGCTGCATATCCATCACACCTGGAAGCCTAGCCACAAAGATTTTGATGGAAAAAATCACATAGCTCTGCAGCAAGGTATGTATAACTATCATGTTAATCAATTGAAATGGTCTGATATAGGACAGCATGTTACATTGATGCCTGATGGTTGGCTTGTGACAGGAAGAGATTTTTTCATGATGCCGGCCAGTATAAAAGGATGGAATGAAAGCGCATTTGCAGTTGAGATGTTAGGCAACTTTGACAAAGGTAAGGATATCCTAAAAGGCAAGCAAAAGGATAGCATATTGAAGCTTACTCGGTATTTTATCAACCGGTTTGGAACTGAGAGTGTGAAGTTCCATAATGAGGGACCGGGTGTAGTTAAGACGTGTCCAGGATCCAGTATTAAGAAAAAAGTATTCATGGAGGAGGTTATGGCCATGGGAAGAGTATTTAAGGATGTAGAGGATAATCGTTGGTCAGCTGAGTATATAGCAGCTGCAAAAGAACTAGGATTGATTAAAGGTGATGGTGATGGAACCTTTAACCCAGAGGGTGCTTTAACCAGAGAGCAAGCGGCAGTACTGATAGTACGCCTATACGAAAAAATTACAGGAAAGAAGGTAGTTTAAAATGACAGGTGAAATGATTACTCAAATAGGCATGGTGATAATAACAGTAATAGGTGCAATAGTGACTTATATTGTTGTACCTTACATCAAATCAAGAGCGACCGAAGCACAGCAAGATAATATTAAATCTTGGGTAGAAATTGCCGTACAAGCTGCAGAGCAACTCATGAATTCACCTGGAATGGGTGAGAATAAAAAACTATTTGTATTGAACTTTCTAAAGAGTAAAGGAATTACTTTATCAGAAGATCAATTAAATATACTGATTGAAGCTGCAGTATACCAAATTAATAACGTGAAAGCTACAAATTAACTCCTCCTTTTGAAAAGGCCCTTGTCTACTATGTTAGCTGGGGTCTTTTTAAGTTTTTGAAGTATTGTAGTAGGAAAAGGAATAATGTGGTATAATTTGCATTAAAATAAAGGGGAAGTATAGAAGGACAGATATATGTCAGCATAGTAGAAAGTAAAACTAATCAAAACCCGGTATTTTAAGATAAGCGTTATATTCTAGATGTTTTAATTTAATGGGGTGTGAAAATGGCAGATGTGAAAGAAAAAAATGATTTTAAGCAAGTAAAAGAAGAGCTTCTGTTCAATAAACTTAAACAATTAGATCAGAATGCAGAAATAGGGTTACCAACTGGGTTTATGGATTTGGATGCTATAACCCAAGGATTAAAAAAATCTGAACTTATAGTAATCGGATCAAGACCTTCAATGGGGAAAACATCATTATTACTTAATATAGCTAGTTTCGTTTCAAAAAAGCATAAAAACGTTGTCTTCTTTAGCTTAGATATGACTTCAGAAAGAATAATAGAAAGATTATTAAGTTTAAATTCTCTTGTTAAACAGAATAATATAATGGCTTCAGCATTATCAGCAAAAGATTGGGATAATTTATATATTGCTATTCAAGAATTATCCGATAGTAATATGCTAATAAATGATAGTTGTATTTCGGTTAATGAAATATATGAAAAGAGCAGAGCGTTAGAAAGTAAATCAAAGGTAGATTTAATTCTAATTGACGATTTTCAATTAATGTTTCTTGATGAAAAACTAGAAAATAGACACCAGGAGTTATCAAAAATACTAAGAATATTAAAAAAGTTAGCAAAGGAAATAAATTGCCCAATTATTATTACATCACAAGTTTCAAGAAATGTAGAGATTAGAGCAGATCATAGACCAATATTGCAAGATTTAAAAGAATCAGGGGCTTTAGAAGAATATGCTGATACAGTTATATTTTTATATATGGATGAGTATTATTATCCCGATTGTACAGAGAAACCGAATATTATGGAATTAATAATAGCAAAAAATAAAACTGGAAGAACAGGAATTATTGAGCTTAAATTTTTAAAAAAATATTCCAAAATCACAAATGTATTCAAAGAAGAGTAGTGTGTTTGTCAGCGCTGTCTACTATAGTAAAGACTTTTCAATTTTTTTAAGAAGGTTACATTAATTATTAAAAAGAGATCCTGATCATGCTGTAGGATCTCTACTAAATTGTTTTAAAATATCATAGTTTTCTCTGGTAGGGTACGCTTGTTTTTTTTCCCATCGAGCAATTGTTTTTCTGTGGACCCTAATGGCCTGTCCCAATTCATTTTGTGTAAATTCTATAAATTTTCTTAATTGTTTTATCTTTTGTCCATAGTTAGAAGCTATAAATGCTAGATATTCATCATATAATAGGCTAGGAATAATACCAATAGCTTGTGCAATTCTATTACATAATTCCAATGAATGAATAAGCTGATTATTCTCATATCTTATAATAGTGGTCCGGTCAATGTTAGTTTTACAGCTTAGATTTTCCTGGGATAATCTATTTAGCAATCGATAGTATTTGATTCTGCCGCCAACGGATGAGAGGTTTGAAATGCTTTTTAATGTATCAATAGTTTTACTATAATGAAATATTTCCGTAATGTATGAATAGCAAATGAGATTTTAATGAATATAAGAGCGGGAAGAAAAAACCGAACAGAAGTATCTTTGCATGAACCCATTGGGATTGACAAAGAAGGTAATGAAATCTCGTTCAATGATATTTTAGGAACAGATGCGGATAGCATTGTAGACGATGTTAATATCCGTATCCAGGTTAAAAAATTATATAATAAAATATCATCCGTATTAAAAGGCAGAGAAAAAACCGTCATAATGTTAAGATACGGTCTAACAGGAGAAGGCTGCAAAACACAAAGAGAAATAGCAAAAATGCTTGGGATTTCTCGTTCCTATGTTTCAAGAATTGAAAAGAAAGCTGTCACCAAATTAAGAGAAGCCTTTAATGGTGAGATTTGTTAATACATAGCTATAAGGAGAGGATAGTTTATTTAATTGCTCTGATGTAAGGCATGTTTTGTTTTCAATTAATAATTCAAAAGTTCTATATCCAATATGCTTACATCAGAACAATTTAATGTTAATTAGAAGAATAAGATATATACACCAAAAAACTTTACATGCCACAACATATTG
>JANQMT010000160.1:0-10163 GCA_028279945.1 Clostridia bacterium
TAAATCATGTACTTTTTCCAGTGAGGCGTTGTTACATTCGTCGCAGGTACTTACCAGTACCTGCTCCTCACGATGCCTAGCCTCACAGAAAAAATTACATGATTTAGGTGCGAAGCAGTTTTAAAAGAGTTGATTTTTTCATAGACAAGGCAGAATCCATTGTAATACTTCTGATATTATAATGGATTCTAACGCAGTATATGGGAAAATCAACCTTTTAAAACCTGTGTTCCTATACAGGATACCAGCTAACCTCTGCAAAGTATTGCAACCCTTTGGTTTTAATTCCGTTGCACTCCATTAAAACTAGTATTTCTCCATTACAAATTATATACCAAATGTCTCCTGTAGCTAATAATACGTATTCGTTCAGTAAGGCTCTGTATAATCAAAAATGAATTGTCCTAATTTTCTAAAGAAAAGGGGTTGGTTTGAAAAAATTGACCCCTTTTTTCAATGTATAAAAACCCGGATAATTAAGAAAAGGTAAAATTAAAAAATATGGGGAAACGAAAAGGAGAGGATTTTTTATGAAAAAACTATTGGTTGTGTTACTGGTTCTGGCTTTAAGTATGTCTTTAATTGCGTGTGGCGGCGGGGCTTCGGAAGAGGAAGCAAGTCAAGAGCCTGAAAAGTTGACAATAGGGTTTGTAGTAAAAGGATCTGACGAGCACTGGATTCAAGTAGAAAAAGGTGCAAGACAAGCGGCGGAAGATTTTGATGTTAATCTTGACTTTAACGGACCCGCAAAAGAAACCTTGGTTGAAGAGCATACAAGCATGATTGAAAATAACATTACGAATAATGTGGATGCGCTTTGTGTAGCACCGGTTCAGCCGGCTGCTCAAGTTAAAGTTTTGCAAAAAGCCGTAGAAAAAGGCATTCCGGTATTGTTAATCGATACAGATGCAGATTTGGAAGGCAAAACTTCTTTCTTAGGAACAGGAAATTATGCAGCTGCAGAGCTTGCCGGAGAGCATATTGCATCTAAATTTGACGGCGGCAAAGTTGTTATCATCAGAGGTGCATTAGGAGATAAGACCCATGATGATAGAACAGCAGGAGCAAAAGATGTATTAGAAGCCAATGGATTTGAGGTACTGGATGTTCAGCCTGCCGACAGTGATGGTGAAAAAGCAGCAAACGTAATGGAAAATATGATGCAGACATTTTCTGAAATCGATGCAGTGTTTGTAACCGCTGATCAAATGGCTTTAGGTGCGTTGAAGGCAGTAGAACAATCAGGTAAAGACATCATGGTGGTAGGGTTTGATGGTTCTCCGGGAGCACAAACAAAAATTAAAGAAGGCTCAATGGAAGGCTCCGTAGCACAAAGTCCATACCAAATGGGATACTTAGGCGTTGAAAATGCAATCAAAGCTGTCAACGGTGAAAGTGTTGAACTGCGTATTGATACAGGTGCGGAGTTACTGACCATTGATAATTTAAAATAAAAGCTCAAGTCATTTAGAAATAACATTTTAATTGTCTACTCCATTATGGACTATGGAGTAGACAATTATGTGAAAGAGGCGATACTATGGGAGATACATTTATAGAATTAAAAGAAATCAGCAAGCGATTTCCAGGTGTTTTAGCACTCGATAAGGTTTCAATGTCTTTACGCTTTGGTGAAGTTCATGGATTGCTGGGAGAAAATGGAGCCGGAAAATCAACCCTAATTAAATGCATGACCGGTGTTCATACCCCGGAAGACGGTAAAATTCTGGTTGAAGGCAATGAAATGAGTTTTAAAAACCCAAAGTCGGCCAAAGATGTAGGAATCAGTTGTATTTATCAAGAATTAAACGTGATCACTGAATTATCGATTACTGATAATATCTTCCTAGGGCAGTATATAAAAAATGCATCCGGAGTTTTAGATTATAAAACCATGCACAAAAAAGCGAAAGAAATTATGGCTAGGCTGGGACAAGATATTGATCCCAAAACTCAGGTAGGGAAATTAGGAATGGGACAGCAGCAAATGGTTGAAATCGGAAGAGCGATTTTGGGAGATGTTAAATTCTTAATCATGGATGAGCCCACTTCAAGCTTAAGTGAAAAAGAAGTGATTGAGCTGATGAAGGTTGTCCGTTATCTCAGAGAAAAAGGTGTAGCCGTATTATTTGTATCACATAAACTGGAAGAAGTCTTTGAAATATGTGATGTTGTTACCATATTACGTGACGGTCAGCTCATCACGACTTCACCTGTATCGGAAATGACTCATGATGGTTTAATCCAAAATATGGTGGGCAGGTCTGTTGAAAATCTTTTTCCCAAAGAGACAGCTCCTCATAATGAAGAATTTTTAAGAGTTGAAAACCTAACGAGTCATGGGGTGTTCAGTGACATTACGTTCAATGTAAAAAGTGGAGAAGTTCTGGGATTTTCAGGATTAGTTGGAGCAGGAAGAACGGAAGTGTTTAGATGTATTTTTGGAGCGGACCCAAAAGACAGCGGTGAAATTTATGTTCATCAAAAATCGGTGAGTATTAAAAGTCCTCGTCAGGCCATACAAAATAAATTAGCTTTTGTTACGGAAGATAGAAAAGGAGAAGGCTTAGTATTAAATGCATCTGTTATAGTCAACCTTACGATTGTCTGTATGAGAAAATTTACAAAGCTTTCTATTTTAATTAAAGAGAAGATAAGAGAAGTGGCTAATGGTAATATAAGTTCTCTGAGAATTAAAACAGCATCAGGAGATACTCCCGTAGGGCAATTGAGTGGAGGCAATCAACAAAAAGTTGTAATTGGTAAGTGGTTAAATACTGATGCGGATATTTATATTTTAGATGAGCCAACCAGAGGTATTGATGTAGGTGCAAAGGTAGAAGTATATAAACTCATCAATCAACTTGTCAAAGCAGGTAAAGCCGTGATTATGATTTCCTCTGAGCTGCCTGAAATATTAGGAATGAGCGATCGAGTTATTGTCATGAGAGAAGGCAAAATCACTGCAGAAATAGACAGAGACAGTCCTCACTTTAATGAGAATGACATTATGAAAGCTGCGTGGGGAAGACAAATTGAAAATCATGCGAGGGGGTCAATAGAATGAAAGATAAGCTGCAATCAATATCCATAAAAGAAATGTTATTTAGAGTAGCACCATTATTAACATTAATACTTCTTTCTATATATTTATCAATTGTATCTGATAATTTCTTAAAAATAGATAATATCATGAATATTATGAGACAGGCATCCACCATAGCGCTTATTGCCGTAGGGATGCTGATGGTTATTATCACTGCCGGTATTGATTTATCTGTAGGACCAATAATGGCCTTGTCGATGTGTACCATGGGGATTGCTATGAGGTCAGGCGGCGTTACCAATGCCTTTGTGTTAATTTTAATTTGTTTACTCGTAGGATCAGGAATGGGTATGGTCAATGGTCTTTTGCTAACCCGCTTACATTTGCCCCATCCATTTATATCCACCATTGGTACCAGAAACATTTCCAGAGGCATCGCTATAATTATTACCAGTGCTGCCCCGGTTATTGGTTTTCCTAAGGCTGTAGAAATGCCAGGTTCAGGTGATATACAAGGATTTCCTATCAGTTTTCTTATTGTCATCATTGTTTATATAATCGTTCATTTATTCTTAAATAATACAGTATTGGGAAGAGAAATTTATTCTATCGGCGGTAATAAAGAAGCTGCTTTACTATCAGGTATTAACGTAAAAAATGTATTGACTTTTGTTTATACCTTTTCAGGATTTATGGCTGCGTGTGCCGGAATTGTTTTTGTTGGACGTGTAGGCGGGGCACTTCCTTTGGCAGGTCAGACCGCTGACTTAGATGCAATAGCAGCAGTCATTATTGGAGGTGCATCATTCTTTGGAGGAAAGGGTACGGTATGGGGCACATTGATTGGTGTTTTACTTATTTCAGTTATTAGAAATGGTTTAAACCTGCTCAGTGCGTCATCGGACTTGCAATTTGTTGTTATTGGCGGTGTCATAATCGTAGCGGTATTTGTGGATGTTATCAGAACCAAAGTCGAAGAAAGAGCGAGAAGAATGGCAAAAGCTTAATATGAATATTTGAAAAGTAAGAGTTTGACAGTTGAATTGTTTTTACTAACGCGTTATGCTTGAACTATTGGGGGGTTATAAAAGTGAAAAAAACCTTTGTTTTAATTTGGATAACCTTTTTAATATTAATTTCAGCAATTGGATGTAAAAATAATGAACTTGTAACGAATGGACAGAACTTAGATAATGATAATGAACAGTTAAGAATAGGCATTGTTTTAAAAGCCTTGGACAGTGAACATTGGCAAACCATGAAAAAAGGTGCTGAAAAAGCAGCTAGAGATTTGGGCATAGATTTAATTGTAAGGGCACCCGATAAAGAAACCAATGTTGCTATGCAATTTCGCCTTATTGAGGATTTGATGGATCAGAATGTAGATGCCATTGGTATTGCACCTTGCGATTCAACAGCTATCATTCCAATCATCAAGGAAGCCAAACAGAATAATATTCATGTTTTTACCATTGATACGGATGCAGATACAGAGGTGGTCTCCTTTATAGGAACCGATAATTTTCTTGCAGGCAAGATGGCAGGGGAGAGGATTATAGAGGTTTTAGGCGGCAAAGGAAATGTTGTATTAATTACAGGTGTATTGGAACAACAAACCCATCGTGACCGGCGGCTGGGATTTAAAAAAGCCATTGAAGGAACAGAGATTGAAATAATTGAGCAAAGACAAGCAAATAGTGATTCTGAACTTGCTATGGAAGAGATGAATCAGCTGTTTGAGAGTCACGAAGACATAGACGCTGTTTTCGCAACCAATGCTTTGATGGCATTGGGTGTTTTAGAAGCAATAGAAGCCAATGAAAAAACAGATGAGATTAAGCTCATAGGCTTTGACATACAGCAAGAACTGCTGGAAGGCGTAAAAAACGGAAAGGTGGACAGTGTTATTGCTCAAAATCCTTATGATATGGGATATGAAACGGTTCAATCGGCTGTTAACTATCTAAGAGGCGAACCGGTTGAAGAACGTACCGATACAGGTACGGAATTAATCACAGTAGAGAATGTAGATAAATACAAAGAGCAGTATTGTTATTAGCATGAAATAAGTGAAATTGAATGCAGGTATATGAGTATGAGTTTTCGTATTCATACTCATACACCTGCATTCAATTTGCAAAATAATATTTTTCAGTTTGGTCATTGAAATTTCAAATAAATTCCAATGGCTTTATTTTATTTGAAAGAAAAATAACCCTAAAGAGTCATGAAAATGGCTATAACGAGCAATAGGATAAATGCTCAGGTTAGATAAAATTATAGAATAGGAAATGTGGACGTGATGGTAAATAAATTAAATAGGGTGGTTACAAAACAATATAGTTAGGGAAGGTGAAAAGGTTCATGAAAAAATACAGCAGTTTGTTCCAACCTATGAAAATAGGTCAATTGGAAATCAAAAACAGAATTGGTATGGCACCTATGGCGCCATCGGGTATGTGTACACCGGATAACTGTTTTAACCAAAGAGCTGTGGATTACTATGTAGAAAGAGCTAAGGGCGGAACAGGACTTATCATTACCGGTGGGATTGAAGTTGAGAATGTTTTGGAAGAGACCAAACCAGGCTTATTTCAAAATATAGACACTAATCCGGAAGCATTTGTATTACTCGGAAGTGAAATGACTGAAAGAGTACATGCTTACGGTGCAAAGATTTTTCTTCAGATAACAATGGGATTTGGGAGAGTATCGTTTTATCCTGATATGGTAAAAACCCATCCTATTGCACCTTCGGCAACACCTCATTTTTGGAATCCGGATGTTACTTGCAGAGAATTGACTACCGAAGAGGTAGAGTACTTAGTTAAAAAGATGGGCGATGCTGCAATGGTTGCAGCAGAAGCCGGATTTGACGGCGTAGAGATTCATGCTATGCATGAAGGATATCTTATCGACCAGTTTACGATGAAACTGTTTAATAAAAGAACGGATAAATACGGTGGCGACTTAAAAGGACGTTTGACTTTACCTATTGAGATCGTACAAGAGATAAAGGAACGAGTAGGTAAAAACTTCCCCGTCATCTTAAGATTTGGTGTAAAAAGCTGTATTAAAGCATTGGGAAAGGGCGGTCTTCCGGAAGAAGAATATATAGAAATGGGAAGAGATGTAGAGGAAAGCTATGAAGCTGCAAAAATACTGGAAGAAGCGGGATACGATGGGTTTAATGCAGATTTAGGGTCCTATGATGCGTTGTACTGGGCCCATCCCCCCGGATATATGGCACATGGCTGTTATTTACCATACGTTGAAAAACTAAAAGATGTGGTAAAGGTGCCTATTCTAACCGCAGGTAGAATGGAGGTTCCTGAACTGGCAGAAGAGGCTGTTGCTGAAGAAAGAGTTGACATGGTACTTTTAGGCAGAGGACTTTTAGCAGATGCCCATTGGCCCAATAAAGTACGTGCCGGTGAGAAAGATAAGATAAGACCTTGCTTAGGGTGTCATGATGGTTGTATGGGAAGGCTTGAAACTAAAAAAGTCATTTCGTGTGCCGTCAATCCGTCTTGCGGCAGAGAAAACGAATATAGACTATATCCATCTCTTAAGCAAAAGAAAATAATGGTAATAGGCGGGGGGATAGCTGGAATGGAAGCCGCTAGAGCAGCGGCCATAAGAGGGCACAAAGTTGCATTATTTGAAAAGAATGATGTTTTAGGTGGACATATTATTGAAGCATCCGTACCCCAATTTAAAGAGGATGAAAAACTTCTTCTTAAATGGTATGAAGATGCATTGAAAGAGAACGCTGTTGACATATATCTGAATACACCGGTTGATGAAATTATTATTAATGATGTTGATCCGGATGAAATCATTGTAGCCACAGGATCAAAAGATAGAATCCCCCCATTAAAAGGCATCGAAAAAGAACATGTTCTAACCGCTTGTGAAGCTTTAAGGGATGTGACTAAAATAGGCAATAAAGTTGTGGTCATTGGAGGCGGACTTGTTGGATGCGAAATTGCGCTATGGTTGAAAGAAAAAGGTAAAGCCATCACTATAGTAGAGATGATGGATGAAATATTAAGCTCTGTGTTTATTTCTCACTCCAATAAAATGATTTTAGAAGACAGGATTAAATATAATAACATTTATGTCAAAACCGATACAAGTATATTAGAGATAAATGAAAATTCAGTTGAAACCATTAATGGCAGTTTTAGAAGAGAAACCATTGAAGCCGATACGGTTATTTCAGCCATTGGATATATGGCAGATAAGCAATTATATGATGATATAAAAGATAAATATCCAAAAGTTCACTTAATTGGTGATGCAAGTAAAGTGAGAAATATTCACAATGCGGTATGGGACGGATATGAAGTAGGAAGAACCTTATAAGTAGCGGATATACCTCTATAGAAGTATACAAATACTTACAAAGTGTCATGGTGTCGTCTGCAACACTTTGTAATAATGGTTTTAATGAAGGTTTCAGAATATTTTAAAAGCAAAGGAGAGATTGAGTTAAATGATGCCATTCGAAAGAGATGAATATTTGGTAAGAATGAAAAAAGTACAACAAAGTATGAGTAAAAAAGGGATTGACGTACTGCTTATTACGGATCCGGCAAATATGTGTTATTTATCCGGACATAATGCATGGTCTTTTTATGTTCATCAAATGTTGGTTGTCACATTAGACGATGAAATGCCTATTTTTATTGGCCGGTATATGGATGCCTTCAGCGGCGTTGTAAAAACAACATGGTTAGATGAAGGGCATGTTAGAGCATATAGTGATGATTATGTCCAAAATACCATAAAGCACCCTATGGACTATGTATGTGATGTCATCAAAGAGTTAGGGGCACAAAACAAAACCATAGCCGTTGAAAAAGACAATTATTATTTTACTGCTTCGGCATATGAAAGCTTGCTGAAAGGTTTGCCTAATGCCAAGTTTGCAGATGGAAACGTACTTGTAAACTGGATTCGAATCATAAAATCCGATAACGAAATTGCATTGCAAAGAAAAGCTGGAAAAATTGCTGAATTGGCCATGACTGCAGCTATAGAAAATCTAAAGCCGGGAGTCAGACAATGTGATGTGGTAGCGGCTATTTATGACGCACAAATAAGAGGAACTGCCGAATTCGGCGGGGACTACGCAAGTATAGTCCCATTACTGCCAGCAGGAGAAGCAGCCGGGGCACCTCATTTGACATGGAGCGATGAAAAATATCCTGACAATATTGTTGTAGCAATAGAGCTGGCCGGTTGTTGTCAGCGGTATCATTCACCAATGGCAAGAACGGTATCCATAGGAAAGCCCGGCGACAAAGTATCCGATGTCGCTAAAATCACGGTAGAAGGATTAAATGCAGCATTGGCGACTGTGAAACCAGGGATCTATCTGGAAGAAGTGGAATTGGCTTGGAGAAATGTTATCTCTCAATACGGTATAGAAAAGGAATCCAGAATAGGATATTCCATGGGCCTTAACTATCCGCCGGATTGGGGTGAGCATACGGCCAGTATAAGATCCGGAGATAAAACGGTGTTACAGCCGAATATGACATTCCACTGTATACCGGGTATGTATTTTGATGATTTTGGTGTATCCATTAGTGAAGCTTTCATGGTAACGGAAACAGGGCACGAAACATTTGCTAATTTCCCTCGAAAACTTTTTGTTAATGAATAAATTGTAAGAGCATGTGATACACCTCAAACTGTGTTAAAAGCAGATTAGAGGTGTATTGCTATAGATAAGGAGGGAAAGTCTTGGACATAAAAAAGCAAGTAAAGGAACTGATGAATGAGGCCATTGAATTAAGACGTGATTTTCATATGTACCCGGAGATCGGTTATGAAGAATACAGAACGTCGGAAAAAATAAAAGAGTATTTGAAAAAACTAGGCTTGAAAGTGACATCCAATATTACCAAAACAGGTGTAACAGGGCTTCTTAATGAAGAGCATAACGGTCCTACTTTGTTAATGCGTTCGGATATGGATGCATTAGAGGTAGAAGAAGAAAATAACGTAGCGTATATATCCAGAAATAAAGGCAAAATGCATGCCTGCGGACACGACGGCAGCATGGCTGCGTTACTGATAGCAGCTAAAATATTATCCGGATATAAAGATAAAATTAAAGGCAGAATATTATTTGTTTTTCAGCCCAATGAGGAAAACGCCGGCGCATTGAATATGATCAATGAAGGAAAGCTGATGGAAAAATACAATCCTAAGGGCTGTATGGCGATTCATTTTTGGCCTTATTTGCAAACGGGTCAACTGGGGCTGACGCCGGGTGCTGTAATGGCAGGGACAGATCATTTCCATATGAAAATCATTGGAAAAGGGGGACATACCGGAAGCCCTCATCTCGCAGTAGACCCTGTTTTGTGCGCTTCAATTGTTGTACAAGGCCTTCAATCTCTTCAAACACGAGAGATTAATATACAAAAGCCTACCCTCATTATGATCGGTAAAATGGGAGGCGGGACAGCCTCCAATATAGTGCCTGACTATGTAGAACTTGAGGGAACAACAAGATATCTATATAAGATGACTGAGGAAGAAGATCTAAGAGGTAAAATAGAGCGATTTGTAAAAGGAACCTGTGAAGCACACGGGGCTGACTGTGAAATAGAATGGACGGATAGTCATCCTGCAGTATTCAATGACCATCAAATGGTACAAACCGTTAAAAGTATAGTACCAGAAGTGCTGGGCACTGCTCAGGGTATTATTGAAGAAAGGTCAACAGCCGGAGAAGACTTCTCTGAATTTACAGATAGAATGCCGGGTGTATTTACTCATGTAGGTTCCGGCAACAAAGAAAAGGATACCTGCTATCCATTGCACAGCCCTAAGTTTAACTTGGATGAAGATGCTATTAAGATAGGCATTGAACTTCACGTAAGATCAGCTCTAAAGTGGTTTGAACATTGCTTTTAAGTCAATGATTGTCACTCAGAAATTTAATACTTCTCATCCCTTTTTAATTATATTTAAAATAGACTATATTTTTGATATAGTCTAGGTTATCAAAAAAGTACTAGAAAAATGAATGCAGGTGTATGAATATTCGTTTTTTTGTGTTCATTTGGTCAGAAAATTTAGGTGGCAGATGGGCTAT
>JANQMT010000181.1:0-16575 GCA_028279945.1 Clostridia bacterium
ATATAATAGTAAAAACCTTTAAATCTTGTTTTATAAGATATAATTTGATAAATTAATCTTGTAATGGTGCGTCCTAAGAAGATTTGTCAGAGATAATTATATATTAGCGATTGGAATCCAAAAGCTCTTTTTTAATTGCTGAAACTCGGGTTGTAAGATATAATGTATAAAGAATAATGTAGAAAAAATAAGGTGAAGAAATGGCTAAAGAGATTTATAAAAATATATATTTACATGAAATACCATTACCTAAAAACCCATTAAGAGCAATTAATTGTTACATCATTACATCGGAAGACAGAAACTTGATCATCGATACCGGTTTTAACATCGAACCATGTAAAGAATCCATGATGAAAGCTTTAGATGAGCTTAATCTAAAAGCTGACCAAACAGACGTATTGATTACGCATTTACATTCTGACCATTGTGGACTTGCTTCATTTTTAAGTGAAGCTGGAATGGATATTTATGCCGGTAAAGTCGATGGCATCTTTATGAATGAGATGACCACCGAAGCATATTGGGATACATTTAAAAAATATGCACAGATGTATGATTTAGATCGAGACCATGTAGATGGAAATGACCATCCCGGCTATAAATTTTGTCCTAAAGAGTTAATGGATTTTAAACTGCTTGAAGAAGGAAATATCATCAATTTAGGAGACTATAGGTTTGAGGTTGTTGATGTACCGGGCCATACACCGGGCCATATTGCACTATACGAGAGAAAACATAAGCTGATGTTTTGCGGTGATCATATATTGGATCAAATTACACCCAACATTGCTTTCTGGGGATATGGGCAGGACATGTTGCAAGTATATTTCGATAGCTTAAATAAAGTAGCCGGATATGAAATTGAATACCTTTTTCCGGCTCACAGAAATATTATTAAAGACTATAAGAAAAGAATACAAGAACTACTTAAACATCATGATAATCGGTTAGAAGAAATTCTAAATATTATTTCTGATAAGGAAATAAGCGTCAGAGATGTAGCTGCTCAAATGAAATGGGAATTAAAGTATAGCAATTGGACTGAATTTCCAAATGCCCAAAAATGGTTTGCATCCAGTGAAGCTATGGCTCATTTAGAGCATTTAGCATGTACAGATAAAGTGGACAAGCAAATAAAGGATGGTATTTTCTATTTCAAAGCCAGAGCATAGCTATGAGTGATAAGTTTTACATTTCCGTGGCTATTTAAAATAATAAAGGAGTTGAGTTCATAAGAATCGATCATATGAACCGGCTCTTTTTCTTTGCGCCTGCTAGTCAAGATGTCAAATCTATATCGTTTACCATCAATTCCTCTTCTTTCAAAAATTGAGAACTGTCGTATAAACATTTTTTTATTTTTTTATATTTACATTTACGTATTTTTAACATTTCCTATGAAAAGAATTAACATTTACGAGCTACAATGAAAGCAGATAGGAAGTGAGGCTTTTAATATGAGAAGTGAATGTAAAAAAATGTTAATTTGTGAGAATGAGAAATATAGATAAATTGATGGGCTGCCTTACTCCTCCCCATAGATGATTAAGGGCAGTCCTTTTTACGTATAATCCATACGGCCTTAGTGTTGAATTGCTTTATAAAGTGAATAAATATTATGCTTTAACAATTATCTAACATAGACATAATAAATCCTTATAAAAGAGCTAATATAATTAAGGTGAAAGGAGGATTAAAGGATGAGTGTATTGACCTATATAAAAAAAGGTGATGTTTCTATTTATTATTGGATTAATAAGAAATTTCATTGTACTTTTTTGGATGTTTTTATGAGAGGAATAACTCATTTAGGTTCTACAATATTTGCAATCGTATTTCCTTTATTATTTTTAGTATTTTCAAAGCAAGAAATAAAAAATATTGGCATGGATTTAATGGTCACTATGATCATTAGTCAGTTTATTGTACATTCTATTAAAAGAGTGGTAAGAAGGCCGCGACCATATAGGACATTAAAAGATGCCAGAGCCGTTAATCCACCGTCATGTCAGTATTCATTTCCTTCCGGGCACACTTGTACAGCTTTTTCCTTTGTTTTACCTTTAATGTATCATATACCAATGATGACACCAATATTTCTGATGATCGGAGTGCTTGTAGCCTTATCAAGAATATACTTGGGCTTTCATTATCCGACAGATGTATTTATTGGTTTTTTTATAGCATATATGGGTACGATTATCCAATTTAGTTTTTTTTAAAGTGAGGAGATAGAAAATGAAGATTGCATTATTTTCAGATACTTTTTTGCCGGCTGTAAACGGGGTTACTAAAACCCTTGATAAAATGAAAGATTATATGGATCAAAAGGGAATTGAATATAGATTTTTTATCCCTGGCAAAGAAAGTAATACTATGGGCAATACCATTGAGCTGAACAGCTTCAAATTTTTTCTCTACCCTGAATGTAAAATTGCAATACCAAAATACAAAATCATTGAAGAGTCATTGCATAAATTTAAACCGGATATTATACATCTTGTAACACCTTTTTCTATGGGCTTAATGGGTCTAAAATATGCTAAAGATAATAATATTCCATTAGTATCTTCTTATCATACGGATTTTCCTAAATATCTTAAATTTTACAATCTAGAATTTATGGAAAATTCGCTATGGCACTTTTTCAGGTGGTTTCACTCTAACTGTTATATCAATTTTAGTCCTTCAAATGACACGAAAGAAGATATGGAAAAGCATGGTATAAAAAATATAGAATTGTGGGGCAGAGGCATAGATACAAACCTTTTCAGTCCCAATAAAAAAAGTGAAGCATTGAAAAAGAAATACTGCAAGCACGGCGAAAAACTACTGTTATATGTAGGAAGAGTATCCCCTGAAAAGGAACTGGATGTGTTATTAGATGCTGCTAAAATACTCAATGAAAAAAAGGTTAAGTATCAATTGGTTGTAGTTGGAGATGGTCCTACAAGAAAAGAGCTGGAAAGCAGAGAAATAGACAATATAACCTTTGTAGGCTATAAATCCGGAGCTGAGTTACAAACTTATTATGCTTCTGCAGATCTCTTCACGTTCCCGGCCAGTAGTGAAACCTATGGAAATGTTATTTTAGAAGCCATGGCATCCGGATTGCCGGTAGTCAGTCCAAATGAAGGCGGAATAAAAGAGAATCTTATTGACGGATATAATGGATTAGCTTTTGAAAAAGAAAACCCGGACAGCATGGCGGATAAGATAATAGCGCTGATTGAGAATGACCAACTGCAACAGAGTATCAAGAAAAATGCTATTAGTTACACGTTCTCAAGAAGTTGGGACAGTATTTATACAAATTTATTCAAACAGTACCACGGGGTAATTGAAGAAATGAATCAAATACCAACAAAGAGGTCCGCATAAAAATACAGAGAAAATATTGTATGGTGATCTGATAAAAACAAAATATAGATATGAAAAAATGAATGTTATAGAAAAATCAGAAATCTAAGGAGAGAAAAAAATGCTGGTGAATACGCATATGCTGATAGGTCAAAGTGTTTATGAGAATATACAAAGAGTATTAAATATTAATCTCAATAAAAGTAAATTCATTTATGGAAATGTAAAACCTGATATTGTATATAAATTGGCGACTATGTCACATTGTATGAAAGATTCTCTATGTTTTGTATTGGAGGAGATTAGCAATTTACTGGTACCTGACGAAAAAGATTTAGACCAATTTTCTATTGATTTAGGCGTCATTAATCATTATCTATCTGATTTTTTTTGCAGTGCTCACTATTATCCTGAGAGATTCAATTCGTTCATTAAGCATATAGATTATGAATACAATCTCCACAAAGCATTTAAAAAATTACAAAGAGATAAATTATTAAACCTATCGAAATTACAAGTAGATAGGTTTAATAAAGGGACAATTATTGATACAATTTTTGTCTTAGAACGCTTATATAAAAAAGAAAATATCAACGTTGAAAAAGATATTTTTTATGCTTTAAGAATATCCACATTGGCCAGCATTTATATATTGGAAAATTCTTCTTTGATATACCGCAAAGCTGCAGCTTAGTAAGTTTTGTTTACCTAATTTTAACAATGTTAATAACAGAAATTAACATTTTAAAGATAAAATTGAATTAATATTTTTTAGGAGGTACGTGAAAAAATGAAAAAAAAGCTAGGAATAATTGCTGTTATAGTGTTAAGCTTAATTTTGTCGTTTACAGTAGTCTTTGCTGACACTTATACAGTAAAATCAGGAGATGTTTTATGGAAAATTGCACAAGACAAAGGAGTGACTGTAGATCAAATTAAAGCTATCAATAATATTGACGATTCCGATATTATATATCCGGGACAAATATTAACGACAGCTTTAAGCCAACAAAGTACAAGCACAAAATGTCCAAGCTCTAACTCAGAAATGCCTAAATACGTATTTATGTTTATTGGAGATGGATTAGGATTTTCTCAAAGACAGTTTTCAGAGTATTATTTACAAACATTAGAAAATGATCCATCTAAAAAGTTACTAATGAACACCTTTAGTGTATCCGGTATCAATACAACCCATTCTGCTGATGCATTAATTACAGATTCGGCAGCAGCAGGAACAGCGCTGGCTACAGGTTTTAAAACCAATAACGGTGTCATATCTCAAGATGCAAACGGCAATAATGTCAGAACATTAATAGAAGAGGCCGAAGCAAGAGGAATGGCGACAGGACTTGTTACAACTACGCGTTTAACCCATGCGACACCGGCTACCTTTGCTGCTCATAATATCAGTAGAGGGAATGAAAACGAAATAGCTGAAGATTACCTTGACAGTGGTGTAGACTTTTTCGCTGGTGGAGGACTCAGACACTTTATACCTCAAAACTATCAAACCGATCAAACAGACTCTGCCGGAAAAACCATAAAATCAAAAAGAAAAGATGATAAAAACATAGTAGATGAATTTGATAAATTAGGTTATGAAACTTACTTAGGAATGAATGGAGCAAAAGCGTTCAAAACAGAAGATTTTTCTGATATAGATAAAGTATTTGCAGCTTTTACATATACCCACTTACCTTATGAAATTGACAGAATTAATCAACAGCAAGAAACGCCTTCTTTGGCAGATATGACAGACAAATGTATACAAGTCTTAGAAAAAGATGAAGACGGCTTCTTTGTAATGGTCGAAGGTGGACGAATTGACCACGCATCTCATGCCAATGATGCAGCATCAACGGTTAATGACACACTTGCTTTTGATGATGCTATTCAAGAAGCATATGAGTTTTATTTAGAGCACCCTCAAGAGACCCTAATATTGGTAGTAGGAGATCATGAAACAGGTGGCATGGGGCTAGGTATGGATACAAAAGGATATTTTGTTGACCCATCTGTACTGATTAAGGCAAAAGCTTCTATAGAAGACGTTGTCTTTGGAAAATATACAGGCGATAGAGAAAGCTTTAAGACATATATTGGAGAAAATTTAGGTTTAAATGATTTAACAGAAGATGAACTGGCTAAACTTGAAAAAGGCATGGATGATGCAGATGCAGGTATTACATATGGATACTATAATTATAACTCTGCAGGTATGGCTGTAACACACATCATCTCAGAAAGGGCTAATATATTTTGGACCACAACCATTCATACAGGAACTGCGATTCCTATGAGTGCCATAGGAATTGGAGCAGAAACCTTTGACGGATATAAAGATAACACAGAAATTGCTAGGGCAATGGCTGATTTAATGGGATTCGAATTGTCTAAATAGTAACTAGGCCGCCCCTTTTTCCTCTCAGGGTGGCCTTTTTCTTTTGTAAAGGAGTAAAGATGAACCAGAAATTATTTCTAAAAGGAATAACAATAACTGTGGTTATTGTTTTTGTGCTTATATATTATATTCAATATGGGAACAACCCAGAGATGCAATCATCAGATGTCTTAGAAACAAAAGCTAAAGTTGTAGAGATAAATAATACGGATGTTATTCAATCAGGAGCAGGCTGTATCGGTGTTCAAGTTCTAGAAATTCAACTGCTTTCGGGAGATTTTGAAGGGAAAATAATCCAAGGGTTTAATAATTTGTATGGACAAATCGAAACCGATAATATCTACCAAAAAGGAGATACAATTCTAGCAGCAATTAAGGTGGATAAAGGCGAAATCGTGGATGCAAAAGCCATTGAGCTTTACAGGCAAGATTGGATATTGGCTTTATTTCTTTTTTTTGTGATGACATTACTCCTTTTTGCAGGTATTATTGGAGCTAAAGCAATTTTGTCATTTGTTTTGAGTCTAATTCTTATTTGGGAGTTGTTGATTAAAGGGCTATTAGAAGGAAAAAATCCACTGGTGCTTACGACCATTACGGTCATCTTATTATCGGCTATTATTATATTTCTAGTTGCAGGCTTTAATAAAAAAGGATTATCTGCTTTTCTAGGTACTATTTTTGGATTGGTAACGACCCTTATTATTACTTTAATATATGGACAGTACGTAGGTCTTTTTGGCATGACCCAACCCTATGTTCAATCCCTAATCATCAGCGGCTATTTTCATTTAAATATTCAACAGATATTCTATTCTGCCATTATACTAGGGGCATCCGGTGCAGCAATGGATCTTGCAATGGATATTGCCGCATCCATGAGTGAATTAAAAGAAAAAAAGCCGGATATACCATTAAAATCATTAATTTTATCCGGATTTAATATAGGAAAACATGTCATTGGAACCATGACCACAACCCTATTGCTGGCTTATTCAGGAGGATACCTGACGTTGCTTATGCTATTCATGCTTAAAAATTCCAGCTTTTTAAGGATGATTAATCTAAAAATTGTATCAGCGGAAATCATGAGAACACTCATTGGAAGCTTGGGATTGGTAATGGTAGCACCTATTACAGCGGTTATTGCCGGCGTGTTAATGAGTCAAGATTTTAAAGTGTCATTGAAAAAAGTGCTTGAATTTAATGGGAAAAAGGTTTATGATAATAAATGAAAATAAATTCATTTATTAAGGTGAGTATAATGGCACGAAAGACAGATGTAAACAAAATTGAAAATATAAAAAAAGCTGCCATAGAGATGATGACGGAATACGGATTTAGAGGCACAACTATTGCAGATATTGCAAAAAAAGCAGGTGTCTCTACGGGGTATCTTTATCGACACTATGATAGCAAAGAAGCATTGGTAGATGACATAGTGGATACATATATGAAACAAATGATGGAAAGATTTATAGCACTGTTTAATTCTGCCAATGACTTTCAAGAGTGTATCTGTGAGTTTGTAAGCACCCTTTTTCGATGGGCTAAAGAAGAAGAAGCTTTTGTTATAAGATTTATCACAGCACTTGCACTGGACAAAAAAATGATTCAAAGTTTTATGGAAACTGAAAAAAATGCTTGTATTAGCGTTCAAAATTTTTTAGAGAAATGTTTAAAGCAAAACCAAATTAATACCAAAACAACAATGGAAGACTTTATAATCATTGTGATTATAACACCATTTAAGTATTTAGAAACGAGAATGTCCGAGGAAAATTATAAAGACTTATTAAATTTAACCTTAGAGAAGAGAGTAGCAGAGATTTGTATCAATGCTTTAAGATAAATTTTTTTGAATTTTAATGAATAAACAATCATTCATTAAAATAAAATGCATAGAGAAAAAATTTTCAGAACATCAATGAATAAATACTCATTCATTTTGAACATGAATAACAAAAGGTTCAGGGGTGAACAGAATACTTTATTACTAAATTGATGAATAAACAATCATTCATTATAAATTTGGTTGAAATTAATAAACTTTGAAAGAAAGGATATAAAGAATTATGAAAAGATTCGTAATAATGATAATGATGATTAGCATTTCCGTAATGCTGGCCGGATGCTCTATAACAAAAGAAACAAGCGTGGAAGAAAGCGTAAGAGCTGTAGCAGTTCTAGAAATTCAAGAAAGTGAGAATCCTGTTACATTGAGATATATTGGAACAGTAGATTCCAAAAGACTTATACAGTACAGTTTTAAATCAGGAGGAAGGCTCTCAAAAGCTTATGTAGGAAAGGGCGATAAAGTGAAAAAGGGCGACATACTTGCAGCACTGGACACTAAAGATCTCAAATTACAAGTTGATGCTGCACGAGTGACCTTAAATTCTGCCAATGAGAACATAAAAAAATCAGAAGAACACATGAACTATACGCAAGAATTATACGACAATATGGAAAAACTCTATGCCGAAGGGGCGATATCAAAAGATCAATATGACCAAATCAAGCTGCAACACAGTACATCGTTTTCTACCTATGCACAATCAAAAGATCAATACGATAAAGCCAAAACTGACCTTGAATATAAGAGTAGTGTACTGGAAGAAGCCGCTATATACGCTAAGGAAGATGGGATAATTGTGGATGTCTTATATGAAGAAGGCGAAAGAATAGCAGAGCCTGCGATGCAGCCAATGCCGGTTGTAATCCTCAGAGGAGATGAGCAGATCGTCCAAGTGGGGATAGCACAAAAAGACTTAGATAAAGTCCATGTTGGGACACAAGCGATCATTGATGTAGATGGTGATATAGCAAAGGGATTTGTTAAAAACATAGATGAAGCACCGGATAGAGAGACTCGAACGTATCAAGCAGAAGTTAAAATAGAAGATAAAGATTTTAGGCTGGGTTCTATTGCAAAGATCACTTTTGATATCGGTATGGAAAAAGGGGTTTGGATTCCAATCAACGCAGTTTTTTCAAATGGAGAAGACTATGTTTACATGATTAAGAATGACCGTGCATTTAAAAGGACGGTCACACTCCATAAAAATTATGAAAATATGGTATTGGTAGAAGGCATTTTGCCTAAAGAAATGTTAGCCGTTAAAGGGATGAAAAATTTAAATGATGGATCAAAAGTCAATATTGTGAAGTAGGGGGGGGAGCATTTTGAATAAACTAATAAAACAAGTCTTAAGAGAAAGAAGAGTAGCACTATTTTTAGCAATTATTATCGCTTTTATGGGGTTATATGCTTATTATATGCTTCCAAGACAAGAAAACCCGGATGTTTCATATCCGGCAGCTATGATTATTGCACCTTATCCCGGTGCTTCACCAAAAGATGTAAAAGATCTGGTTACCAGTAAAATAGAAGATGAATTGGCAGAACTAAATTATGTAGATAAGATCATGGGCATATCCAATCAAAGTGTATCCATTGTCGTCATCATGTTTGAAGCAGATGCTGAGTTTGAAAAATCCATGCAGGATGTTAGAAACGTTGTAGCGGATGCAGAAGAGGAATTACCTCAAGGTGCTTATATTGAAGAAATTGACACCAACATGGTGGAAACAGCAGGCATTATCATCAGCCTTTCAGGAGAAAATTATTCCTACGAGCAGTTAGCATCCTTTGGAGAACTCTTTAAAAAAGAGCTGATAAAGATTGATGGGCTTACTAAATTTGAAATAGAAGGAAAATTGGAAAAAGAAGTAAAGGTAGATATTGATGTAGCTAAACTCAATCAATTAAGTCTTTCAATAGCAGATATAGACAGTATTATTCAGGCACAGAATATTGAAATACCATCTGGAAAAATCGATTATGAAAATGGAGAGCTGACCGTTAAAACCCCTGGTATTTTCACAAGTTTAGAAGATATTGAGAATATCATTATATCTGTATCTAAAGAGACCGGTGTGGTGACCAGACTGTCTCATATTGCAGATGTCTATATGGACCTAGAAGAGGGCGTAGAAAAGTTTAAGCAAAATAAATTGAATTCGGTGCTTTTAACAGGATATTTTGAGAAAGCCAAAAACATTGTTATTGTTGGAAAAGATGTACGATTGGCTATAGATCATGTAAAATCTCAGCTGCCGGAAGATTTAATTGTAGAAGAGGTCATCTATCAGCCGGATGACGTTTCAAAGTCCGTAAACGATTTTATGATGAGTTTGATTCAAGGGATTGTATTAGTGGTTGTAGTTGTTTTCTTAGGAATGGGTTTAAGAAATGCTTTGGTTGTATCTACAGCGATACCATTATCTATTTTGATGACCTTCGGCGCTATGTATTTATCAAAAATATATATTCACCAAATGTCTCTTACAGCACTCATTATATCTTTGGGGATATTGGTGGATAATGCTATTGTTGTCAGTGATACGATTCAAGTGAGGTTGGATAATGGAGAAGAACTATCAGAGGCAGCCTATCAAGGTACGGCTGTATCTTCAATACCTATATTTACTGCGACATTGACGACCATAGCAGCATTTTCACCCCTTCTTGGGATGCCGGGAGCTGCAGGTGTTTTTTTAAGTGCTATTCCTCAAGTATTGATTATTTCAATACTGGCATCCTATATCGTTGCCATGTTTGTAATACCGCCTATTGCTTCTATTACATTGAAGCCAAGGCAAAATAAAAGCGATAAAGAAAGTAAAGTCAGATTATTGTTTAAGAATGCTTTGATTTGGGGTTTAAAAAGAAAGAAAGCCACCTTGATAGGTATGTTGGTTGTATTTGTATTTGTTATCAACGTTTTAATGCCTCAATTACCATCACAATTTTTCCCATATACAGATAAAAACCTGTTCTATATTGAACTAACCTCTGAGGTGTCAGGAAGCACCGATGCAACAGAGAATCTTACGGATCAAGTCATTAACCTATTATCAGAGGAACCGGAGATAACCAGTTACACAGTGAGTGTTGGTAATGGAATTCCCAGCTACTATGTGACTTCACCAATTTCAACGCCATCTGATGATTATGGGGAATTGCTTTGTAAATTTGACTTGGGAGACAGAAAGAATAAAAGGTTTGACGACAAGATAGAATTCATTAACTATCTCCAAAAGAAGATAGACGAAAATATTGTTGACGGTAAATGCAGTGTTAAGTTGCTGGAAAATGCAGAACCCGTTGAAGCTAAAATTATCATAAGAGTAGCAAGTGATAATATGGAACGATTAAGAGAAGTGTCAAATCAGCTGAAAGATGAGATGTCAAAGATACCTGATGCTGCAAATGTCCGCTGCGATTTAAAAGATAAGACTTATGAATTGGAAGTAAAAGTTGATGAAGAAAAATCCAGCAGCTTAGGCATCACGAAGTATGATATTCAAAAACAAATTAATATTGCGCTGTATGGGAAAGTATCTTCCGTTTATAGAAGGGCCGGCAATGAATATAACATTAAGATGAAAAGTACCATCAATAGTGTAGAAGAACTTGAAAATTTAGAAATTGCATCTTCCATAACCGGTGGAAAGGTGCCGTTAAAACAATTTGCAGAAGTCGTTTTAGGTAAAAAAGATGACAGAATTAATACTTTCAACCGAGAGCAAACGGTTACCCTGTTGGCAGATGCTTTACCAGGATCTACCCCAACCCAAATACAAAACATGATAGAATTTGATATTTTACCTAAGCTGGATACAACAGGTGTCAATATTTACTTTGATGGTGAACGAGAGAGCATTAATAAGTATTTTGGATTAGCAGGGCTTTTGGCATTTTTTGCCGTATTTATCATTTATGTGATTTTGGTGATACAATTTAACTCATTTTTACAACCTATGGTGATACTCATAACCATACCCCTATCCATTATAGGGTCTGTTATTGGACTGTTTAGTTTAAGCCAGCCGCTATCACTGACTGCATTTTTAGGTATTATTGCGTTAATAGGCCTGGTCGTAAAAAATGGTATATTACTCATTGAATACATCAATGATGCCAGAAAAGAAGGCCACTCAATTGACGAAGCCTGTATTGACGCAGTGGGTAAAAGATTCAATGCGATTATTTTGAGTGCGGCTACTACGGTCATGGGTCTGGTACCCCTTGCATTATCAGGCAGCAGCTTGTTTGCACCTATGGCCATTTCCCTAATGTTCGGACTCACTGTATCCACTTTTCTAACCATGGTTGTTATCCCTGTCATATACAGCTTATTTGAAACTTGGCTGGAAAACAGAAGAAAGGTTAAATGTGCTTGCTAAAATCCATTTGAAAGTAGGAAGCTGAAGAGGCGTTTTTAATATAGATTTATTTTCTGTATTGTTTAGAATAAAAAGGCATCAAAAATGGCAATATATAACTGTAGACAATGTCACTTATACAAATACTTATGGAGGAAAACGCATGAAAAAAAATAGATTGAGAGCATTAATCCTTGTAGTAATTTTAGCAGTTTTATTGATCACCGGATGTAATGGGACAACAGATGAAGAGGATAACGGAGAAGAACCAAACACCGGTGAGAGTAAAAAGTTTGCGCTATTTATGAGCCATATGAGCAATGCCTTTACAATGGAGCTGTCAGGTGCAGTTAAAGAAAAAGCTGAAGAACTTGGTGTTCAATTAGCAGTGAATGATGGTGGAAATGATGTAGCAAAACAGATTAGCCAGATAGAAACAGCTATATCTCAAGGTATCGAGGGTATTATTATTGAGGCCATTTCGGTAGATGGCATTAAACCTGCTGTAGAAGCTGCAAAAAATGCAGGTGTTCCGGTTGTTACGGTGAATCAAAAGATAACACAACAAGAATTGGCTGACAGCTTTGTAGGCGTTAGTTATGAAGAAGGCGGCGAACTTCAAATGACAAAAGTCATACAAGATATTGGATCAAAAGGCAATATTGCTATATTGCTGGGACCTATGGGATCTGATGCTCAATTGGGGCTTTATGCCGGATATGAAAAAGTATTAAAAGAAAATACGGATATAAATATAGCATTTGAGCAGAGTGCAAACTGGAAAAAAGATGAAGCCCTTAAGCTTTCGGAGAATTGGCTTCAAACGGGAACGCAAATTCATGCTATTGTGGCCCAAAATGATGGGATGGCATTAGGGGCTTTAAAAGCTGTAAAAGATGCTCAGCTTGAAGATAAAATTAATGTATATGGATTAGATGCTGTACCGGATGCATTAAAAGCAGTAAAGGATGGAAGTCTGAAAGCAACCGTTTCACAAAGCACCAAGGATCAAGGAACAAAGGCAATGGAAACTTGTTATAAAGTGGCTATGGGTGAAAGTGTAGAATCGGAAATTATGGTGGAACATACTTTAATTACGATAGACAATGTAGAAGATTTTATCGAGGAATAAGGATGCTTTACTGAATCAAAATACATAGAAAAAAATATACTTACAAATCGGCAGTCCAATATTGGATTGCCGATTTGTCTTTGCAGAATCTCTGGTAAGTAACAAAAAAAATCCTTTTGAATATAGTAAAAAGATGGGAGAAATTCTCTAAGGAGGGATTACATTGAAGGGCAATTTAATTAAAATCATATGCATACTTATGTGTATGCTATTGCCTGTTTTGCTTGGCACAGGTTGCCAGTCTGATGGATTAACAGAAGTCAATCTTTGTGAAGTAGCACATACTATTTTTTATGCTCCACAATATGTGGCAATAAATGAAGGATTTTTTGAAGAAGAGGGTCTGAAAATTGATTTAACAACTGGTCAAGGGGCAGATAAAGTAACTACAGCTGTTTTATCCGGTGATGCAGACATCGGTTTCTGTGGACCGGAAGCAACCGTTTATGTTTACAACGAGGGAAAAGAGGATTACATCATTTCATTTGCACAGTTAACCAAACGTGACGGTTCTTTTCTTTTAGCTCGAGAGCCGAATCCTAATTTTACTTTCAATGAAGTGATAGGAAAAACCATAATCGGCGGCAGAAAAGGCGGTATGCCCCAGATGACACTGGAATGGGTATTAAAACAAAACGGAATAGTACCCGGCGAAGATGTAACGATCGATACGAGTATTCAGTTTGCAGCAATGTCAGGCGCGTTCATAGGTGGAACCGGTGATTTTGTTACATTATTTGAGCCAACTGCATTAGCTCTGGAGAAAGAAAACAAAGGCTACGTGGTAGCCTCTATCGGAGTTGAAAGCGGGGAATTACCTTATACGGCGTATAACGCTAAAAAGAGCTTTATAGAAGAGAACCCGGAAGTGATTCAAAAATTCACAAATGCCATTTACAAGGGCCAAGTTTGGGTAGATGAGCACAGTGCTGAAGAAATTGCAGCATCTATATCATCATTCTTCCCGGATACGGCTATGGAAGATTTGACAGCAGTAGTAAAACGCTATAAAGACCAAGATACTTGGAAGAAGGTGCCACTATTATCAAAACCTGCATTTGAATTGATGCAAGATATTGTTGAAGAAGCAGGCGTTCTTGAGAAAAGAGCCCCCTATGAGGAATTAGTTGTTACTGATTTTGCTGAAAAAGCAGTTAACTAGCATTGAACCCAAATCATTCTCGATAAACGATAAAATACTTGAATATTTTAGCAGTTTTCATGAATAATCTGGGTTTAAATAATGAAAGGTGATATTGGTGAGTAAAGAAATTTTATCCATTCGGAATTTAACTAAGGTCTATCACACACCTACCAGTGAGACATTAGCCATTAAGGATTTTAACTTAAAAGTATATGAAGGTGAAATCATTCTCATTGTAGGGCCCAGTGGGTGCGGGAAATCGACCATATTATCTATATTATCAGGGTTACTTGAGCCTTCTTCGGGAGAGATATTGTATCATGACGGTGCAGAATCTTTAAGGATAGGGTATATGCTTCAAAATGACCACCTTTTTTCATGGCGGACTATTTTGAAAAATGCCTTACTGGGATTAGAAATTCAAGGCTTAGTAACACCAGAAAGTATCGAAAGGGTTAAAAATCAACTTGAAACCTATGGATTAAAAAAATTTATGCACCAATATCCCCATCAGCTTTCCGGTGGCATGCGGCAGCGTGCCGCTTTAATTCGAACGTTAGCCATTAATCCTGATATTCTTCTGCTGGATGAACCTTTTTCTGCATTGGATTATCAAACACGACTGGCCGTTTCTGAAGATATTACTTCAATATTAAAAAAAGAAAAAAAGACAGTTATCATGATTACCCATGATTTAAATGAAGCGATTTCAATGGCAACCAGAGTAGTTGTTCTCAGTAAAAGACCGGCAATCATAAAAAGCATTCATGATATTCAACTCTCATCCACAGGTGAAAGCATGCTGGAAAAAAGAAAAGCACCTGAATTCATGGATTACTATAATAAAATCTGGGAGGAGTTGGATGTGCATGTTGAGTAAAAACAAGAAAGAGCTTACAGAACATGAATCATATTTATTGAATATAAAGAGAGAAAATATCAAAGTGCATTGTACTCGAGTGATTATTTTGATTCTCTTTTTTTTGATATGGGAAATAGCAGCAAGAGCAGCATGGATTGATCCATTTATAACCAGTCAACCCACCGCTATCATGAGAACCTTAGGGGCTTTGCATCAAACAGGGGAATTATATACACATTTATTAATCACTGTATTTGAAACAGTAGTAGGCTTCTTACTAGGCACCATAATAGGAACGCTCATTGCAATTTTGCTATGGTGGTCCCCCTTTTTATCAAGAGTGCTGGACCCTTATATTGTCATGTTAAACAGTCTTCCTAAAGTAGCATTAGGTCCTATTATCATAGTTTGGGCAGGTGCAGGGTTTACTGCAATCATTACTATGGCATTATTAATATCCGGTATTATAACCATTATTAACGTATATGGTGGATTTAATGAAGTAGATGATGAAAAAGTAATTCTTGTCAAAAGCTTTGGAGCATCTAAAAAACAAATTCTACAAAAAGTTATTCTCCCGGCAAGCTATCCTGCAATTATTAATGCGTTAAAAATTAATGTAGGGCTTTCATGGGTTGGCGTTATTATGGGTGAATTTTTGGTGTCTAAAGCAGGATTAGGCTATCTTATTGTTTACGGAAGCCAAGTATTCAAACTGAACTTAGTTATGACCAGCGTATTGGTATTGGCGGTTGCAGCAGTTAGTATGTATTTAGGGGTTGCCTATTTAGAAAAGAAACTGATTCGTAAAAAATAACTTAATACTTTTTATTATCAAACGAATATGTCACATATATTTAATATTTCTACTTTCCAATTGCAGATAGAAAAATGATATAATACCTGTAGAATGACAAAATATTAAACATAAAAGGTGTTGTAATGAATAAGAAAGTCATAATTATTGGATGCATCATGGTAGCAGGTATATTTTTTTTGTTCAAAAATTTTATGAACAGTGACAATGAACTGTCTAATGTCTTAAATGATTGGTATGAAAATCATAACTATGAAACCATAGAAGAAGCCAATGAATTTGCAGAACAGAGATTATCCAAGAAGTATAAAGTGTATGTAAACGATGTCTTTGTAGATATTGGATATGACTGGGACGGCAAATTATTTGTACCCTTAAGAAGTATCTCCGAAAGCTTAAATTGGGTGGTCAATTGGATTCCGGAAAAGGGGCTTATTGAAATTATAAAAGGTGATGAGCAGGCTTACGTAGATATTGTTAATTTATTCGGTAAGGCTTATCTTCCAATAGAAAGATTGGAAATCTTATTGTCTCTTCATGATGTAAACATTGAAAATTATCAGATTAATATAAGGACAAGCACATCGGAAATAGTTAAAGTTCACATAGATAAGAAATTGAA
>JANQMT010000184.1:0-5249 GCA_028279945.1 Clostridia bacterium
CGGTGCACATTTATTACAAAAATACAATGGAGGATTAGGCATATTGCTTGGCGGTGTACCCGGAGTAGCTCCAGCGGAAGTTGTTATTATTGGGGGAGGCGTTGTTGGTACTAATGCCGCTAAAATGGCTGTAGGACTAGGTGCACGTGTTACAATATTAGATGTCAATCCAGTACGTTTAGCTTATTTAGACGATATATTCAATGGACGTGTTACGACGCTGGCTTATAACGAATACAATTGTGCTGAGAGTGTTAAGAAGGCCAATTTATTAATTGGTGCAGTATTGGTAGCCGGTAAGAGTGCGCCAAAGACTGTTACAGAAGAAATGGTACAATCCATGCAAAAAGGCTCTGTTATCGTAGACGTTGCTATTGATCAAGGTGGTTCTATTGCAACCATCGATAGAGTAACCACTCACGATAATCCTTCTTACGAAAAGTATGATGTTATTCATTATTCTGTTGCTAATATGCCTGGAGCTGTTCCCAGAACTTCCACTTTCGCACTGGAATCTGCCACTCTTAATTATGCTTTACAGCTTGCTGAAAAAGGTATTATTACGGCATTAAAAGAAAATGAACCCCTGCTAAAGGGACTTAATACTTATCAAGGAAAAGTAACTTGTGAAGCTGTTGCAGAAAGCCTGGGATTAGACTACTATGATCCTAAAGATTTATTCGTTTAGAAGAACACGTCAATTTAAAATATAGAAGTGCTAACATCGGGTTGGGCCTTGTGCCCAACCTATGATATTTTCTATCCCTGCTTAATCAAAAATACTAATTTGCTGCTCTAGTCCTTCAGATATATTAGAAACGCTCAAACCTATGAGCCTTATTTTATCTTTGATATCCATTAATTTCATTAATTCTTCAGCTTCTTTAAATATATCCGTTGATTTATTGACGGGTACTTCTAGGGTCTTGCTTTTTGTATGGCTTGCAAATTTTGAAGTCTTAATTTTTATAGTCACTGTATAGGCATACAATCTGTTAACACGCAGGGAATAAGAAACATGGATGGCAAATGCTTTTAAATGCTCCAGCAGCTCATCTATATTATCTGTGTCCACATCCAGAGTAGTTTCTCGACCAATTGATTTGGTTTCTCTTTGAGTCATCACTTCTCTATCATCTATGCCTCTAATCAAACCATAAAGTTCTTCTCCCTGTTTTCCAAAGAATTGAAGCATATATTCTTTTGGCCATTTCATTAAATCTTCTACTGAAAAAACACCTAAGGCGTTTAGTTTTTTTACACGCTTTTTCCCTAAGCCATATATTTTACTAATAGGTAGTGGTAAAAGGATGTCAGGAATCATATCTTCTGTGATGACCATTAAACCATCGGGTTTTTTCCAGTCTGACGCAAGCTTTGCTAAGAATTTATTGTAGGAAACACCTGCGGAAACGGTTAAGCCTGTTTTATTGCTTATGTTCTGTTTAATCCCCTTAACAATAGATAGATAATCCTTTTTATGAGTCGATATATCTAAAAAAGCTTCATCAATTGAAAGGGGTTCAATGACTTTAGTATATTGATAAAGAATTTGAAATATTTGACGAGATACGTCTTTGTATCTTTTCATTCTTACAGGCAGGAAGATGCCATTGGGACATTTCTGTCTAGCCATAAATCCCGGCATGGCTGAATGGACGCCATATTTTCGTGCTTCATATGAGCATGTGGATACCACACCTCTTTCGCCTCTGCCGCCTACAATAACCGGCTTCCCTTGAAGCTCAGGATTGTCCATCTGTTCTACCGCCGCATAGAAAGCATCCATATCCAAATGTAGTATTACTCGTTCCATACCTTAATCACCAACCTGTCTCCTATATTATAATTCAAAGCTAGAAATAAAATCAAACTGATAGATTCTTTTGTTTGTGTTATGATATTACATATAAATAAATGAAGGATGAGACAAATGAAATTTGAAGATTATGGTTTATCTGTAATAAGCGATTTTGAAATACGAGTTCTACGAGAAAACGAAAACGATATGGATTTACTGATTCCTATTAAACATCGTCCTGTCAATCTAATTTTAGGTGAGCTGCCTGATTATCTTAATAATCGATTTCAGTTTAACAGCATCTATGGTATTTTAATGCGAATAGCAAAATATCAAAACAATTATGCTACCGTTCACATTCTAAGAAATATTGACCTAAACTCTTCATTTTTAAACTTTGAAATCTGTTATGAAAATCATTTACTTAAGCTCATAGATTGTACTTCTTCTATTGAATTAATTATTGAGAATCGAAAGGAGCGTCAAGATTGTTCTTTATAGGTATATTCGGAATTGACAGCAAACAAAAAGAAATTGGTCATCTTACAAATCTGTCTTGTAAAAGCTGTAAGCATACTTCTATTAATGTGATTAAACAATATAACTGTTTTCATTTTTTCTTTATTCCGATTATTAAGTGGGGTGAAGTTTATGTTGCTGAATGTGATCAATGTCATAGCATATATGAGATACCCGTTGAAAAAGGCAAAGCTTTTGAAAAAAATCAGGAAGATATTTCTTATTGGGATTTAAAAGCTCTTAAAGTGTCCTCTCTTCCTTGCACATGCCCAGCCTGTGGAAAAAACATAGAGGAAGACTTTGTTTACTGTCCCTATTGTGGAAAATGTGTAAAAGATTAAAAAAGAAGCATTCTCGTTTATATATTTAAAACGAGGGTAAAGATAGAATATATGAAATGAGGTGAATGATTATGAATGATAAAATTGAAATAGGTAAAGGCATTCCTGATTTTACGCTTGAATCTACTAATGGTGTTTCTTTTAATTTAAAAGATTTGCAGGGTAAGGTTGTTGTATTATATTTTTATCCCAGGGACAACACTGCAGGCTGTACTACCGAAGCGCTGGAATTTAAAGCTTTGAAGGAAGCGTTTGAACAAAATAATACGGTGATTATTGGGATCAGTAAAGACAGTCTAAAATCACATCATAATTTCATCAATAAGCATGAACTCAATTTTGAATTATTAAGTGACCCGGATAAAAAAATCCATGAAACCTTTGATGTTCTTAAGCTAAAAAAGAATTATGGAAAAGAAACATTAGGAACAGAACGATCCACTTTTATCATTAACCAAGAAGGAATTTTAGTAAAAGCATACAGAAAAGTCAAAGCAAAAGGACATGCTCAAGAAGTATTGGAATTCATTAAAGAACATTTATAAAGGGGGGAACCCCTTTTTTTAATCAAAAAAACAAAACTGCGAACCATTATGTCTCGCAGTAATGAGAAAAATATATTTAAGAAGAGGGGAGAATTTAGTTATATTGTACCCCTACTTTGTTAAATATATATTAAGCAGCGATTACCTTTCTGTAAATTAAAAATTTAATAAGTTGACAAACCTTATACATTGAAATAACAAGCTTTACCTTCTATATTTAATAAATTTGTAAATTCTATATAAAGCTATAAGGATCAATAATCCCACAAATATTTGGAAAGAATATTTTCTACTGGTCTTAAATTCTCTACCTTCATCTGAATTTAAGCGTTGAGGTTCTCTGTTATCATCGTTGTTATCAGAAGATGCTATTAAAATTGTGTCGCTGTTATTAGTAACATTAGATGCCTCATCTGCAAAAACAAAGGTAAAAAAAGATGATGAAATTAAGATAATAAATAAAAATATAATACCTCTTTTTATCATTTTAGATTTTCTCCTTTATTGGCTTCTATCCCTAAGCTTCAAAAAAAACTTTTTCATTATACTTTCACATGCGTCCTGCATACAGCCTGTCTCAACTTCAGCTCTATGATTAAGTCGATCATTATGTAATACATTTAATACAGAACCTGCCGCACCGCTTTTTTTATCCATAGTGCCAATAAATACACGTGGGATTCGTGCTAGAACAATTGCTCCGGCGCACATGGGACATGGTTCTACTGTAACATACATTTCACAGTCCATCAACCTCCACCCTTTCACTCTGGCGGATGCTTCCCTTATGGCTATGATTTCAGCATGAGATGTAGGGTCCTTTGAAGTCTCTCTCAAATTATGGCCTCTTCCAATGATTTCACCGTCTTTGACGATAACAGCTCCTATAGGCACCTCTCCTTTATCAAAAGCTTTTTCAGCTTCTTTCAACGCCTCTCTCATATATTGTTCATTCATTCTATTTCTCCTTAACTGTCCCCTATCCTCTATTCCCTGTCCCTATGACAAATTTTATCATATTTTCATAGTCGTTTCATCCATCCATTGTATTTGTGGCTGAATGGCTTTAATATCTTTAATCAGCTTAAATAATGCTCGGTCTTTTTGTTTGGACTCAATCATAATGTCCACATCTCTTTTTGTTGATTGAAGATAATCTAAAAAATCAAAGAATATTTCAGGTTCCACATAATCTGCATGTTTTCGGTCACAAGGGCCGTCTTTGGGACCTGATAAATGTACCTTAACCGGAAGACTTTCATGCTGCCATGTATCAAATATATTTTGGATATGGTCTTCAAGTTTTAGTTCATCTTTTTTACATACATAGTGATGATAGTCCAATACCATTGGGATTTTCAGCTTTTGACATACCGCTAATATATCTTCAATATTATAGGTTTTATCATCGTTTTCTAAAATAATTCTATCTTGCAAGACCTGAGGAAGCTTTTTAAAATTATTAATGAATCTATTTACACTTTCTTTTTTTCCATTGGTACTACTTCCTAAATGTAATACCATTTTACCCTGGTCATATTGCATCATTTCAAAAATATGATGATGATACATTAATTCTCTCTGAGTGGCTTCAAAAACGCCTTGCTTTAGGCTATTAATAACATTAAAATGGTCCGGATGGGTATCTACTCTTAGTTGATGCTGTTTTATTAACTGCCCGATTTCTTCATATTCTCTACTCAATAAATTTATATAGGGCCAATTCACATCTGGGTGAGAAGCGAGTGGAATCAATTTAGATGTCAACCGATAAAAGTGTATTTGGTTATCAATATTGTATTTTAGAATTTTTTTTAGAGCTTGTATATTTTTCATTGAAACCCTTTTAAGTGCTTCTATTTTTTCCTCTTCGCTCATTTTTTTAAATCTGGTATAGGTTATAGTACCGGATGATGTCGTTCCCTCAAGATTTAATGCCAATGCAACGTAACCAAATCTAATTATCATCTGAATTCTCCTCGTATACATTTAATTGAATTTATTTTATGCTAAATATATAATAAATAGTAATGATTATTATAT
>JANQMT010000192.1:0-6716 GCA_028279945.1 Clostridia bacterium
TTTTATTGATTAATGCATCTGCAAAAGAACCAGCTGTTATTGTATTGGAAGCTCAAGGGGTTCCCGCTATTACAGAAGACCTAATAGAAGAGACCAATATTAAATATGGGTTTGATAGACCTTTTATATTACGTTATGTAGATTGGTTGAACAAAGCCTTACGATTTGAGTTCGGCAAATCATTTGTTACCAATAAAGATGTCAGTAAGGACATATCAACAGCTTTTTTATATACATTACAATTGGCTTTGATGACAGCGGTCATCACCATAATCTTTTCCTTATTCCTTGGCGTGCTTTGTGCAGTATGGGAGGGCAGAAGATTAGATAGGCTCATGAGAATTGTCATGTTTGTCCTACTGGCAACCCCCTCATACTTGATAGGGAGTATATTGGTTTGGGTGTTTGCAGTTAAGATGCGGTGGTTTCCAACAAGTGGTGCAGAATCATTTAAGTCACTTGTTCTCCCCACCCTTGTTATGTCCGCTGGTTATTGTGGTTTCTACTTTAGGTTAATTCGAAATGCGATGTTGGAAAATGTCAATGAAGAGTATGTGAATTTTTATAGATCAAGTGGTGTTTCAGAAAAAAGAATAACAATGCATATTTTAAGGAATTCCTTACAGACGGCTATTGTGGTCTTTTCAATGGCGATACCTGGTATGCTGGTTGGTACAGTTGTGATAGAAAATATTTTTGCTTGGCCAGGCATTGGCAGGTTATGTTTAAATGCAGTTTTAAGTAGAGACATTCCTGTTATTCAAGCCTATGTGTTATTGATAGCTGTCTTTTATTGTGGTTTCAATATTCTAGCGGATATCATTAATGTTGTTGTGAATCCAAGATTACGGAAGGATTAAAGTGATATGATTGAAAAATTAAAGAAAGATCCTATAGCAGTGGTATCCATTTTGGTCATTTCAATTGTTGTATTATTGGGTTTTTTTGCGCCTCAATTAGCACCCAATGATCCAGATGAAATCAACATGGGACTTAAGTTTAGTAAAGCAAGCCTTGCTTATCCTTTTGGCAATGATTATCTTGGCCGATGTGTGTTTTCAAGAATATTATATGGTATTCAACCAAGTGTATTGTTGGTTATAGGCACAATGTTAGCCATTAATGGCATCGGATTAATCGTTGGACTCTTGGCAGGCTATTTTAAAGGGTGGGTTGATGAGATATTGATGCGGGTGTGTGATATTATACTGTCTTTTCCTCCTGATGCAATGGTACTGGCCAGTATCGGAATATTTGGCATTGGATTGAAAAATATTTTGCTGACAATGATATTTTTACGTTGGCCTTGGTATGCACGGGTCTTCCGAATCGCAATTATGAAATATACTGATAAGAATTATATACGCTTTGCACAAGCGACAGGTGACTCTACAATTAAGATCGTTTTCAAACATGTAATTCCTTCAGTTATTCCAGAAATTATGGTCATTGCCAGCAGTAATATTAGCTTGTTGATCTTATCTGTTTCGGGATTCTCTTTTTTAGGGGTAGGGATAGAAGCGCCAAAAGCTGAATGGGGAATGATGTTAAGTGAAGCCCGCTCTGTAATTGTCTCTCATCCAGAACAACTATTAGCACCAGGCGTGTTTATTGTGGCGGTGTGTGTTTCCTTCTCATTTTTAGGCGATGCATTACGGGATGCCATGGATGCAAAGCATATTCAGTATAGTTTAAGAAGAAAAGATTTTAGTTATTAGAACTGGGGCGTGAATATGAATTTATTACAAATAGAAGGGCTAAAGATTTGGGATAGTAGAAACGAAGATAAAATTGTTAAAAGTGTCTCTTTTGATGTTAAAGAGCATAGCTGTGTAGCGATTGTAGGCGAAAGCGGGAGTGGCAAATCCATGACCGCTAAAGCCATTAATAAACTTCATAAACCTTGGATAAAATTTGATGGAGCCATTAAGTATAAAGGTAAAAATTTGCTTAATGAGCCTTTAAATTATATCAAAAGTATCAGAGGTAGTGAAGTTTTTATGATCTTTCAAAACGGCATGAGTGCCTTTGATCCATCAGTGCCCATTGGTACAACCCTTTACGAAATTTTAAATGAAAACTTAAAAATAGGAAAAGGTCCAGCAGAGGAATTAATTATAAGTTCCATGGAGAAGGTGTTGCTAAAAAATCCTAAGGACTTACTAAAGAAATATCCACACCAATTGTCAGGGGGTATGCTTCAGCGTTTTATGATTGCCTTGGCTATAGCTTTGCGACCGAGAGTCATCATAGCCGATGAACCAACAACAGCACTGGATTGTATCACGGAATATGAGATTGTAAAGGAGCTGATCGATCTTAGAAATCTATATAATGTTACAATGATCTTTATCTCTCATGATCTGGGGATTGTGAGAAAGTTAGCAGATTACGTGGTCTTTCTAAAAGATGGAAAAGTTGTGGAACAAGGTGCTGCCGAGACCGTATTTCACCAACCTGAGAGCGATTATGCCAAGACGTTGATTTCAACCTATCAAATACTCGGTGACAACTATAAAAAGTTAATGAAGAGGATGACTGAAAATGCTTGATGTGATGAATATTAACAAATCATATAAGAAAGCAGGACTATTTTCAAAGAAACACCAACAAGTTTTGCGCAATGTAACCTTTTCTATGAAATCATCTGATTGTCTGGCAATTATTGGCCAAAGCGGCAGTGGAAAATCAACACTGGCTCGATTAATACTAGGCATTGACCAGCCATCCAGTGGAAAAATTTTTTTAAATGGGAAAGATGTTCGGTTTCATACAAACAGGTTGGGCAAAATTAGTGCCGTTTTTCAAGATTATACCTCATCTATAAATCCTAATATGACGGTTGGTCAGGCCATAAAAGAACCAATGGACGTTATTGGAAAGTATCACGACGCATCCATTGTAGAGAATTTATTGCAACAAGTTGGCTTACACAGTGGCTATTTGGGAAGGTTGCCCCATGAGCTTTCTGGTGGTGAGGTTCAGAGGGTGTGTATTGCCAGAGCGATTTCAACGGAACCCCAGTTATTAATATTAGATGAAGCGGTCTCTTCATTAGATGTATCCATCCAATTACAAATTTTGGAGTTGCTTAAAAATATAAGAAAACAACACAATATGAGTTATTTATTTATTACACATGATATTCAAGCAGCTGCTTATATTTGCGACCGATTAATTATATTTAATGATGGCTGTATTATTGAACAGTTACCCACTGCTGACATTGGTAAAGCAAAAGCGGCATATTCAAAACAATTGCTAAATGCGGTTATAACCATTTAGCCATGATGGAACAACATTCACCTAATAAGTAAAATGTAAAGCAATTACACACAGAGGGGTGGGGACCGTTGGCTGGAATAAGCTTTGCAGTCCTATTAAAGCGAAAAGTAATTGCAGCTGCCAAAGGTATAAAACGCAATGCCAGCATTATAAAATGCGTTTCTCAGTGGCAAAAATGCTTTTCATTTAAGTAGGTTTTATTAGATTTAAGTCAACGGGAAGAATAGATGTTAATAGAAAGAATTCATCAAATTTTAGAGATTAAAGCACTTCAAAATGAATTTAAAGAAGTTCATAATAGAGAACCCTATAACGTGTCAAGTTGGCTGACTTCTGAAGCCTTTTCCCAAACGATATTATCGGAACTGCAATTACCAAGAGTGGTTTCGCCAGTTGAATATGCTTATACTTATTCCTTTGATAAACAGATTTTGCAAGAGGTGAAAAAGAAATTACTTTTGGAAAAATACGATCAATATGGCATCAGTTTATCAGCGAATACAACCCAGGCAATTATGTCATTAGTCAATTTGGTTAAGCAATATAATTATAAGAAGATATGTATATTGAATCCAGCGTATTTTTCTATAGCACAAGCGTTAAAAGCCTTTGGTCTTGATTATGATACATTGACTGTTGAAAGAATTGACGGCCATTATGTACTGCCTTATGATGAGCTAATGAAAGGGCAGTATGACGTGGTTTGGATTACATCGCCAATATTCTCAACGAGTGTTTATTTTCAGCAAAACGATATTGAGATGATAAATGCACTGATGAAGAAAGGAACATTGGTGATTTCGGATGAAAGCTTCTGTACACCGGGAAATGAGTTGGTTCGACGATTAGATTATTCGGACAATTTTATTGCAATGTATTCTCCGCATAAATCGTTAGGAGTGAACGGCGTGAAGTTCTCTGCCATTATTTGTCCACCACGATTTGACAATTTTATAGAGCACTGGGTGGATATATTAACTGGGAATTTGCCAGAGTCTACATGTGTGGCCATCAACCATTACCTAGATGACAATTATGATCAATGCTTAGGACATTATAGACAATTTATTCATGGCGCTTACAAAAAGATACATAGTACACTCAGTGGAAAAGAAAATATTATGATGGATAAAATAGAGGATGGCTCATTATTTACATTGTATTTTAAAAATTTAAATTACGATCAGATTAAATCAGTGCAGTTCATGAAAGAAACGATATTTGAAACAGAGACATCTTTTTATCCCTCCTATTTAAATGGATTCAATGAATCCTTTGGCTTTGCTTTTAGAATCAATACAGCGTTGTACGATGAAGATTTTTTAAATGCGCTTAATAATTTAGTAACGTATTTAGCAGGTATATAATTTAAGGAAGTTTTTAAATGCAAGCTATTTTAAACAATAGTCTATCAAGCAGTATTAAATGGGGGTGTAGTGTTGAAGATTTTAACGGATATGTTTGCGGTGGAAACGATGGTTGATAAACATATGAAACAGGGGAAAATACCTAAATCATCGTCAGTCTATAAAGACTATTGGAATGTGGCTTTACCGGCAGCGCTGGAAGGTGTATTTTTAAATATAATGCTCTTAGCAGATTTAGCCATGGTTGGGCGACTAGGCATAGCCCAAGTTGCCGCTGTTGGTGTGAGTAGTCAACCGAGAATGATATTTCAAATATTGGGGGCTTCTATTGCTGTTGGTGTAACTGCTGTGGTGGCGAGAAGAAAGGGCGAAAAAGACATCGAAGGTATGAATAGCTGTATTAAACAATCGTTGCTATTAGTGACCATGATTTATACAGTATTACTGGGTTTGTCCTTATTATACGTTAGGGAAATGGCTTGGATTTCTGGTGCAAACGAAGAGTATATACATTATGCAGTGATTTATTTGCGCTATATAATGGTGTCGAGTTTCTTTAGAGTATTATTTGCACCGTTGATGTCGGCACAAATTGGTGTAGGTAATACAAAATTGGTCATGTATTGTAATTTAATTGGCAACATAATCAATGTAATATTGAACTATGCGTTGATATTTGGTAAATTCGGATTGCCTAGAATGGAGATGGCAGGCGCAGGTTTGGCAACGGCTATCGGTAATGCGATCATATTTTTATTGTTGCTAAAATCAGTTATCCGTGGCAAAAATGGTATCGATATTTTAACAAAGGGCAGTTGGAAATTTAAAAAAAGTGTTATGAAACCACTATTAAATATTAGTAGCAGTTCTTTTATGGAACGTAGCTGGGAAAGGGTTGGTTTGTTCATCTTTGTCAGACTCATTGCTGCACTTGGCACGGTTGCCATGGGGGTACACCATTTTTGTATTCTTTTGTGGGATTTGTACTATTACTTTGGCATGGGCATGGGCACAGCAAGTGCATCCTTCTCTGGTAGAAAGCTGGGAGAAGGACGTAAAGATATGGCTGTCATTTACACAAAGGTAGCTCAGCGTTCAGGATTGATTGTTTCCATGATTGGCTGTGTCATATTTCTATGGGTGCGTGAACCAGCTTTCAATTTTTTTCTCTCCAGTTCTGTCTCCAGTTCTGAAAGTATTCGACTGGGAGTTGCAGTCATGGGTATTGTGGCGATGTTAATTATTCCACAAACCTATGCTCAAGTGTCTTCTGGGGTCTTACGTGGTGCAGGTGACAATCGATTTATAGCGGTTTATGCTTTGTTTGTCAGTGGTATACTACGGCCTTTGTGTGCGTATATTTTTGCTTTTGGCTTAGGGTTAGGCCTACCTGGAATGTGGTTGGCATTATTGGTAGATGAAAGTTTGAAAATGCTTCTTACACGATATCGTATTAAAAAAGGAATTTGGTTGAAGCTTGAATTTTGATATAGAATGTTTGAATAAAGAAGGATAAAACACTATGTTTATTGATCCTACAAACTCAAATTGTATGCACAGTGGAGTTGGGATGGATGTTACACGAATTGCAGAGTAATTAATAGACCGGAACAAAGAGTATACCCAAAATTAATAACAATGTTGCACTTATTTGTTTCTTCTTGTGAATGTTGGTTAAATAACAGGCTGACCTTCTAAAGACTAAGGGCAAATAAGTGCTTTTTTAATTTATTTAAAAGAGCCAGTTGGATACTCGAGGAGTTTTTCTCTATTGTGAGCTTCTCATCTTATATGGCCGCTGAGGGATAAAGCTCTTTTTAATTTTATGGTGCCTCCAGCAAAGCTGGATCATACTAGCCAGTGAAAGTCTGGCACTGGTAATTCCAAGAAAATATAAGGGGTCAGGGTCGAAAAGTTGAATTAATTTACTGAAAGTGATTAGAACAAAGGAGAGTTTTAGAACGTATAATTGAAAAATTTATGTATTTAGATAGCTCGACCATAGGACTAATATGGACAGTTGAGATTAAAATTATCCTGTACACAAAATCTTTAATTGATTTA
>JANQMT010000194.1:0-8798 GCA_028279945.1 Clostridia bacterium
TCTGTTCAACCTTTTTTGTACTCATGATTTTATAATTATAATAAATCCAAAAACTCTTTGGATATATTATTTCCCCAAAAGATACCTTCTTTAGTGAAGCGTATCTTTTCATCTTTTTTAGAAGCTAATCCTTTATCCAAGATAGTTGCTATAAACCTAGATATTTTTTTATTATTTTTAACTAAGCTGTAATTTTGAGGTATTATGCCTCTTTGCAAATCTCCTTTTATTCTCATGCGCTCCATATATTGAGCATTTAATAGCATGCCTTTTCTTTTACTGAACTGGCTGATGGATTGTCTATATTCATCTAGATTTATCTTATTCATGATGATAAAGCTATTTAAATTTCCTCCCGCACCGGCACCTAAAGGTAAAGTATCTTGTCCGGTATGTCGATTGATGATATATTTGTATTGATCTCTTTTTACCATTTTTGTTAATTCAATAAAATGATACCCTTCTTTTTCGCTGTTATCAGCTATAGTATCAAACAGCCTCTTATCAACATTGCTATCTCTCTTTATATTTGACTTAAACTTTCCCATGTTCATAAGTGAATATAAAGAAAATCCGGCCAAATCCAGGTCATAAACTTTATTTAAATCCTGCAAAAGTTCAGCTTCAGTTTGGTTATCATAATTATAAATGATGTCAATATTTATGTTTCTAAACCCTTGGTCCAAAAGTGTTTGAATCTTTTTATAGGCAATATCCCCACTGCCTTTTCTGCCTAATATGGACCTTCCTCTGTCGGAAAAAGTTTGAACGCCTATACTGAGTCTATTGAGGCCTTCGTTCTTAAGCATAATGATTTTATCTTGCTCAAATTCTGTTACAGTTGTTTCAGTAGAAAATTCGGCATCATCAGTGAAATTAAAATTATCCTTTAAAGCACACAAAATGTCTTTTAAATATTCTTTTTTTAAAGTTGTAGGAGTCCCTCCACCGAAGTAGACTGCATCAAAAACAGTATTTTTAATATAATCAAATTTACTGTAATTTTCAATTTCTTCTATTACAAGTTTATGATAATCATCAACAGGCTCACTTAAATTTCTTGTTAAACTACAGAAGGTACATATTTTAGTGCAAAAAGGTACGTGGATGTAGATACACGATTTTTTCTTATTGTGGCTGATACCATTATTTTCATCTAAAAAATCAACCGTTTTTTTGGGACCTCTTATCATACTTACTTTAAAGTCCATAGAATCGTGATGTGATTTTAATCTTTTTTTTACGTCCATTGTTCCTCTATCCCCTCTTCTGAAAATACAGCAAAATATATATGATCCATAACACTTTAATGAAACCCGTAGTATATCTTAAAATGATTATCAGTATCATTTATAATATATAATATGTCTTCTTATATTTTTTTTCAATGCCTTTATGTATTTTTATCTAAGTTTAAAAAAAGCTGAGAGTGAAGTGGTTGACTAAGAATGGGCTATAAAAACCGTCTAAAAATATCTATCAAATTATTATTGCAAAAAAACTAAAAGTCGGGCACGGCGACCCGACACTACACATGGTAACAAGTTTATATATTTACTTTCTTTTGTTCATCCGTCTTATCCGTTTTATTAATGGATTTAGAGTATTTTTTAAGTTTTTCATTGACGAGATAATGAATGCTTCCTTTTGGATATTGATCGTATTCATCTTTTTTGCCTGCAGGTATTCCGGTTAATATTTCTAATCCTTCATCTATGCTTTTAACAGAATAAACGTTAAATTTCTTTAATCGGACAGCTGCAATGACTTCTTCACTCAGCATTAAATTCTTTACGTTTTGATGAGGAATCATGACGCCTTGCTGACCGGTTAAGCCTTTTTGCTTACAGACTTTAAAGAACCCTTCAATTTTTTCGTTAACACCGCCTATAGGCTGTATTTCACCTCTTTGATTCACCGACCCCGTTACGGCAATATACTGCTTAATAGGTACTTCAGAAAGGCTTGATAAAATGGCGTACAATTCTGTACTGGAAGCACTGTCTCCGTCTACGCCTGAATAGAGCTGTTCAAAAACAATACTTGCCGATAACGTCAATGGATGCTCCTGTGCGTATTTATAGCCTAAATATCCATTGATAATCATGACACCTTTATCATGTATATGTCCGCTGTTTTTAACTTCTCTTTCAATATTAATCAATCCGGCTCTTCCTTGATAAGTAGACACGGTAATTTTACTGGGCTTGCCAAAGCTATACTCACCTGTATCCAAAACAGCCAACCCATTAATAATACCCACTTTCTCTCCGTCAATATCCAGTAAGATGTCACCTGTATCAAACATTTCCAGTAACTTTTCTTCATATCGATTATTTCTATAATTTTTTTCTTTAATGGCTTTATCTATATGTCTTACCTCTACAACACCGCTGCTTTCCTTACTTGCCCATGCATCCGCTTCGAAAATAATATCTGCTATTTTATTAAACCTAGAGCTTAATTTGTTTTGATGACTGGTTAATCTAAAGCTGTATTCTACAACTTTGCTTACAGCATGTTTATCAAAATGTCTTAAATTTTCTTTCTTACACTGACCGGCAATAAATTGAGCCATCTTAATGATATTTTCATTGTTATTATCCATCTCAGTATCAAAATCGGCAACCACCTTAAATAATTTTCTAAACTTTTCATCATGCTGAAAAAGTAACAGGCGTATATATGGATTTCCGATAAGGATAACCTTAATGTCTAATGGGATTGGTTCAGGCTTTAATGCGATGGGTGATGCAAAACCATAGTTGGCTTCTACGCCTTCTATCGTCACTTGATCTGTTGTTAGTGCTCTTAGCAAACCTGCCCAAGCAAATGGATTAGATAACACATCCAAGGCCTGTAAAATAATATATCCTCCATTGGCTTGATGTAATGCTCCGGGTTTTATAAACATAAAATCTGTTTTGGCAACACCCATTTCTGTTTTATAATCGATACTTCCAATTAAATTCTTGTAAGTAGGATTATTTTCCATAATAACAGGTGCACATTGTTTTTCACTATTATCAATAAATAAATTAACATTATATCTTTTAAAAAATGATTCTGAGGATGATCCCTGAAGAATCGCTAAAGGATTATTTGAAATGCTGTCTTCATTTCTAAACATTGAAATATGTTCTATGATGTCTTCTCGAAGCATATCAAAATACTTGATTAATTTATTATTGAATTTAAATTTATTCATAGTTCTTGTAATATAAAGCTCAATAATCTTAGTGGCGATTTCGTTTTCCAGCTTTTTTAACTGATCTTGATATTCTTCTTCTAAATCCTTTATTTCATTAAAGACATCTACTGTTTCCAGTGCCAAGGCACTGCTTCTTTCTCTAAGGTCTTCATATTCTTCTCGGGTTAGACTTTTATAATCCTCTTCTTTCATCATTTTGCCATCTCTAATGGGCATGCTGATAAGTCCTTTTTCAGTTTGTATAAATTTGAAATCGAACTTTTCTGCAATACCATTGAGATTGTTAATCAACTTTTCAGATTCATCGTCATATTGTTTAAACAAAACACTTTTCATACTCTCATAGTTTTTACTTACAAAAGCATTTTCTATTTCTTTCTTTAGATTATTGATCATCCACTCGATTTCATCTTTAAACCTTTTTCCTTCCCCAGGATTAAAGGATAACGCAATGGGTTTTGTATTTTCTTTGAAGTTGTATACATACACCCAATCTTGTGGTGGTAATTGAGTACAGGCTTTTCTCTTGCACATCAGGTTAACATAACTATTTCTTCCTGTACCGCTAAGCCCGGAAACATAAATACTGTAGCCTCTTTTTTTTATTTCGAGACCAAAATCAAGTGCATTTGCAGCTCTTTCTTGACCGATAATGCCTTCCAGCGGCTCAATCTCTTCCGTGGTTTCAAAGTCTATTGCATCCATATTGAAGGTATTCTTCAAATTTTCTTCAAGTACACTATATTTATCCATCATGATTCCCAACCTCCATCAAACTCGAATTTACCTTAGGTGGAGTGTAATATAGGAATTACACGGATGATATCACATACCACCTATTCCATCTGTATTATTAATGATATGTTCAAAAAGAACTATACGTTCTCTCTGAAAATAAAAGTTGAACGCACATATGCAGATACGTAATATCATATGCAATTTTTTCTTCAATTATAGCTTGGATTTTAATTTTGACTGATTCAATAGTAACACATGAAAAGCATTTTTTTTTGAAAAAGAGGCATCAATTTTTCACTCTATGCTTTCTAATATACTGTTAATAATCTTCATATAGTCGTCTTTGCTTCTGGCTCCCACAAGTGGTTCGCCAATTATTTTGCCTTCTTCATCTATGAAAAATGTAGTAGGCACACCGGGTATTTGGCTGATCAACTGCTCGTATAAGTTTTTATCCGGAATAATATTGGTAAACTTTACATTACTGCTGTCTAAAATATATTTTGCTGCCTCAATATTTTGATCCTCAGATACATCTACCATAATACCGATAAGGTTAACATCTTTATCTTTTAGCTCTTCATAAAGTGGTTGTAAATCGGGCATTTCTTTGATGCATGGTCCACAAAAAGTTCCCCAAATCTTGACGACGGTTATTTTGCTCTGTGAAAAGATATCAGAGGTTACAGCGGTTCCATTTATATCTACAGACTCAAAAGTTATGGGTGCACTGCTTTCATCCACTGTTTCTCCTTCATTACTTTCTTCAACCACTTCTGGCTGATCACCTCCATTACATCCGGTAATCATTGAAAAAATGACCAGAAATACTAAAGCCATCATAATCAATTTTTTCAAGAGACATCCCTCCTATATTCTTAATTTTTTAATACTTTAGTATATATTACCCTAAATAGATGAAATCTAACAGCATATTGATCTCCAATCACAAACTTGACAATTTAATGAATAAATGATAATATGACCTCACAGTCACTCGAAAAAAAAGAAGGAGATTTAAATGCCAAAACAAACTTTTTTTAATTTACAAGAACCAAAAAAGAATAAGATCATAGAAAGTGCGCTGGATGAATTTTCTACCTATGATTTCAATACGGCAAGCATTAATCGGATTGTAGAAAAAGCTCAGATTGCAAAAGGAAGCTTTTATCAATATTTTGAAGATAAAAAAGATCTATATAAATATATCATCCACCATATCATGGAACATAAAATGCAATATTTCGCTCAATGTCATCAGAGTGATAATTTCTTTTCCTATTTTAAAAATTTATTTGACGCAGGCATAAAGTTTGGGACAGAACATCCCAAATATGCATCAATCGCTCTATTTCTTCATAACGACACTGCTTTACGTGAAGAAATTTTAGGTGAAATGGAAGAAAAAACTCATGTATATCTCAAATCGCTCCTTGAAAAAGGCCAAAAAAACGGAGATATTCGTCAAGAAATAAATCTAGATGTGGCCGCATACTTTTTATATCACCTTAACATAAGTATTGGGGAAATATATTGTAAATCCCATACTCAGTGGGAAAATAATGAAGATTATAGAGCACTGACCCACAGTGTTATTGATATTTTAGAAAATGGCATAAAAAATCATTCTAAAGAAAAACTATAGATATATTATTTATTATATACGTTATTAGTAAAAAAAGGAAATATTCTTTATATTGCGATAATATTTTAAAGACTATTTCCTTTAATATTACCATTATCATGACCATCAAGTCACATGGAAAGGAAGTGTATTAAATGCTACAGGTTGAAAATCTATCCTATTCTTACACCCATGATTCCGATTTAGCAGTACAGGATATCCGGTTTTCTATTCATCACGGTGAAATATTTGGCTTCTTAGGCCCTAGCGGTGCAGGTAAATCAACAACACAGAATATTCTAATAGGACTGCTCCCCTTACAAAAAGGCCAGGTTCTATTAGATAAAAAGAATATCTCTTTTAAAGATAAAAACTATTTAAACACAATCGGTGTATCTTTTGAAGCACCTAATGTCTATCGAAAATTAACCGGTCTGGAAAATTTAAATTTTTATAAAAAGATGTTTGACGGCGATACTGAAGATCCTATGAATCTTTTGAGAATGGTTGGTCTTGAAGATGCTGCTTCGAAAAAAGCAGAAAGCTATTCTAAAGGCATGCTGCAAAGATTAGTCTTTGCACGCTCTATGATTAATCAACCTAAAATTTGGTTCCTAGATGAACCTACTTCAGGCCTTGACCCAACCACTGCTCAAAAGATAAAAAATATCATTATGGAAAAGAAAAAAGAGGGTATTATGACTTTCTTGACAACTCACAACATGTATATCGCTGAAGAATTATGTGATACTGTCGCCTTCATAGATCAAGGTAAGCTTAGCGCTGTGGATTCACCTAAAAACCTTAAAATAAAATATGGAGAAAAATTGGTTAAAATTGAATATCTGGAGGATGGTCGTCCTTGCACAGAAACCTTATCCACCATCAATATTGAAGATAAATCAAGGCTTAACCATCTGATTTCCAATAAAGAAATATTAACCTTACATTCACAGGAAGCAACTTTAGAAACCATATTCACTAAAGTGACCGGTAGGGGGTTGGATTAGCATGGGTCAATTCAGTGGTCTTTTATTAAAAGATACTCGACTAATGATATATAATTACTTTTTTTATATCACTTTATTCATTGTTATTCTATTCGTTATCGCCATTAATTTTATTATACCTGAAGATTTAAATATAGAACCTACTGGTTATATCACTTTTGAAACAGAAAAAACTGCTGCAGACCTGCCCGGTGCCTTTCAGTTGGACAGCCATTTAATACCCGTAGAGTCCAGAGCCCAACTCTACGAAAACATGGCGGCAAATTTCAACAGTATAGGAATGGTCGTGAAAAATGAAAATGAAATAGAATATATACTCCAAGGACATGAAAATGAGAAATTTAAAAATCTTTTAGCTTTAGAAACAAAATTTTTATTGGGAGAATACTCCGAAAATATCTCCATCACTTCAAGAGTACTAACGGAAACAACTAATACTGCACCGTTTAACCATCTTATTATCCCTATATTCCTAGTTACCGAACCGGCTTTGTTAGGTTTATTTCTAATCGCCACTATGGTTTTCTCAGAAAAAGAAGAAGATACTTTAAGAGCTTATACGGTTACACCCGGTAGTTTTACAGCTTTTTTCATCTCCAAGGAAATTGTATTAATTGCTTTGGGTATTATGTCCCTTTTGATTTGTACTATTTTCACTATAGGTTTTGATGTTCATTTTGGCTACTTACTGCTTCTCACGATTACGGGGAGTTTGATGGGATCCGGATTAGGCCTTTTAATTGCCTCTATCTTTGATAATATCACTAAAGCAATGGTTTGGATCATAGCAGTCAGCATTCTTTTAACTTTACCTTTTGTATCATATTTGGTGCCTCATTTTGCCCCAACCATCATAAAAATAATACCCGTTTATTCCATGCTGTTTGCGTTTAAAGAAGCTTTATTTTTCTCTGGAAATCATGCTTTAATATGGAACACATCCGCACTGACACTTATTATTGGAGTTATTACTTTCATCACAGCTAGATGGATGTTTACAAAATCATTGTAGTATAGGAGGTTGACTATGAAAAGAATTGCAAGTATTGCTTATCGAGATTTTTTAAATAATATAAAAAATTCAATTGTGTTATACATGGTAGCGGCCCCTATTCTACTGGCTTTTATTATTTCTTTATTTGTTCCCACTGCTGAGTCATCTTCAGCTGTTTTTGCAGTGGATCAAACCATTGATTCAGTTGTTGTGGATCAAATTTTAGAATATGCATCCGTAGAATATTACCATGACATTCATGCTCTTGAAGACAGGGTCATGGCCATTGATGATGTTATCGGCCTAACTCTATCAGATGGAAATTATGTAATATTGTCCCAAGGCAATGAAAGCTCGGACTTAGACCGGATACTAAGAATGATATTGTATCAATACCACTCTGATGGGAGCATTAATAACAACCCCATAGTAAATGTTCAGTTCTCCAATATTGGTGTGGAGGACTCTCCTGTATCAGTCATCGGTACCATCTCAATTATCATGATGTGCATTGCAATTGCCGGAATGATTATCGGATTAAATATTGTTGAAGAGAAGGAATCTAAAACCATACGCGCTCTTAATGTTACGCCCATGAATAAAGGTGAATTTATTGTAGGAAAGAGCTTAGTAGGCTGTCTGATCTCGGTTGTTCAGGTTTTTATCGTCATGCTGATTATGGGATACCATCAATTTCATTGGGTCATGCTTTTAGCTTTCACCATAGCAAACCTGTTAATTGTTATCCTATTTGGATTTTTGACGGGTATAACCAGTCCTAACCAAATGGCAGCTATCGCTAATGTCAAAATCATGTTTCTGCCCATTTCAATTTCAATCATTGGTGCCATAATGATTCCCGGCAGCCAACAATTTTTGTTGTATTGGTCCCCTTTTTATTGGACGTATTTAGGATATTTAGATATCATAAAACAGACAGCCACTTGGCTTTCCTTAGGATATTACGCATTATGGATATTATTGATTACTTTATTGTTGTTTATAGCGTTAAAGCGAAAGATAAATATAAAGTTAAACTAATTTTTATTGATGATTCATCCGAAAAATATTTTGTTTCATGTCTGAAACCACTGGCCATGCTAGTGGTCAGCTTATCGAAAAAGTACTAGAAAAATGAATGCAGGTGTATGAATATTCGTTTTTTTGTGTTCATTTGGTCAGAAAATTTAGGTGGTAGATGGACTATAAAAGTCGTGAACA
>JANQMT010000203.1:0-23749 GCA_028279945.1 Clostridia bacterium
TTTTATTTTTTTATATTAATATATATTTTAAGGAAATTTAAAATATGGAAATGCAAGTAGCCGTTGCTTAAAATAAATTAGGTTGGGCATTAAGACCCAACCTACAAAATGGTTTTATTGCTAAACGAAAAGGCACCAGGACCCTTCCCTACGCATATTTCTGTCCTCTGTTTTTTTATTTTATTTCCGGTTCATCTCCTAAAAGAATGTCCCATATCCCTTTTTGAATTCTTCTTGTTGGGGCTGATTGAATATTGGCATGTATGCTAATATGCATATTTTCCTCCGGAGCAATGGCAAAGCTGGACCTGAAGCCAATGTCACTGCCTTCATGTCCATAAAGCCCTAATGCTTTATGTTTTCTAAAAAACCAACTTAAGCAAATCTGTTCTCTTGAATTAATCATAGCAACAGGTTGCCACATTATCTTGTATGTATCTTCTTCTAATATTCTGCAATGATTATATTCGCCTTTATTTAAATGGGCTGATGCCCAAATCAGAATGTCTTGTATATTTGAAGTCAAAGTTGAACTGGGCCCATGGGCTCTGCTGTAAGGAAAGACTTTACTAAAGACGACTTGCTTGTTTTCATTTTTTATATGCGGCGCTGCTATTTCTTCATAGTTTCTTTTAAAGGTTAGTAAAGACGATTGATTCATTCCCAGTGGTTTAAATATGTTTTCTTGTACATAGTCTTCAAAGGATTGGTTGGATACTTTTGATATTAAATCTCCCAATATTTCATAAGCTATATTGCTGTACGCAAATTTTTCTCCCGGATTCCATAATAAGTGAAGATTTTCTTCAGCTTGCGCTTTTACATAATTTTCTAATGCCTTCTCATCATATTTAGGATTTTCCCATCCATAGTCATCACTATCGGGCATCCCAGAAGTATGGGACAACATTTGCTTGACCGTTATGGATTCATATCTTGGATCACTGATTTCAAAATATGGAACATATTTTTTAACCGGCTCATTGATATCTACAAGACCTTTCTCCATTAACTGCATCATTGCAGTTCCTACAAACAATTTTGTTACCGATGCCATGTGAAAAACTGTATCAGCGTTTATTTTTTCTTTTGTTTCAATATTCCTATACCCAAAACCTTCCTGAAAAATTAATTGGTTATCTTTTCCTATGCCAACAGCTAGTCCAGGTATGTCATGGTAAAACATCATTTTGTCTATATATTGAATTATTTTATCCTTATTTAACTCCATTTTCTCCCTCCATATGTCTTAGTAGTTGGTGATAATATCCCACCTAAAAATCCACCACACGTATTGTGGTGGATTTATTATGCTTATTCTTCTTCTACGTCTCTTAGCATCGCTACCGTTCCGGTTTTTGCCAGTTCAATAATGCCGAAAGGCTGTAACGTCTCAATAATCGCATCAATTTTACTTTTTTCTCCTGTGGCTTCGATAATCAAGCTTTTTTTCCCTATGTGTACGATCCTAGCTCTAAATACATCCATCAACGTAATGATATCTATCCTCGATTTGATATCTGCTTTTACTTTTATTAATAGAAGTTGTTTACTTACAGTTTGACGATTGGTGACATCTTCTATCTTAATAACATCTACTAACTTACCAAGTTGTTTAATCACCTGTTCTAATATATTTTCGTCACCATGTACAGCAATGGTCATGCGTGATATTTGGGAATTTTCAGTTTCGCTTACGACCAACGAGTCAATATTATACCCTCTCCTGCTAAACAATCCTGCAACTTTTCTTAATACTCCAGGATGATTATCTACTAATACAGATAATACATGTCTCATACGCTTTCCTCCCTGCATCATTGGCTTTTTAATATATTACGATAAAAAGAGAGGTTTTTCAAGTGTTTACCTTAATAACTTCTCAACAATAAGCATAATGGTCATACACGTTATACAGATGGCGGTCCATAACAGCGCATTCTTTTTCATTCCCTTCACCTCACACATTATATTATATTAAGAGATTTGGGGTTTAAGAATTAATAATTAATAATGAATAATTAATAGTTAAGGTAGATTTTGTTTCACAAAATCTTTATTAGATTTCTCAAAAAGAGGAGATTTTCTACAGAAAATCATCCTCAATTATTAATTATTCATTGTTCATTGTTATTTATCTGACTGGTTTTAAAATATCTTTGGCTTCCATTTTGCTTTTGTATTCCGAATCCATTTCCATTAATCCAGCCGGGAACTTGTAGCCTTCCATTCTTTCTAAGAATGGGTCCGGATCAAAGTATTCCGGTCCACGTACACCAGCGCCTGTCCAAATACCTTTAGCAATTAATTCCATCATCAGCGCCGGGTTAAATGCAGTTTGAGCAACAACTGCCTGAGTATTATATCTTTCTAAGCATTCTTGGTTATCCGCAACTTGATACAAATAAGCAGATCTATACAGACCATCTTTTTTACCGGTTACCCAAGTACCTGCACAACCTTTGCCCTTCATAATTCTTCCGATCTCTAATGGGTTGGGTGCAGCTTTAGCTAAAAAGTCTCTAGGCGTGATTTCTGAATCTCCTACCTTTATCTTCATGTTCTTGTCATCCATATTCAAAGATCTTAAATACTTTAAGCAATCGATAAAATCCTGACCGATACCATATTTGAAAGTGACTCTATTACAGTCAATATATCTAGGCATTAGCGCAACTTCTTCATGTTCTACATTAACAACTTCAACCGGGCCGATTCCTTCTGGGAATACAAATACTTCTGGCTCTGAAAAAGGTTCGGTTGTAAACCAACCTTTATCTTTTTCCCAAATAAGTGGTGGGTTCAGACATTCTTCAATGGTTGTCCAAATGGAAAAACCAAATGCGATGTCTTTACCTTCTACTTCATAATTATCGCCATCTCTTACGTTTAATTCATATATCTCGTCAAATAAATGCTTTTGAGCATATTTTGCAAATACGTCCGACATTCCTGGTTCAACTCCGGAACCAACAACAGCCAGCAATCCTTTTTCTTCCCATTGCTTAGCTTTGTCAAACTGATAATCTCCAAGTTTAATATGTGTTTTTTCATATGGCTTCTCAGGGTGAGCTTTTGATAAAGTCATAGCACAGTCCATATAATTTACACCAGCTTCAAATGCTGCGTCAAAAATAGTTTCGTTGAATCTTGGGTCTACACAATTCATGATCATTTCAACATCATATTTTTTTGCCATTGCAACGATTTCATTTAAATCAGATGCATTAATTTTTTCTGCAGGATATCTTGTTTCCCCTAATCTCTTAGAAACCTCTTTCGCTCTGTTCACATCGTAATCAGAAAGAACCATTTGTTCCATCCATTCACTATTTGGGTCTACATCTTTAGTTATTGCTGCAAGCGATTCCCCTACGCCACCTACACCTATTAGTAAAACTTTCATTATAGTTTTCTCCCTCCAATTCAGTGGTTTAGTTTTAACATTTACGAACGACTCTGTAAATATTTTAGTATGATTTTTCAGAATATTCAATTATGCAGTTGCTCTCTTTTTTGTATTTGTTTGCTGTGATTGTTGGTGCTAATATTTTTTGAAATAGCAAATTAATACAAAAATAGGGGACAGGTTAAATAATGAATAATGAATAGTTAAGGTAGATTTTGTTTCACAAAATCTACCTTAGATTTCTCAAAAACTAAAAAGGAGATTTTCTAACAGAAAATCATCCTAAATTATTAATTATTCATTATTCATTATTAATTGTTCTTATCCTATTTCTTTTCTACTATGATCATTTCAGCTGAAAATTCGCTTATATTGGATTGAATTTCTAAATGGCCGTCTGCCTTTGTTTCTCTTACAAACACCTGTGGATATGATGCCCACTCTATTATTTGCTTTGTTTCCTCTTTTATAATATCCGGAAATCCCAGTTTTGCATAAATAGAAAAAATACAATTCTTTTTACTAATGCGATATTTCTTAATATTATATTCACCGTTAATATGATTAATTTTTATAATAAATTCATTTTGTATTTGCGTATTTTCTATAAGGGATACAAGTTCTTCAGGAGGTTGTATGTTTTTATAAACCTCTTCAAAATAAGAATCCGCTGAATATATCAAAATTTTATAAGCATTTAGATCTTTTAGAATGATGTAATTTTTTCCTGAAGCTAGAATTTCACCCTCCAGGTCAGTGATCATTTTGTGCGCATAAAATGACGGCTTTTTTATTCCTGCTGATGTTATAATCCCATTATCACCTTTCATCATCGTATAGGAATCCATAGAATCTACAGCAATATATGAATCAGATATATCCTCCAAAAGCCCTCTTTGTATAATACCGGGTACCATTAAAACCGAATCATATACATAATTCCGGTCTACATTAACGGACTGTTCAGATATCTTTATGTCTAAATTGCTGCCGGCTTTTTCTTGGATTTTTTTTAAAACATCCCTAGGGTTTTCATTTTCAACAATAATTTCGAAGCTTAATTTTTTTTCGATGTCTTCTCTTCTAACGCTTAATCTTTTTATTGTTTGATATATGTCCACTGAAACTTGATTGACGTCTTTATAAGAAATGGTTATGATCAGGCCTAAACCCAAATCTAAAACGTTAATCAAAGCTTCAATATTGGTTGATAAGTTGACATTCAATACTTTTATAATTTTAATATTCAGACTTTCACAGATCTCTATTAGCTGTTTTAATGCTTCACTATAAACTAAAAGGTTGATGTCTTCTACAATTAATGTCCTCCAGCTTTTTTTTAGATATGGTCTTGTATCACCTTTACTATCAACTTCTATAACCTCAATAGATTTTGTGCCACTATTGTTATAATGGGCATATACATTACTAAAATGTGTCTTAATGATGCTTAAAATACTTTCTTTGTTATATGTAGTAAACTTTCCTTTGGTTTCTTCACCCCGAACTTTATCTAAGTAAAGTTCTCTATATTCGTCCGGATGGCAATTAAACCATTTTGTAAAATATTTTACATAATATCTTGGTGCTGAGAATCCGCATTCCATAGCAATTTCACTGATTTTCTTATCCGTACCTAAAACCAGCATTTCTGATTCCTCGACTCGAACAAAGTTCAGAAAATCTTGAAAGCTTAATCCAGTAGCTTCTTTAATAACATGAGATAAGTAATATACACTTAGATGTTCACGTTCAGCTATTTCCTGTAAGGTCAATTTTCTAGAATAATTTTCATAAATATAATTGGTAATGCGATTAACCCGTTCAGCAAGAATTTTATTGCTTTTATTTTTCATTTCATTGACAAACTTACCGTCATCCATGGAAAAGTATTGAAAATCATTAATAAGCTCTGTTATAAAATCATTGGTATATTTTATAATTCTATCTTGATAGCCTTCTGTTTTATTCAAAGCTTCCACCATAGTTCTTATCATCAGTTTTCTTAATTTTTCTAAGGGTTCATTAACCTTGTCCGCATTATAAGAGGTGTCTGTTATAAAAAAAGGATTGATTAAGTTAGAATGGTATTTCCTAAAAAAATTGAGATCAATTTGTAAAATCAATATGACATTTTGTTCACTTGTACACATTATGCTATGAAGCTCTCTGTTATTAATAATAAGAACATCGTCCTTCTTTAAAGCATAAGTATAGTATCCGTCCTTAACCTTTATGGTTCCATCCAGAACAAAGATAACCTCTAGTTCCTCATGATAATGTATGGGATATTCTTCAAAACTGGCAACAAAAATATTGACCGGCAGATTATCTTGATATAATACTTTTTCCTTTAGCATAAAATCTCTCCGTTAAGCAAACTCTATTCCATTGGAATTTTTGTTCCATTTCAATAGAGCTTTCTTTTTTTAAACATTTCCTAAATACACTTTTTTAAGATATTTCAAACCTATTTTTTTTGCTCGATTCATAAAATGTATATCAGTAGGTGCCTGTTTATATTGGTATCTTGGGAAATACCGACTAAGATGAAGAGGTATTGAATCATCTATGGTACTGATATATCTAGCAATATCTTCTATGGTTTCTATATTATCATTTTTACCGGTTACTAATAAAGTAGTTATCTCGATATGGCACTTTTGAGCGCTTGTTTTTATGGTATCTAACACAGGCCGAATGCGCCCTTTGCATTCCTTATAATATTCATCACTAAACCCTTTCAAATCTATATTCATAGCGTCTATATAGGGTAATAATTCTTTTAAAGGTGCTTGATTAATATAACCATTGGTCACCAGTACATTTTTCTTTCCTTTTTTCTGATTAAGCTTTGCCGTATCCAAAACAAACTCATACCAAATAGAAGGTTCATTGTAGGTAAATGCAATGCCTATATTATTCTTTTCATGAATGGCCATATCTACAATATTTTGAGGTGTTGTTAGTACACCTTCTTTTATTTCTTGGGATATATTATGGTTTTGACAAAACCCACACTCAAGGTTGCATCCAAAAGTTCCTATAGACAATATTCTATATCCCGGATAGTAATCTTTTAAAGGTTTTTTCTCAATAGGGTCCATTGCATAGGAAGATATTCTTCCATAATTGGTACTCAATAAAGTACCCTTCTTATTGTACCTGACCTTGCAAAGCCCTGCTTTTTTGTCCTCAATAAAGCAGTAATGCGGACATAATGTGCATTTAACAGTATCATCCCTTAATTTTTCATAATACATACATTCTTTCTCTTTCAACATAATAATACATCCTTTCACAAGATCCAATAAATATTATGTTAATCTGTGAATATTTGTCGAAATATTTATCAACATGTCATCACAAACAAAATACACCTTTTCATTAGTTTTCCACATAAGAATTTAACTGTTAGAAGCAAATATCCCAAAACTGGTGTGGAAAACAAATCACCCTTTAATCCATTGAAATAACTAACCTTTAGCAGTACGCAGTTTTTTTTATCAACAAGTTATCCACAGTTTGAATAATTTATTTATGTCTTTCTACTTTAAACCTGTACATTTTATATTTTTCGTCTTTGGTGATATTCGCTTTCTTAAGTGCAATATTTAGCTGATCCTCTATAGTTTCAACGCCTTCAAGGTTTGGAAGCAGCAATCCTTTTCTAAATCCTTTTTCCACAATAACACCATATTTTTTGACATCAAGCTCTTCTTTGCTGAATATTTCCTCAGGTTCTCCCAGAACATCCACTGAGTATACCAATTGTTCTAATTCATCTCTATCAACTGGATAAAATCTAGGATCCTGAGTGCCTGAATGTATTGAATTTCTAATGATTTCTTTACCAATATTGTTTTCCACAGGCTGTGTTGTCCCAATACAGCCCCTGAGTTGTCCATCTTTTTTAATTGAAACAAAAACACCGGCTTTTTTGATCTTTAAATCTTCTTGTGTATAACTTGGTAAATCTATTGTGATTTGCTCATTGACATAAGCCTCTAAAGCCCTCCGTGCAAGCCTTACCAACGGGTCTTCCCTTTCACGTATTAAAAGGATTTTTTCATCGGACTTCTTTTTTAAGCAATCTAAAAACAATCTATTTTGATCTTTCTCCACAGGCTGAATAATCGCAGTACCATAACCTACACCAAAAGGCCCCTCATAGGATAAAACATCTGTGGAAATGCGCCAACCATCAAAAGCGCCAAGCATAATATCTATAGAGCTCAATCCGCATTCTCCTGCCTCAGTTACAATGCTATCCTCCAAAGAAAAGAACCCTTCTACATCACCCTCTTGGATGAGCTTCATTATGGTTTTATCAAATTGCTGCCCACTAGGATGATACCCTGCAGGCGCATCGGGCGTTAATTTATGGGATAAATCTCCACTTGCAATGACCACAGCATCATTAGAAGTGAAGGCCAGGCTTTCTGCAATGATTTTCCCAAAATGATACTGTTCTTCTCTGGGGATCATGCCATAGTTGATATGAACTAATTGGTATGGTTTGTACACTTTTTCCACAAAATACAGCGGCACCACTGCCCCATGGTCCAAATCTGTATTTAATTTGTAATCTCTTATTCTTTCTTCATCTAATAAAACAGTTGGTACTCCTTGTTCCCAAGCTTCACCATCAAGCTCTTTGACAAAGTCCAGGTTATTTTCTTTTTCAATCTTTACATTTTTTGCACCAAATCGACTGAGATCACCTTTTAAAGTTGAAATGCCCATAATAGATATGGCATCTTTAAACAATGCCCCATGAGGTGAAATCAAAATAATCGTATGGGGCTTTTTCTCAGCTATGTCTTCTCCCATCTTGTTTAAAGCCTTAATGGTTTTTTCAATTTTCTGCTCTTGTCCTTTTCCTACATCTGGTATAATAACCGGCGGATGAGGCATTAAATATGCACCTAGTATTTTACCCATTTTAATCATCTCCATTTATTACTTATTTACATTATTCATTCACTACATAGTCTATACTTTTCTTTGGAGGATTATTTGTAACCTCACAATATTCTAAAAGTCCTTTATATATACATTCAGACAATTTCATTTGGTAATCATCTGTTTGAAGCAATTGAGCTTCATTGCTGTTGGATAAAAAGCCGCATTCCACCAGGACAGTAGGTACTTTCACATTTTTTAAAAGTAAAATATCATTTTTAGCTTTGATTTGGCGATGATTGCCATTATCAATACCCTCAAGTAAAGCTTTCTGTACCTCTGCTGCCAGCAGCTTGCTCTCCGGTGAATGACTGGGATAAAAGGTTTGTGCTCCATAGCAGGATGATTGTGGGAAACTGTTAAGGTGGATAATAAAAACATAGTCAGGCTCCGCTTTGTCAATTAATTTCTTCCGGTTTACAAGGTCCTGCATTTTTTTACTGCGTATGCTACCATTTCCTGAATAAAGGCCTTCATCTTTTTCTCTGGTCATAACAACTTTCCATCCATTTTCTTCAAATATACTTTTTAATTTTAAAGAAATGGCTAAATTAATATCACTTTCTCTAACTCCCGTTGAACTGACTGCACCGCCATCTATTCCTCCATGACCTGGATCAATGACCACTACACTCAAGTACTTTGTTTCAAATACTTCCATTACTGATTCAAAATTGAATAATATTAATATCCCAAACATTACCGCTAAAAAACTCGTAATGATGACTTTCTTCTTGATTACAATCAACATATATAAATTGCCCCCCTGTCTCCATATTATTTTATTCGCGTCAAAATCAAATATGAAAGCAGGGGGGATTTTTTCTTCTTAATGTAACATTTTGTTATTTCTTATCCATATAGACTCTACTGCCTGTCGCACTTTTCTGTTTTTGATATTTTCCGTTATAAGGGCATACCGCTTCTTTATCCATTTCGGCAAAAACCAACTGACAAACTCTTCGACCTGACGTTAACTTTATAGGTAATCTATTAGCATTGTATAATTCCAAAGTAATCTCTCCTTCAAATCCTGGATCTACCCATCCAGCATTTTGAATAAAAAGACCAATTCTACCTATAGAACTTCGTCCTTCTACAAAAGCCGTTAAATTATTGGGAAGTTTTATGTATTCCAATGTTGTTGCTAATAAGAAAGAGTGGGGCGGAATAATCACTTCGTTACTGGTAAATTCCAAGTACTTAATTTCTTTATCCAATGACATGGATTCAACCGTATTTTCATCTACCTTCAAAAAATGATTTCCCAGTCTTAGATCAACTGATGCAGGTTGAATTTGTTCTTCAATGATTGGCTCAATTTTTAAGTCACCTTGCTCTAAATATTTTTTTATGGTTCCATCCGATAGTATCATTTTACACCTCAGTTTTTATTTGTACTATTTTGTAATATTAGCTTTTTATTGAGTCTGTAATTCAGAATATCTAAAATTACCGCTGTGATTGGTGCCCCAAAGAACATCCCTGGAATACCAAAAAGCTTACCGCCTAAGATAACAGAGAACATGATCCATATAGGACTGATTTTCAAGGAATCCCCAACCATCTTTGGTGTAAGAAATAATGCATCCACAAACTGTAGCAGCAGCAGAAAGAGAAAAACCCATAACCCCAGCCATGGGTCAATTAAAGCGACTAATATACCTCCTACCGCTTCTCCAATAAATGGTCCAAAGTAGGGAATCATGTTAGTCGCAGCAAAAACAACGCTTATCAGCATTGTGTATGGACTCTTTAATACAATCAGACCAACGAAACATACTATGCCCAATATAGCTGAAGCAAGCGCTTTACCTAAAACATATTTAATAAAAGTACGGTTCATTTTTTTCCAGAATATATTGTATCTGACAATTGCTTTTTTCCCAAATAATCCTTTTACAATTTTTTTTGACCCTTCCACCCATACATCCTTTGATATAATGAAATAGGCAGATGCAATCAATGATAAAATCACCACAATTGTATTGGTGGTAAAAGAAATAGCACTAAAGATAACTGTACTGGTAATGGTTGTCGCTTTATTTTCTACAGTTTCAAATATTGAATTAATGAAATCGGCAATCTTCACTGTCAGTATATCTGCGTCTCCACTATAGACATTATTGTTAAATTCCAGCAGCATTTGTTGTCCCTTATCTAATATTTCCGGTAATTCTTCAAATAAATCTGTAACACTGGTCACCACTTCGGGAAGAATATATACCATTGCAGATACGATTAGGTACACCAATATTGTATAGATACATAAGGTACTAATAGCTCGTCTAAGCTTTGGTTTCATTTTATCAAAAAAGATTCTTGATATGACTATTTTATCAAAAAGCTCTACAATAGGATTGAATATGTATGCTATAATGGCACCAAAAACAAATGGTTTGGCTGAACTGATTATTTTGCCTACTTTTTCTCCGGCATTGATATATACATCATCAGCATTATCCATGAACTTATATACAATAATGGTAATGACAATAAGGATTAATAGCCGTAAAGTCGATAACCAACTTTTGGAGTCATAAATGTTTTTCATAAGTTTCATCCTTTAACCCGGATTATCCACGATAAACTACAAAAACCAGGGTTTTAAAATCTTTATGTTTTTATTATACAGAAAGTTTTTTTTTAATACTACTTATTGCCTTAAAAAAATCTATTTTTCTGAATTTTGACTATTTATGAGACTTACTATAGAATCAATAGTAATTAATAATGAACAATGAATAATTAATAGTTAAAGAGGAGATTTTGTGAAACAAAATCATCAATAGTTATTCATTATTCATTATCAATTATTAATTAAAGAGGAGGTTATTATGACCGTTAAACTTTTTCATGAAGATGTTTATTTAACCGAATGTTATAGTCAGATCGTTGATATACACAACAATGATGATGATCAATTTATTATATTGGATCAAACTATTTTTTCGCCTAGAGCAGGTGGTCAACCGGGAGATCAAGGCACTATCGGAGGATGTGATGTAAAGCGTGTTATTGAAAAGGATGGCGTTATCTACCATCAAGTTGCTTCTATTCCGGCAACCAAACAAGTGCATTGTCAAATCGACTGGGCACATCGTTTGGATATGATGCAAAATCATTGCGGCGAACATATTTTATCCGGCATCTTTTTTAGTGAATATGGAGCAGCTAATAAAGGATTCCATATGAGCAGTGATACCGTTACTATGGATATCGACATGCAAAATATAGATCATGAAATAATAGAACGTGTAGAGAATTTAGCCAATAATGCCGTGTATAATAATTATCCCATACATACAACTTTTCTTGATAGTAAAGATGAAGCTGATAAATATTCTTTAAGAAAGTCCCTTAATGTATCAGAAGATATAAAAATAATAACAATTGAAAAGACAGATTGTATTGCTTGTTGTGGTACGCATCCTTCTTATACAGGGGAAGTTGGCATCATCAAAATCACTAAATATGAAAAATATAAAGGAATGACTCGAATTTATTTTAAATGTGGACAAAGAGCATTAAGGGATTATCAATTTAAGCATGAAATTGCCACTGAACTCTATAGAATGTACTCCGGAAATTCCAGCAATATTATTGACAAAATAAAAAAAGAAGAAGAGAAGAATAAATCCATAAGAAAAGAACTTACAGATTATAAAAATTCTATCAGTAAGCTGGAAGCTGAAAAAATAGGCATGCTTGAAAAAGATTTTATTGTGCTTCGTTATCAAGATTATGGCACAGACGTACTACAAAATATTATTAAAAGAACTCTAAATAACTCTAGTAAAATATTAGTACTTGTATCTGATTCTCACAATGCTGTCGTACTGGCTCATAACATGCCTTCTTCCGATATACAATTTGGACAACTGGTTAAAAAATATGCCATAAATCTGGGAGGCAAAGGCGGGGGCTCTAATACTTCTGCACAAGTTGGTTTCAATGATAAAGCTTCTATGGATGCATTTTGCGATATAATTGTAGGAGTATTAAGCAATAGTAATCCCAATATCTAAGAAATCACCACATCACCTTGTTCCTCTCGATGATACAAGATAATGAATAACAGTATTTCCTAATATACATACTTTAGTAAATTCATTAGGCCCTGCTGAACGAATACATATTATTAACTACAGGAGATATTTGGTATATAATTTGTAATGAAGAAATACTAGTTTTAATGAAGTGCAACGGAATTAAAACCAAAGGGTGGTAATACTTTGTAGAGGTTTAGGCACTGACCGTCAAGCTCTAGTATATTTAAATGTATTGCCCTTTGTTTATTTTGTAATGAAAATTATATGCCTAATGTCTCTCAACATAAACCATAATGCAAGAATATTATTAACTATTGACCGTTTTTATGCACTCCTAATGAGTGAAGCTTTCATCAAGCTTTCTAATGAGAAATAAATATGGTGGCCACGGTTGAGCCACCACTACATTTTGGGAAGATTTTGTGGAACAAAATCCTCCATAAATTAATTATTGTTCAACGCATTATTTCTAAGCTTCTCAAGGGTTTGGTTAATTTTTTGCAGCGCTTTTTCGATATCATCTTCATTAACTACCGACGATTCTATAGGACATCGGCCATCTCCTGTTCTATTCTTTATATAAGGTACAACTTTACCGCTGATTACATCGGTATGATGCTTAAATAATAGATCTTGAGCTGACTCACTTATTATTGGCGTGTATAACCCTTTGACCGACATTGCAATTAATAAAAAGGCTGCTCCTTTTCCTATGATTTTATCCGCTACATAAATATTGGTATGCTTTTTATATTCATCACTTTGAAAAAAATCTAATAGGGGTTTTACGCCCTTATCCTTGGATGTGAATAAAATATTTTCTTCGTTTCCAATGACACAAGTATAATGTTTTTCCTCAAGTTCCTGTTTCAAGTGATTTAGTGGATTCATTTTTAAAAATATTCCTTTCTAATACTATAACAATAGCCGGTAATAAAAGTATTTGTATAATAATCCCCGGTAAACCTTTGGCTACTGCAGCGGTGACACTAAAACTCCCGGGTAATGTTATGCCAAATAAAGGTATTACAATTGCAATTAACAGGCCATAAACCACTCTTCCGGATACCATGGCAGCAAAAAGAGAAATGTATATATTTTTTTTATATTTAAAGTACAGCATGCCTGCTACCCATCCATATATCCCCAGTTCTGCTACCATGAACCATAATCTTGGTACCGGCGGCATCCCAGTAATAGCACCGCTTAAAAGAGGTGAAAAGATGCCCGTTATGATGCCTACCAGCGGCCCGCATAACATGCCGGCTGCTATTACAGGTAAGTGCATGGGTAAAAAGACCCCTCCCAGCATAGGCCCTCCTATGAAGTGAAAAATTTGCGGAATAATAATTCCCAAAGCTATAAATACAGAGCTGTATACTAATTTTCTTGTATTCATTTTTGATCTCCTTTCTACAGAGAAACACCACAGAGGGATGTTCCCTATATTAAAATAGCAATTTAAAATTGGTAAAAGATTGCCGCGCCTATGGGCTTTCAAAGACATTGAGCAATTGGGCCTTTACTGAAAAAAAAACCACAAAGTATTAACCTTCGTGGTTTTTTATATCTTCTTGTATTTCATATACAATTTCACATATTAAATTCTGAATACTAACATTCTTTATGCCTGGGATGGTTACCCCGCATCTGTTAATGGGTATGAGGAATTTTTTAGCCGGACTTTTTGAAATTGAAATGGCAATATCTTGTGATATTTCGCCCAGCATAGAATCAGTAAGTATAATGGCCAAAGGTCCAACAATCATGTCTACTTTTTCACAAGTTACTTTAATAGCATTTTGGCCCGTAGCACCTACATCAGCGCCCGCTTTTATCATGTTGGAAGTTGCTTGAGAATTCGTTCCCAAGGCAATGATTTCTATATCATCTTTAATTAATTTTCGAATATTTTCTACAATTGACTTTCCAATGCCTCCACCTTGTCCATCAATGACTGCTATTTTCACAGCATCACTCCTACTTGTCTATATTACTATATGATGCCATTTTTCTTATTTATAGTCAACACTTTTTTTTGAATTTTCTTAACACTGCTTGACAGCTTAGAATTATTAATCATTGGATATATCTTTTACAGTTTTATATTCCTTTATCATTCTATAGGGTTTAGTCACCACTCTAAATGGTATGGAACGTAAAAATTTGGATAAATCAGCCTTACTTTCTTTGCTCATACGTTCAGGTTTTGTTCTTACCCTATTAAAAATTTCTGCTACATAGGTAGATACTATTAACTTCTCATCAATTTCCAGAGTCGTTTCACATTCCAAACAAATTATTTTCTCAATACTATCTCCCATGTAAGTTACTTCATGAAGGGTATCTTTATTACAATTTAGGCAATATAAATCTGCCTTCATCTTTGTAATATTCATTTATCAACACCTCATTTTTAATTTGCTTAATATCATTATATCCTACTATAGCAAGTGTAGTAAATATTTATATATGATCTTATTAAAAGAGAGCACAAAGCTCTCCGAAAAGAATTTGTGCTCTTTTATTAGAACATAGTATCTTGTAATTTTCTCAATTGATAAATTAGAGAATCGGTATCCAGTTGTACCATGTCATAGGTAATCAGTTCCCCCTTTTTCACATCTGTCGTCAAAGTAGTCTTTTTGCTGACTAGCCCCAGTGGTAATGCGCCTATTTGTTTTGCAACATCTGCTTGTTCAATGGTCCCATATACTGTATATCCCCCTATTCCGTCTAGTTTCTCTCCCTTTTTCAAGTCTTTTTTAGCCACTGTAATCGTCTCAGAAATAGGTGCGCCCATGGGAACAATGGTAGATTGTTTATCCAGTGCTGCTTTTACAACTGACAATGGTGTTTCCAGACTACATAAGTGATAGGGTCTATATAACACATAATTAGGTCCTGAACCCATACTCAGATATTCCATCTCATGGTTTATTTCCGGAAGCTCGCTGGATACAATAACAAATACGCCTGGAGCTACTCCATTGACATAGTCTACTATGCCATATTTGTTCAATATGCCGCCCTCTTTTTTTAATCTAAATATGTTTGGTAAGTCATCTACTTTTCCAGACGTTCCATGGCCGCCTCTTACATCTGCAATATATCCGGTAGCATTGGACATGGCTGTCATTTCTACCATTGTTTTAGTACCATCCTTAAATGAAGACAGCATCTTAGGGCTTACACCACGTTTTGTTGCTTCTTCTAAAACAGTATCCGGATTGCAGTCATAATCCATCGTATTGTTTTTGCCTTTTCCGATTACCCTTACATCAAATCCCAATGAGTCTGCAAAATCATAGAGTTCTTTTACTGCCCCCGGTTCATCACCGGCAGAACCAGTATAAATGACACCGGCATTGTCAGCAAATTTTTTCAATATAGGTCCTATGACTATATCTGATTCTACATTGAGCATAACAATATGCTTTTTATTATAAATTGCATCCAGAGCAACTTTTGCTCCAACTTCAGGGACTCCTGTTGCATCAACTGCAACATCAATGAGATTTGCTTTTGAGGCTATTTCTGCGTTTTCTGAGACAACATATTTCCCTTGCTCTATCCATTTGTTTGCTTCACTAACGGTATTTGCAACCTTAAACTCATCCTCAGAAAGTCCGGCATTTTTATATGCATTCTTTGCACTGTCAAGATTGATGTCCACTACAACTGCAGGTTTAAGACCCTTCATCAGCATCATTTGGCTGACCATGCCCTTTCCCATCTGTCCTGCCCCAACAATGCTTGCTAATATTTTCTCTCCTTGTTCTTCCAGTTCTTTTAATCTATCATTTATACCTAACATATGATCACTCCAATTTATTTTTATGTTTGATTTCAATACTGTCACTTATTTTTACATCTGGTATTCCATCACCTTTTAATTCAATGTGCCCTGGTAGCTCTGCATATGACATGCCGGTAAATTTAAAAGTACAATGTCCTAGTTGTCTAAATGTCTTATTTGCTTCTTCTCCAACTGCAGTTACGGAATATTCTTTTCCGGAAATAGCGACTATATCTCCAACACAAATATCCTGTTTGACTCCTTCGATTGTATGCAAAATAGAAATTTCTGCTAGTTCTGCAGGTGCATTATCATTGAAAACAATAATCATTTTATCATTTAAGAAATCTAGCGCTAATTCACCTATTTTTGTAACCTTAGTTTTGTATGTCATAGTAACCTCCAGAAAAAATTTATTCAAATTAATATTATTAACATATGGTATAATGCTTTTAAAGGAGCATTATACCATACATTGTAAATCGTTTATGAATATAGGCCTATACTGAATGCAAATGCTATGAGAACAGATATAGGTCCTGTAATCAAACGTGAAATTAGAATTGCGGGTACACCGACTTCAATGGTTTCAGGTTTTGCTTCCCCTAAGCTTAACCCAACTGGAATAAAGTCGCATCCAACTTGTGGATTTATTGCAAATAATGCCGGCAATGCATATTGTGGTGGTATCGCTCCTTTTCCTATTTCAACCCCAACCAATACGCCTACTACCTGAGCAATAACAGCACCGGGGCCTAATAACGGTGACAGTACCGGAATAGCACACACTAAAGATATTACAATCAGACCCGGCAGCGTTCCTGCATAGGGTGAAATCGTATTGGCTATCCAATCGCCTATTCCAGATTTTAAAATGATACCGATGAGCATACTTACAAATGCCATAAAAGGGATTACATTTTTTATGACTTGATCTACGGTTTCTCTTGCCGCCTGATATAATTTACCGACTACACTTCCTACACTTTTTCCTATTCTGGTCAAAAAACCTGATTTTACCGGTATTTGTGTTTTTTGTTCTGTTTTCTGCCGGGTTTGCACTTTAGGTTCATCGTCTATGTCCATTACGCCTTCATAAACACTAATGTTGTTTTCTTTTACCCCTGATACATATATATCTTCTTGAATATATTGAGCCAATGGCCCCGCCTGCCCTACGGGTGTTAAGTTCACAGTATATATGTTTTTCTTCGGATAAACCCCGCATCGAGCCGTTCCTCCACAGTCAACCACCACTACAGCAATTTCATAATCAGGCACACCTGTACTAAAACCGTCTACTGCAGTTCCGCCGGTTAAATCAGCAATTCTTTGTGCTACTGGGTCAATTCCGCCCCCGGTAATTGAAACAATTTTATCTCTCGTTTCAGTGGGTTTAATGATTAGAGGGCCTCCCCAGCCGCTACTTCCTTTTATAATCTTGACTGCCTTATACATATATTCCCCTCCTTTTATATTTCTGCAGTATTCATTTTGTCAGTTCTTTGTTTCATCATAATGGCCGTGATTCTTTCAGTAAGAATTCCTCTTAAAAAGATAACAATTACACCTACAATAAAGTATCTTATAGCCAATTGACCAAGCGATAATCCAAGCTGTTCAATGCCTTGGGCGATCCCCATATATACAAATAATTCTCCGGCATTGGCATGGGGAAAAAGTCCTGTAATTGGATGTACAAAAGATACGGCGGCATCATAAAAAGCAGGTTTATATTTTTCATCTAAGAATTTTCCAAAAGAATAACACATTGGATTCGTTAAGAAAAATACTGCAAGGATAGGAAATACCGTATATCTTGTGATAAAGTTTTTAGACGCGGCTTTTGCTAAATTGTGTACCCTTTCTTCTCCGATAATTTTAATGAGTGCATTAACTGCTGTTATCAGTACGATTAAGGTGGGTAAGATGCCTGTCATCAGGCTCATAAATACTTCTCCACCTTGCCTGAAAAGGCCAATAAATCCTTCTGCTAAATTTGCTAGGGATTGTAACATAAAAAAACTCCTTTCAACATTTAATAGATACGTTTGTTAAAATAGCTTTTATGATAAAATATCACCTCCTACTATAGTTCTTTGATTTATGATTTAACTATAATGAAGTCATCAAGGGTTAGAGAACGGTATCAGGTTATACATTTGAATTGGATTGCAGCTTTGCTTCTAATTCCTCAATAGCTGATATCATTGCTTTATGGCCAATTTTGTTTTTATTTTCGGCAGAGTACTTTTCTTTCAGCTCTCTCAAAGTTATGCCTCCAAGATTCTTAATTTCTTTAAACCGCGAAAAAACCGTTATCCCTTCCATTTTTTCTGCTGTAATAATTTTCCCGTCACTATCGCTTACCAGTATGGTAAGATTCCCTGCCTTTAACGTCCCTTTTTCTCTCCCTATTCCGATGATGCCTTTTCGGGATAAATAGGCAGCACGGGATTGATAGTTTTTTATTTGCATATAGGCAAATATTCCTTGTACGATTAACAATATAAAAGCAATAATTGCAAATTTTTCCATACTCTCCTCCCTTTCTGAAAGCCAGAGACTCCATATATCGTTGAATCATCCTTTAATTCAAGTATCATATGAATCACAAGTAGTATAAGATGTGTTAAGAAATGACTAGTATTGTAAAAGCTTCATACAGCAGCTATAATTTGTAACCAGAACATTAATAAATTTTCCTCTAATTGCGCCTATAATGCCTGTGACTTTTTCATCCCCTGCTGCCATACCAATTACTTTATCAATTTGCTTGAGTTGATTGATTTCAATTCCAAAAACTTTTTCATTGAATTCATATTGATGGCTATTTCCATCAATGTCATAAAACTGAAGACAGATATCTCCTGCTACATTTTGACGCTTTAATCTTCTCATGTCCTCTTCATCATAGTAGCCCGTCGCAATCATTGTAGAGTCTTTATTGGTCTGCCCGCCAATACCTACTATAGCAACATTGACTTTAGTGATTTCTTCAAGAATTTCTTTTATCCCCTTATCTTGTTTAAGATTCTCTTTAACATTTTTATCTGATAAAACAGCAGGCGCATGCAACAGCTTAATATTTCCGTTAAACGCCTTTGCAAGCTCCATAACAATTTGGTTAGGGTGTATATCAATACCGACTTGCCCAACCCCTCCTATTAAAGGAATAAAAGTAATATTAGATGATTCGTTATAATCTACAAACCGTGCAATCTCCTTAATGGTGGTTCCCATAGAAACCCCCACATAATCATTGTTTTTTAGAGTTCGCTCCAGATATTTAGCCGTTGCATTCCCAATCTCCAGCTTCTGGTTATAGGCATCATTTTTATCGCTGACGATAATCACTTCTTTAAGCCCAAATTTCTTTTCTGCCTCTCTCTCTAATGAGTGAAACCCTGAATTGCATTGATGATTGATTTCAATTTTAACGATCTCTCTCTCCTTAGCCTCTTTTAATAATCGTGAAACTGTAGGACGGGATATTTCCAGAACCTTTGCTATTTCCTGTTGACTTAATTGGTCTTCATAGTATAGCGTACAACATTTGTAGATTAATCTTAAATCCCCTGATATTTTTTTCATGCTCTATCCTCCATAGCTATAATTTAATATTTATTTTTACATTTGTTCAAATAATGAACTATTTCTCATTTTCATTATATTCTAAATATTCTCAATGTCAATCGTTTAACCAATAGTTATTGTTTTAACGATATTATTTTCTGAGTATTGCATAGATATTAAAACGCTTCCCCAAAATTACTATGGATTAATTCTACCAATGACTTGATCGCCGCTTTCTCATCAGCACCTTCAGCAGTCATTTCAATTTCGCTTCCACTATTAATTCCTGCGGACAACACACCTACAATACTTTTGGCATTAATGGTTTTACCTGAGAATTTAATATAAATATCAGAATCAAATTTTGCAGCCGTTTTTATGAACAATGAAGCCGGACGAGCATGTAATCCCGCCTTGTTAAGAATTTTTATGGATTGACTATACATTGATTATCCTCTCCTTTATTTAGAGTTTTTCTTTGGCAAATGAATACATTGACCTAACGCATCCGCACAAGCTTCCATAAACGCTTCTGCATAAGTCGGATGTCCATGAATATATTCGGCTGCTTCTTCCAGGGTTATCTCAGAAGCCATTAAAACTGCTGCTTCATTTATCATCTCTGTTGCAGCAGAACCTAGTATATGCACCCCTAGAATTTCGCCATATTTTTTATCTCCAATTACTTTGACAAAGCCCTCTGCTTCTTGTGAGGCCAACGCCCTTCCGTTTCCTGCAAAATTAAATTTCCCAATACATATATCATATTCTTCTCTTGCCTCTTCTTCTGTCAGGCCTACTGATCCAATTTCAGGAAGGGTGTATACACAGCTTGGAACAAACCTTAAATCAGCTTTTACATTACTTCCCATGGCATTTTGAGCCGCTGTCTCTCCCATTTTAAACGCTGCATGGGCCAGCATTACTTTGCCGTTAATATCTCCAGGCGCATAAATACCTTCTATACTTGTTCTCATATATTCGTCTACTTTTACTTTTCCGCTGCTCATTTTTAGTTTTACATTCCCTAATCCTGATAGATCCGAAACTCTACCTATTGATAATAATGCTTTATTACATGCCACCACTTCCCCGCTGGATAGATAGCACCTTAATATATCTGTATCTTCTTCAAATTTTTCAAGCTTGGTGTTTGTCAGTATGCTGATACCTTTTGCTTTCAACTTGCTTGTTAGTCCCATTGAAATTTCTTTGTCCATCATGGGAAGTATGCAGTCACATAGCTCAATTATCGTGACTTGACTGCCATAAACATTGAATATCTCAGCCATTTCTACGCCTACTACGCCGCCTCCAATAATGATAAATTGCTTTGGAATTTCTTCTAAATCCAGTATTTCATCACTGGTCAGAATCAAGGAGCTGTTAATGCCTTCTATGGGCAGTTTAGATACTTTTGACCCTCCGGCATATATGATGGCATTGCCTTGAATCATTTTGCTTCCATCAATTTGTACTTTCTTACCTTCCAGCAATATACCCTCACCTGGGTATATTTCGACGCCATAGCTTCTTAATAATCCTTCCACACCATTGGTGAGTGTTTTTACAACATTATTTTTGTAATCTATAACCTTTTTCATATCCAAGGTAAAGGACGGATCTTTGATTATAATACCTCTCTCTTTTGCCTTTTTCATTTGCTCTATGGTTTCAGCATTTTTTATATAGGTTTTTGTGGGAATACACCCTCTATTTAAGCAGGTTCCACCGACTTTGCTTTTTTCAATTAAGGCTGCTTTTCCTCCCAATTGTGAAGCTTTGATAGCAGCCACATACCCTGCCGGCCCTCCACCTAATACGATGACATCATAATTTTTTTCTTCTGCCAAAATATTTTCCTCCTTTAAATCAGCAACTTGACTGGATTTTCCAACAACTGCTTGAGGTCATACAGAAATTTAGCGCCCGGTGTTCCGTCTATCACTCTGTGATCTATGGTCATACTCATATTCAGGATAGGCTTTATCTTTATTTCTCCATCTATCACTACTGAACGATCAACCATGGCACTTACCCCAAGAATTGCACTATTGGGTTGATTGATGATTGGATTAAAGTGAGAGATGCCATACATTCCTAAATTACTGATGGTAAATGTACTGCCTTCTTGTTCACTTGGCATTAATTTCATATCAGCAGCTTTGGACGCTAATATTTTTGAAGCTGCAACAATTTCTTTAAGGGTCATTTTATCCACATCTTTTATAACAGGGACTAAAAGCCCTTCATCCAATCCAACCGCCAATGCGATACTCACATGATGGTGTAATAATAATCCTTCCTCTACTATAGATGCATTGACCATTGGATGTTTTAGCAATATCCTAGCACATGCCATTACAATAATATCTGTAATGGTTAATTTATAACCTGTTTCTTCTTCTATCACTGCTTTTAGAACACTACGCATTTCTTTCACTTTTTCCATATTGACTTCTATATTTAAAGTAAAAGTTGGTGCAGTAAAAAATGAATCAGACATTCTCTTTGAAATGACTTTTCTCATTGGGCTGAGTGGGATGATTTCCCCACTTTTTTGTTCTCTTGATGCTAAATTCAATACATCTTCTTTTTTGACTTTTCCGTTATGCCCGCTTCCTTGAATCCCTGATAGGTCTACGCTTTCTACTTCGGCAATTTTTTTAGCCAAAGGCGTTACCTTGTCTTTTTGCTCTTTATATGAAATCACATCTATCTTTTGAATTCTACCTTTTGGACCACTGCCTTTTATTGCCTTTAATTCGAAATCATATTCTTGTGCTAATTTTCTTGATGCCGGTGTGGCCCTTGTCTTTTGAGATTCTACTAAGTATGACGGCCTTTCTATTTTATGTTTTGTTTCTTCTTGTTTTTCCGCAGACAGATCCATGTCTTCAAATTTTTGTTCTTCTCTTGGATGCTGACTTACTTTTTCTCCAGCTTCTCCTATATAGGCAATGGGCGTAAATACAGGCAGTACCTCACCTTCTTTTTCAATGATCTTAATAAGTATTCCCGACACCTCTGATTCTACTTCCATATTCACTTTATCTGTTGTAATTTCAAATAACACTTCTCCAGTTTGAACGTTGTCGCCTTCTTTTTTGAACCATTTTACAATGGTACCTTCTTCCATTGACATGCCGGCTTTAGGCATAATGACTTCTATCGCCACCTGGACACCTCCTTTATCGGTTCATCACTTGATAGATTGCTTTTTTTATTTCGTCTTCACTTGGTACTACAGCTTTTTCAAGTTCCGGATTATATGGAATGGGTACATCTTTACCACCCAGTCTTATGACCGGTGCATCCAGATAGTCAAAAGCTTCACTTTCCGTAATAGCAGATGCAATTTCTCCACCAAAACCACCTGTTTTCACTGCTTCATGAACAATAATCGCTCTGCCTGTTTTAATGACAGATTGGATAATGGTGTCGCAATCAAGGGGAAGCAGCGTTCTTGGGTCTATGACTTCTACATGAATGTCTTCTTTTTCAACTTCATCGGAAACCTTTAATACTCTTTCCAACATTCTTCCATAGGTGATGATACTTACGTCTTTTCCTTGTCTTTTTATATCCGCTTTTCCCAGTGGAATGATAGAATCTTTATCATTGGGCACCATGCCTTTTTTTCTATATAACAGCTTTTGTTCTATAAAAATAACAGGGTTGTTATCTCTAATAGATGCCTTTAGTAATCCCTTTGCATCAGCAGGTGTAGAAGGTGCGACGACTTTTAATCCGGGCACATGACAAAACCAGGCCTCTAAGCTTTGTGAATGCTGCGCTGCAGCTCCGGTACCTGATCCTGCGGGACACCTTAAAACCATGGGCACTTGAGCTTTTCCTCCAAACATATATCTCATTTTAGCGGCTTGGTTCACAATGGAATCCATTGAAATGGTCGTAAAATCCATGAACATAATTTCTGCAATGGGT
>JANQMT010000039.1:0-9975 GCA_028279945.1 Clostridia bacterium
TTGAACCCGGCTCATAGGTATCGCTTACCAGTGGGTTCCGCCACATTTTATTCCAATATTTAGATCTTTCTTCTTTTGGAAGTGTATTATAATAAGCCAAATCTTCTTCCATTATGGGTTCTCTTGGATTATTAGGATCATAATCAGGATAGGTAGACATGGCTAAAATATCTCCATTTTTAGGGTTCATGGCAATAGCCATAACTCTTTTACTGCCCGTTTTGATCAAAGCATTTTCTATGGCTTTTTCTACAAAATGCTGAATGACTTCATCAATGGTCAATACAGTATTTAAACCGTTTTCTGCTTTAAAATATTTTTCTGTACCATAAGACAATTGTCGTCCCAAAGCATCCGTATTTTTGATCCATCTTCCGGGTAGTCCGCTAAGGTATTTATCATATTTAAGCTCTATACCTGATAACCCGATGTTGTCTACGGTTGTATGACCTATAATATGTGCTGCAAAACTGCCAAATGGATACACACGTTTATTATCCTCCGCAATCCATATGCCTTCTAAATGGGCCTCTCGAATCTGATCTGCTTTTTCTTTTTCTATCCACCTAGCAACACGAATAAGGTTTACGTTTTCTTTTGTAATCAATTTATGAACGGTATCATAATCATCGCCAAGTATTTCAGATAAAATACGTGCTGTTTCTGTAACATCTTTTGCATTTGCCACCTCAGAAGGTCGCGCCCAAATCGTACTGGTAGTTGCGCTAACAGCAAGTTCTTTTCCTTTTCTATCAAAAATAATCCCTCGTTTAGCAGGGATTGGAATATCTCGTGTTTGCTGTTCTAATGCCAATTGTTGGTATTTTTCACTGTTTACAATCTGTATCCAGCCTAATCTGAACACTAACCCTATAAACATACAGCATACCACAACAAAAAAGAAAAGAATACGTTTTTTATTTTTATTAGTTGGAAGTGACAAGTCAAAGCACCTCTTTATTTTTGATTAATTAATTGAACGCTTGTTCTCTGAGTAATGAAGCAAATTCAGATTCATTAGGTACGCTGTTTTCTAAGAATACAACTTGGTCACCTGTAGGATAAACCATGCCAAGCTCATTTAATGCTTTCTCTTCTATTGCTACTATTTTACTTTCTTGTTCAATATTGACTTGAATATTTTCAATCTCGCCTTCTATGGCGTAGATTTGTTTACTGGTTTCATTAATGTTGTATTTTATTTGTGTAATGTAGGCAGAAGAAATAATCATCGTGATGCACGTTGCACCCAATACCATTAATAAAAATATCACTTTTGCCTTTTCTGCAAAAGAAAGATTGACATTCTTTTTCTTTTTTTGCTTCTGTTCCGGCTCATTGGAATAGCCTTCATATACTTGATATCTTTTCTCTGCTGCTAACATTTTTATTCCCCCTTAAGCTGATATAGAACTTATACTTTCTCAATCACCCTTAGTTTTGCACTTCTCGATCGTGGATTATTATCGATCTCATCCTCTGTAGGAATAATAGGCTTCGAAGTCACTTTTTTTCCTTTTGCTTTTCCGCCACATACACATATAGGTATTTCAGGTGGACATGTACAGCTTTTTACTGCATCATTAAAGCATCTTTTTACAATCCTATCTTCCAACGAATGAAACGTAATGATACACAACCTTCCCCCATAAGATAATACATCTATAAAATCATTAACTGAATCTTTTAACAGTTGTAGTTCATTGTTAACTTCAATCCTTATAGCTTGGAAAGTCCTTTTTGCAGGATGCGGGCCTGTCCTTCTTGCAGAAGCGGGAATGGCAGATTTTATAATGTCAACCAATTGAGTCGTGGTATTAATAGAAGTTTTCTCTCTTGCTTGAACAATAAAATTAGCAATTCTGGATGCCCATTTCTCTTCCCCATAAGTTTTTATAATTTGGTAAATATCCTCTTCTGTATAATCATTAATAATATTATGAGCTGTTAATTCATCAGATTGATCCATTCTCATATCTAATGGAGCTTCTTTCATATAGGAAAACCCTCGTTTTTCATTATCTAATTGATAGGAGGAAACTCCTAAATCTAAAACAGCTCCTTGAATTTCTTTTATGCCAAGCTCTCTCAAAACCTTTTTTATATTACAGTAGTTACTATGTACATATTTTTTATCACACACGTATCTTTGGAGTTTGCTTTTTGAAGCATTAATTGCATCTGTATCCCGATCGATGGCAATTAGTGTTCCACTTTCATCTAACTGTTCACATATACCTGCCGAATGGCCCCCACCACCTAAGGTGCCGTCAACATATATGCCATTAGGTTTAATCAATAGATTATCAATCACCTCATTAAACATTACAGATGTGTGCTTAAATTCCATAATTTCTCCTATATCCCGAGCTCGGCCATCTTTTCAGCTATATTGTCATAACTAAGGTCCGCGTCATCATTATATCTTTCCCATTCTTCTTTATCCCATACCTCGACTCTTGTTGAAACACCAATGGTAACCACTTCTTTTTCAATTTTCGCATGGTCCCTTAGATTTTGTGGTATTGTTATTCTTCCTTGCTTATCTATCTCACATTCAACCGCACCTGAGAAAAAATGTCTTACAAAAGCTCTTGCATCTTTACTTGTCAATGGCAGCTGCTTCAGCTTTTCTTCGAAGATTTTCCATTCATCCATTGGATAAATGAACAGACAATTATCAAGGCCTTTAGTCAATATAAACTTAAAGCCAAGCTCTTCTCTGAATCTGGATGGGACTATAATTCTTCCCTTTGCATCAGTTGAATGTTGATATTCGCCGATAAACATAACATTACACCACACTAAATAAACTTATCTCCACTATACACCACTTCCCTCCACTCCGCAACCACTTAACCTTATGTTCTTACGCCTTCCCTCCACTTTTTTGTATCTTTTATTTAAAAACAGAATTTTAATTCACTTAACAGGCTATATATAGTGTTTACAAATTTCTAAACACCAAATGTGGCTTGTCCATTCCAAAAAAAAAAATTTTAGTTCGTTCACTACATATCATCACTTTGTGTTTAATTTTCTCTAAATTAAAAAAACGCTCTTGTGAGCGTTTTTTGCATTTTTATTTTATCTAAATATTCTTCTGTTCTTTCTTCTTGTATTCATTCTAAGTATTATCAAACAGACTATGAATACAATCAGACTTAACACTTGGGCTGCTCTGAATTCGCCTATCATCAAGCTGTCTGTTCGAAATTCTTCTATGAAGAACCTCGCAAAAGAGTATAACATTGCATACAGCAAGAAAATCTGACCTTTAAACTTCCGCCTTCTTTCATACCATATCAAAAACAAGAATATAAGTAAATTCCAAACGGATTCATATAAAAATGTAGGATGCACGCGTTGTCCGTCAACCAGTATTGCCCATGGTAAATCTGTAGGGGTGCCATATGCTTCTTGATTTAAGAAGTTTCCCCATCTTCCAACGGCTTGAGCTAATGCTACTGCAGGCATGCCTAGATCCAAAAGATCCATGACACGAATATTCCAAAGCTTACAAAGTAAAATAGCTACCAGGATGCCGGCAATTAAACCTCCATGTATAGCGAGTCCACCTGTTCGTGTATTTATTATCTTGAGAAAATCCCCTTCGTAATAAGACCAGTTAAAAATCACATAATATAATCTCGCTCCTATTACACCAAAAGGTATCACAACTAATGCGAAATCAATTGCGCGATTTGGATCAATATGGTACAGTCTTGCTCTTTTCATTATAGCAACAGTAGCCAAAATCATTCCTATTGATATTAAGATACCATACCATCTAACAGAAATACCGAATATGGTAAAAGCAATTGGGTCCAATCTTTATCACATCCTTTTACTTATCACTCTCTTGAGCTGGTATCCTGTATAGGAATACAGCTTATATTATATTTCTTGTATTATTATGAACTCTTAATAAATCCTATGGAAAAACATTCCACATCAACCTGTATTCTTATGCCATATACCACCTAACATTATATCTGAATCATATGAAAACTTCAAACACATCTCGACAATATTATCACTCTATTTCCACTGGGATTTGTCAACTTTAATAAACGATAAATGTTCTTTTTACATTTTGCCAAATTCGGGCTTATTTTATGTTTAAGAATTCCATTAACTTTGGTTCTACATTAAATGTTTCTCTTAATTTTTTATATTCTATATACGCCTGTTGAGATTTTCTTTCATTAAGAGATCCTTTCATGGCCCTTATCATGACATTCTTAGGGGTCTCACTAACAGGAACAAAGTCAAATAGAGTGGTTTGATAGCCTGATATTTCAAGAATCAAACTTCTCATCGTATCCGACAACATATCTGCAATACGTTCTTTGTATACATCAAATTTCGTAATTGATGTCAATGGATGATTCTTCATCTTGGATCTAACAAAATGTTGACAACAAGAAACTGTCATGATATATCTTGCCTGTTCAATAATGCCTTTAGCAATTGTCATATCCGTAGCTGTATTGCAAGCATGTAGACTATATATTATGTCTGGTCTCTGATTGAGTTCAACGTTAAAAATATCATCACATATGAAGTTCATATTATCAAAACCTAAGCTTTCGGCTGCTTGCTTAGATTGTTGGATTACATGATGATTATAGTCTATACAGATAAATTCTACCTTTCTATTTAATACATTTATCAAATAATAGTTTGTAATAAATGATAAATAACTTTTGCCACTTGCACAATCTACGATAGTAAGCGTTCTTTTGGTTGATAGTCTTTTAACAGCTTTTTCAATGTGTATGAGATAATCAAAAATTTGACGATGTTTATTCAATCTCTGTTTATAATGAATACCATTTTTGTTTGATAACCCGATTGAAGTAAAAATTGATTTTATTTCTTCTGCATTAATATCTATTTTATTCATAATATACCTCTCCTTAATCTGATAAGTTACTTGCTTTTAACGCAATTAAAAAAGTAGTACTAAAGACAATAAAATATCAATTAAATAATCAGGTACATCAAAACACCGCAACATTGGTCGCAGAAATTCCTAATTATCTAATTGATGGTTTATTTATGTCTCCGTACTACTTAAGGTATATATGATTTTAACTTTTAAGCGGCCGGACTAAATTCCACCTTTCATTATTAACAGTATTGCAAAGTTCACTTCATTATAACATAAGTAATCTTTATTTTCAAAACTCTCTAAAGAGCCTTAAAAGCCCACTTCCATAAGCTAACTCTTTATTGACATTATACGACTTTAATATATAATTAGGTGGTACGAACGTGGTATATCATTATATTACGTCGTACCAGCTAATTTGTTATTCTGATTTGAAAGGATGTTAATTTATGAAACTAGGAATCGTTGGTCTTCCTAACGTAGGAAAAAGCACGTTATTTAATGCCATTACCAAAGCGGGAGCAGAATCTGCCAATTATCCGTTTTGTACTATAGAGCCTAATGTAGGTATTGTAAGTGTCCCTGATGAACGACTTCAAGTTCTTGATAAAATGTATGAATCCAAAAAAGTCGTTCCAACTGCAATTGAATTTTATGATATTGCCGGGTTAGTAAGAGGTGCCAGCAAAGGTGAAGGACTCGGTAATAAATTCTTATCCCATATTCGTGAAGTAGCCGCTATTGTGCATGTGGTACGATGCTTTGATGATGGTAATATCACACATGTTGACGGTGAAATCTCTCCTAAAAGAGATATTGAAACCATTAATACAGAATTGATTATCTCAGATTTGGAAATGGTTGAAAGACGTTATGATAAAACACGCAAGTTACTTAAGGGAGATAAGTCTCTGCAAAAGGAACTGGATTTTCTAGAAAAACTAAAAAGTATTTTAGATAAAGGTGAATCTGCCAGATCATTAGAAGTAGATGAAAGTGAAGAAAAAGTATTAAAAGAAATCAATCTCCTTTCATCCAAACCCATTATATATGTCGCTAACGTATCTGAGGATGATTTATTGGACATGTCTTCTAACACTTTAATCAAAGAGGTAGAAGCAATCGCACAAAGTGAAAATGCAGAAGTCATTACTGCCTGTGCTAAGATTGAATCAGAAATTTCAGAGTTAGATGATGAAGAAAAGGTTGTTTTCCTTGAAGAATTAGGCCTTTCTGAATCCGGTTTAGACAAACTCATAAAAGCAAGCTATAAATTATTAGGTCTTATAAGCTTTTTAACCGCAGGCAAACCTGAAGTAAGGGCTTGGACCATAAAAAATGGTACGCCTGCTGTAAAAGCTGCAGGTAAAATCCACTCGGACATAGAGCGAGGCTTTATACGTGCCGAAGTCATCCATTATAATGATTTGGTTGAATGTGGCAGTATCCAGAAAGCCAAGGAGCAAGGGCTTCTCCGACTAGAAGGCAAAGACTATATTATGAAAGACGGCGATGTGGTTCATTTTAGATTTAACGTTTAAAACTTTATAATCATGTAAATAAACCGTTACAACCCTTTGTTGGTTTGTAACGGTGTTTTAATATTAAATTTAAAAAATTAATTTAAAACCATTCAACATAAGAAAAAAACTATAGAAAAACAAAAAACTTCATCACAATATGTCGATTCATTTAATATATTTTAGTGCAAGGAAAAAATTTTAAATGAAAGAAGGAATAAAGTGTCTATAAAGCGTGTTCCAAGTGAGTTTCCAACTATTAATGATGCCTTAGCCAATTCAAATCCTTGTGATACAATTATGATTGACAGTGGTGTGTTTACCAATTTTGGCGACACAGTTATACCTCCAAATTTAAATACTATCCGTATTGTGGGTCAAGGTATTGATGAGACTATCATTGAAGGAAGTATCAACTCAGATTCTGTTGGTATTGATATATCTAAATCGTCATTTATAACAATAGAAAATCTTACTTTAAAAGGATTTAATGAAAACGGAATATTAGTTGAGTCAGATAACAATATTATAAATAAGGTCAGAGTAATGAATACCGTATTAGGTTTTGCTAACAAAGATGGTATACGTATTGAAGGTAAATACAATATCTGTATTGATTGTCAATCCATGAATAATGGCGCTGACGGCATAGGTGTTTCTGGGGATAATAATTATATTATCCAGTGCAGGGTGTCCAATAACGGCATTGACGGTATAGGCGTCTCCGGATCAAATAATCTTATATTTAATAATATGGCTGAAAATAATACTAATTTTGGTGATGGAATCTTTAGTACTAGTTCATCCAACATCTATATAAAAAATATTGCTAGGCTAAACAGTGACGATGGAATAGACTTAGAATCCAATAACAATCTATTACTTTTTAATCATTGTTGTAATAACGGTAATGATGGTATAGAAGTTTTTTCTGATAATATTGTCTGGGGTAATAAAGTAATAGATAATCTGAATGGTATCGGCACAAGTCAAGATGACAATTCTAATATAATCAACCAAAACACTTGTACAAATAATAAAGAAAATGGCATTTTGATAAATGGTGATCGCAATATTATAGATAGAAATTGTATCACAGATAATGATGAAGCAGGCATTTTCTTTGGTTCCACCTCTGAAAATAATTGTTATAGATCAAACTGTATTGAAGATAATCTAAATAATGTTATAGATCAAGGAACAAATAATATAATGGATTCAAATATCTTTAAAAAGCCTAAAAAGGAAAACTGTCATATCACTTACCCCAAATAAGAGACTTTTTTTACAGATTTTGGGTGCTGAAATAATTGGTGTCAAGCGAACAACCTTCCACATTAATGTTAACATATATATTAATCTGGGAGGTTTTTTTATTCTTTAGTTATACTGACTTTCTTATCTTCAGTAAATGTAAAAACTAATTTGCACTTTTCCTTTTTCTTTTTAAGCTTTTGATGATACAATAGCATATCATAGTCATAGGTCTCAACTTTTGACGCTTTACTATTTTCCTTTAATTTAATACGCATTATTTCTTCTTCAAACCTATACAATTGTTCAATAAAATCATTTTTCATCTTATCCTTAATAAAAACCTCTAAACTGTTAGACATCTTTTCTCGTACATCACCTAATTCATCGCCATAATAAACCATTCTATTTAATAAAGTCGTCATTCTTTTTATTTCAGTTTGGTATGCAAGATAAAAATCTAATAAACTATTGTTATAAAATCTTATTATTTCATTCATAGTTTTTGGTGTTCTAAAAGCAAAATAATTGTATATATAATTGATGAATATTTCTAGGTAAAAGTACTTGTGTATAAGTCCGCTATTGAGGATAAATAAACCTGAAAACAAATTTGGATATCTTTTAATAAAATCTATATGATTTATAGCAGGATACTTAAATAGATAAAAACTATCTTCATTAAAGATTAAATCATTCTTTTGTGTAAAGTAGATATGTGTACCTGGAAGACATGCACATTTGAATATTGTTACCTCTTGGATTAATAATTCTTCTACACAAAACCTTATTAGATTTAGGCTTTTTAGCAAATCCTCTTCTTCTTCTGCAGGAAATCCGTAAATAAAGTTTATTTGCATCTCAATTTCATATCTGTCTATTAACTTGATTGTATCTTTAACTTCTGACATATTTAAGTTCTTTTTAATTAATTTTTGCATCCGCTGAGACCCGGTCTCAATGCCTAAAAGAATCTTCTTACAACCTGATCTTGCCATTAAACTAATCATTTCTTTATCCAAAGTATCTGCCCTTGCGCTACAGAGCCATTCTATATCGATGCCTTGGTCCACTATTCTGCTGCAAAACTCCAAAATATTTTTCTTATAAGCTGTAAATTGATCATGAATAAAATCAAATTGTCTAATATTATATTTATTCATATAATATTTAATTTCACTAATTATTCTATCTGTACTCTTCATTCTTGCTTTTCGTTTCCAGAAGGTTTTGGTACAACAAAAAGTACAGTTATAGGGACATCCTCTCCCTGTCTCGATACGCATTATAGAAGGAAGATTATCTTCATTTAGTTCAAGCATCGACAGTTCATCTAAATTCTCAATCAATGGACTAGGTTCGTTACAAAGGATCTGATCTTCTTTTTTATAACAAACACCTTTGATATTTTCTATTTCTTCTCTATTATTAAAATAATCTATAATATTGATTACGTTTTGTTCACCTTCACCTATAACTACCATATCAATAAAATCAAAGGCCTTTAGAGTCTCTAAACTACATAAACTGACGTGGGGTCCAGCAAAAATGATCTTGATGCTTTTGTCTATTTTTTTTATATTTTCAGCTACAATTAAGGATATAAAGTATGATCTTTCTATGGTGTAAAATGATACTATTTTGGGACTTCTATTTAATATATATCTTACAATAGTTTCAAAATCCTTTTCTAGCAGTATATTATCCGGTACTTTTTTTTCTGCCAGCAAATTAGGAAAGCTAATCACTTCTGAAGTATAATTTGAATTTGTATGAATAATGGTTGATAATAAATTAATACCTATTGGAAAATTTATAATGCTCGATTGTTGAAATGCATCAACAAATAGAATGTCCATTTCCTCACCCTTTCATTATTTTTGATGATATATTAGTACAAAATTTTTGATCTAAAATCGTATATTTAATATACAACGGAAGAATTCTCATTAATCTACATTTTATCCATTGCCCATTATTAATATATGTATATGAAAAAACAATGCCTCAAAAATGAAGCACTGCAAATAAAAACCTATTTAAATTTATAATTCAGAAAAACTGCTGACAAAGCATATTATCAGCAGTTCAAATTTATATTAAATATATTTTTCCAGAAATTTTAGATTAAAATCAGCATCTTCAATGCTTAGGCTTTTCCACTATTTATATATGCGCTTCATAAGAAAAGTTTATAAATGTAGCCGTTTTTTAGTTAAATAATTATTAACTCAACTTTCCCAGCTTAAAAAGCTGGATGCACCTTGAAAAATAAATATGATTACGCACACAACTGCAATTTTT
>JANQMT010000048.1:0-6876 GCA_028279945.1 Clostridia bacterium
TTGCCTGCGGTTAGACTTTTATAGTTCATATGCCATCAAATTTTCTCCAAATGAATACATTAACGAATATTTATACGCCTGTATTCATTTTTCGATAGCCTCAAACGCATCAATTGATGCGTTTCAGGCGTTTAGTTTTTTGGGAGTCTATATATACATATGTTCTCTTGTCAATGGCAGCCCATTATTAAGGCCTTTTGTAAATACCATTTGATGTATATCCAGTCCGGTGCTTTTAAATGACGCTGAGCAGGAGTTTAAATATAATCTCCACATTCGTACAAATCTTTCATCGTATTTTTTCCTGACTTCCTCTATTTTCTCTTCAAAGTTTTTAGCCCAATGGTCTAAAGTCCTAGCATAGTGCATCCGGAGACTTTCCACATCTATTAAATGAAAGTCATAATCAGGTAAAAGCCATATTAATTCACGAATGGAAGGAATGTATCCGCCGGGGAATATATATTTTAGAATCCACTTGTTGCCCGGGCCTTCTATTTGGCCCGTAATGCAGTGTAATACGGATATGCCTTTAGGCGTTAACAACTTCTTTACCGCTTCCATATATTTAGGCAAATTTGTTTTACCAACGTGCTCAATCATCCCAACACTCACAACTTTATTGAATTTTTCACTGCTGTCAGCAAGTTGGCGGTAATCAACCATTCTAACATCTACTTGACCGGTTAACCCAAGTTCGTCAATCCTTTGTTTCGTTTTGCTATATTGTTCCTCGCTTAAGGTTATTCCCAATGCTTTTACACCATATTGCTGAGCAGCACGAATAATCAACCATCCCCACCCGCTGCCGATATCCAATAATGTCTCGCCTTTATGGAGTTGTAGCTTTTTAAGTATATGATCTATTTTCTGCTTCTGAGCCTGGCCTAAAGAATCCTCTTCAGAACAAAAGTATGCACAGGAATAACTCATGGTATCGTCCAGCCAAAGCTGATAAAAATCATTTCCAAGGTCATAATGATGCTGAACATCATGATATTGTTTCTTTAGGGATGTTGATTTATTGAGAATTTTTTGCAATCCTTTAAAATTTTTCTTCTTTAGAGCAGGAAATTGATAAATGGTTTGAATGACATTCTGAATATCTCCTTCAACCTCTATAGCACCATCCATATAAGCTTCTCCTAAAGCGAGGGATAGATCTTTCGATTTCTTTATATTTGAAATCTTATCATTAAAAATAATTTTAAATGCGGGGCTTTCTTTACCGTAATTCTCTGTAGACCCATCCCAGTAATCAATAGAAAAAGAGCTGTCTTCGGCACTTTGAAACAACTTATGTAGGAACATCTTTTCCATATCGCTACCTCCTTTATTTTTTATATGTAAAACGACACCATGATCTACGCCTCCCCAAAATCATTATCTTCTATTATCTTGGAGAACTTATCAATAGTATCATTACATGTATTTTCTTATATTTATGTCATATTAATTATATTATTTACCATTTTATAGCAGTACCAAAATGCTGTCAACAGGACAAAACATATTTAAAAAACCACCCAACAACCTTATGGTCATTGAGGTGGTTTTTTTTTACCTATCAATAATTGAAATTGATCACACAAAACATATAAAAGGTATTTTAATCGCTAACATACACTTTCATTAAATACTTTATAACTTAAATTTCTACTTAACATATCTTCAATTTCTTGAATGGGTACAGGCTTGCTAAATAGAAATCCTTGAAATTCTTCACAACCGATTTCTTTTAAATAATTTAACTGCTCCTTAGTTTCTACGCCTTCAGATATAACTTTTATATCTAAAGCCTTCGCCATGGTAATGGTAGCTTCAATTAAAGACTCATCTCTTTTGTCTTTATTAATGCCATTTACAAATAATTGATCAATTTTTAATGTATCGATTGGGAATATTTTTAGATAGCTCAAAGACGAATAACCTGTTCCGAAATCATCAAGAGATATTTCTATCTTCTTTTCTCTTAATCGATTTAAAATATTATGAACATAACCAGTATCTTTCATAGCCGCTGTTTCAGTTATTTCTACGCTTAAATAAGAGGCATCCACCCCTGTATGGTTTAATATGGTTTCTAATTTAGTAATAAATTCAATATTGTTAAAAAAAGTTGGAGAAATATTGACTGCAATATTAATGGGACTAAACCCATTATTGATCCAGTTTTTGATTTGTAAACAAACGACTTCAAACACGAATTCATCTATTTTATTAATGAGACCCGCTTCTTCTGCAATGGATATAAAATATTCCGGGTAAACTAACCCTAAGTCCGGATGATCCCATCTTACCAGCGCTTCTAAGCCTGTAATTTCTCCGGTTTTAATATTAATCTTAGGTTGATAATGTATAACAAATTCTTTTCTTTTCAGTGCTTCTCTCAAATTTTCTACAATCTCAAGATTTTCCTCCGCTTTTTTATTCATTTCATCTGTATAAAATCTATAATTATTGCGCCCTTTTTCTTTTGACATATTCATGGCTATGTCTGCATTTTTAAACAAGGTTTCTACATCTTGACCGTTTTCAGGAAAAATGGAAATTCCAATGCTGCAAGTGTTATGTATTTGTTTTTCTCTTAATATGAAAGGCTCTCTGAAAAGGTCTAAAATTCTTTTAGCAACCGTCTCTATTTCTTCTAATGCTGTTACATCGTTCAAAACAACTATAAATTCATCCCCACCTAGACGTCCTATGGCATTTTCTTTTATGACAACGCTATTTAGTCTGATTGCTGCTTTCTTTAGAAGGTGATCACCGATACTATGTCCTAAAGTGTCATTGACTAATTTGAATTTATCCAAATCAATGAATAAGATACCCACTTTGTTACTATTTTTAGATGCTGTCTTAATATCTGATGTCAGCTGCTGTTTAATAAACCTTCTATTAGGTAAATTGGTTAGCCGATCTTTAAGTGCTATATGCCGCAATTCATCCAAAAGTTTTTCATTCTTATTAATAACTCTGTAAAAACCAAAAGTAATTAAAATAATTCCCAATACTAAAAAAAGCTCTTGGAAAATTAAATCTATCAAATCCGAAAATTCAATCGTTTTAATTTCATCAAGAGTGTCCGTAAATAATGAAATGGTAAATAACCCCCAACCGATGGTTAAATATCTGATTTTGAATTTAAAAGATATCATAAAACAAAAAATAGCAAATATAGTACATATTCCTTCTAAAAGAAAATCACCCTTATCTACTTCTAATTGACTGTTTCTAAGTATCATACATAAGAATAAAAATAATATTATCAAAAAACTAGCTATTATTACAACCCCTGATGTTTTTACATTTTTTTTATGCATAATATCCTTCTCTCTTATTATGTAAAACCTGACTAAATTCTTCATCATATTTTACCAAAATTATGTATATATTCTATCATATTTTGAATTGTTTTACCAAATAAACAGTTTAAGTGTCAATTTTTACTAATTGTTAGGCAAAAAAACAACCTTCAAAATACTTTTATAGCGTAATTGTAAGCTTAACGATTATAAATTTAAAAGTTGTTTTTATCAAAAAAAAAAGAGCTGCCAGCATTGGTTAAGTGACAGCTTTTCGTGGACCATATCATTTATCTATCAAAAAATGGACTCTTACCGGAAATAGAAAGAGGTATTCCATAAGCAATTTTTATATCTTCACTGAAATATTTTAGACTGAGTGCTGCCTTGCCTGCTGAAAACATCACTCTGTTATCGCATCTATGATCTGCTGCCACTGCAACCGCAGAACCAATTGCGATACCCAGATCTCCGGTATTAAAGGCACATATGCCATTATTTTTTCTGTTCTCTTCGCAATCTTTATAACCGCAGAATCCACAGTTTGGACATCCTACGGGGCTTATTTTCGTTCCAACAAGCAATACGACTATTGAATGATCTATGCAATAACCATCTCTTTCAAAAAAATTAACACCTTCTTGCTTAGCAATTTTTTTCATTTCATCTGATAATAGATCCTTCTCTTCACCTGTTACAACAAGGATTTCAAGATTATCAGTCCCTTTTCCTTTTGGGGCTGTACGTGCTGCTGCAGCCATAAGCTCTGCTACAGTAATGGCAGCCTTTTCTTCGATATCAAACTTGTCTCTAATCATTATTTTTTCCTCCTAATTAAAAATACTACTAATAATTTTAATAATGCCATATATTGTTTTTTTATGCAAAGGTTATGGAAAATACTTTATGGAAATCAGCTTCTTTCTATCCTTAAAGCAGCTCTTTTTCATTTTTATAAGCTAATTTGCCTCCTACAAATGTCATCTCTATACTTATATCTTTAATCTCTAAAGGATCAATATCATAGATGTCATGGGACATAACAAAGCAATCTGCTAACCGCCCTTCTTCAATTGTGCCTTTAATGTTCTCTTCGTAAGATGCATATGCGCCGCCAATAGTAAAAATAGCTAAAGCTTCATCAACTGATAACTTCTGGTCCGGCAGCCATCCACCCTCAGGGTATCCATTGATATCCCGCCTATTAATTACTGTATATAGATTATAAACGCCTTGATAAAATTCACAATATGGAAAATCAGACCCGCCGGCCACATGTACCCCTTCATCAAGCATTCTTTTAAAGTTATAGGTATATTTTGCTCTTTCCTTGCCTATTCGATCTTCGACGATATGAAGGTCATAGTTTAAAAATACAGGCTGAACATGTGCTATAACACCAAGCCGGCTAAACTTTCTTATTATTTCAAGGTCTGTAATTTGGCAGTGAATAATGGAATGTCTCATATCTTCTTTTGGCATTGCCTTTTGTACTTTTTCAATACTCTCTAACACCCGATACATCGCTGCATCTCCAATACTGTGGACAGCTATCGTCATATTTTCCTTATGTGCCGTATGAACCCATTCGTCCATTTCCTCCTGAGTAAGACATGGAATGCCGATTGTAGTTGGATCATCGGCATAGGGTTCTGTCATAAACGCAGTCCTGCCTCCTAATGAACCGTCCCCTACAATTTTTAGAGGTCCAATTTTGAAGTAATCATCACCAACCCCTGTCCTATAACCTTTTGATAGAAAGCCTCTATATTCGTCAATCGTACTAAATCTACATTGTTGATAAATTCTGGTTTTTAATTTACCCTCTGATGCAAGCTCTTTATAGCTTTTAATAATATCTTCATAATCCATTCCCGGTAATGTCATTAAATCGTCGGTCTGAACCGAAGTTATACCTTCAGCGGCATATGCTTCTGTTGCACATATGAGCATCTTTTTTAAATCCTCTGTTTTTGGAGCCGGGATATTATCATAGATTAATTCCAGAGCATTTTCGCAAAATATACCTGTTGGTTCACCGTTTTCATCTAATTCAAAATAGCCACCTTCAACTTGCTCACTGTCTTTGGTAACACCCATGATTTCCAGTGCTTTACTATTAACCACCGCAACGTGTCCACAAACTCTGGTCAAATAGATCGGTCTTTCTGTGGAAATTTTATCCAGATCATATCGATTGGGAAATCTTTTTTCTCTGAAAATATCTTGATTCCATCCTCTTCCTTTAAGCCAATCATTTTCTCTTATTACTTTATCTTGAAAGAACGCTTTTGTTCTTTGGATCATTTCATCGATGCTCTTTGATCCATTCAAATCAGCCTTTGATAAACTGTAGCCAAAATCGAGAAAATGTACGTGACTATCATTAAAACCCGGCACCAGCACTTTACCCTTAATATCAATGATTTCGGTCAATTCTGTTTTAAGCTTTAGTACTTCTTCACTGGATCCAACTTTTTCAAATTTACCATCTTTAATGGCAACCGCTTCAGCTTTGGGATGTTTTGGATTCATGGTTATTATTTTTCCGTTCATTATAATTAAATCCATTTAATCGTCCTCCTTATCATTAAAACATTACTTTAAAAGTTCTAAAACTGCATATTTAAATATATCAGGTATCATTTCAAATGATGATTTGATATGAATTCTCTCAGTAAATTTATGAGGATCTTTTGAAACCGGTCCAATATTAACAACCGGAAGACTTAACTTTTTAATATCTTCAAAAGGTATTGAGTATCCGTTCCCATATTCTCTGCTTGACGCTTTAAATTGCTCCAAAACATTATTAAATGCCGTATGGGCGATCTCTTTCAATAGGTGCATCATATCTTTGGGTGTTTTATTGACTGTATACAAAGTATTTTTATTTTACTTTCTTTTTTCTATCTTCATAAAATGGTTTAAACCCAGGATCAACAACGCCTATTCCAAGATATCTTGCTTTATAATCTTTCAGAAGCTCAAAATACCTTGGACTTAAAATAAGAATAACAATGACGTTAATAAATGTGGGTATTGCGGATGTAATGTCTGCGAAATACCATACTGCTTGACCGGGAAGTCCTTTTAACACCACATATACCACCATTAAAAAACCGGAAACTGGATTAATGGCTTTGTAGACCATTAATATTTTTCTTTTAGCGTTTACATTATTTCTAAAGGCATGTCTTAATAAAATTTCATAATACGTATACCAACCTCCAGCTGTTGTTAGTCCAAACAAAAATACACCTAAGGTAACGATTATACGTCCAACCATACCTATTTCTGTTTCAAAAGCAGTTAACGTCAATGTAGCACCTGTTAAACCCGATGACCAAACCCCCGTTATGATAATAACCAATGCTGTTGTTGTACAAACAATGACTGTATCGATGAATACTTCAAATGAGCCCCATAAACCTTGCTTTATTGGATGATCTGTTTTAGCGGTAGAATGAATCAATGGTGAAGTCCCCCAACCTGCTTCGTTGCTATATATAGCACGTGCCATGCCCATTCTAATGACTTGCGCCATTGCCGCTCCGGCAAATCCTCCCAC
>JANQMT010000059.1:0-3851 GCA_028279945.1 Clostridia bacterium
ACTGGAAGATTTGGTTAAATTGGATTTTTAATAAAATAAATAAATAAAAGGAGTGAAACCCATGGGATTTCAAGATTTGCTAAATGATATAGAACAAAAACAAGTAGAACCGAAGGTTGAAGAAACAACGCCGGAACCTGTTCAAGAAACACAAGTAGTTGAGCAGAATCAAAATCAATTTGTACCTACCGTAGATATTTCTAAGTTTAACAACCAAGAAATGCAAATTGTAGAAAAGGCAAAAGATGAAATCAATATTTCAGATTCAAACAGTCTGATGTATTTTGGTTCAAATGTTCAAGGAAAAATTGCTGAATTTGCTGATGGTATATTAGAAGGTGTTAAAACAAAAGATACACAGCATGTAGGCTCTAATTTGACAAGCTTACTTGTAACCATTAAGGGTGTGGATTTGGATAATTTAACCAAAAAGAAACCCAGTAAAATACCTTTCTTTGATAAATTTAAAAAGAGTGCACAAGGTGCAAAGATAGGATTACAAAGCATATCTGATACGGTAGATAATATTGTTGTGGGTCTGGACAAATCACGTCAAGAATTAATAAGGGACGTTAATGTATTAGACGCATTATATAATAAGAATCTGGAGTATCTTCATGATTTGGAATTATATGTGGCAGCAGGTGAACAAAAATACAAAGAAATAGTAGAAACCACATTGATCAACTTAAAAAATAAAGCCGAGCAGACACAAGATATGTTAGACATTCAAAAGTATAATGATTTTGCTCAAATGTTGACAGAAATAGAAAAGAGAATATATGATCTAAAACTCAGTAAAGAAATAGCGCTTCAAACATTACCTCAAATCAGGTTAATGCAAAATAATGATAAAGTATTGGCAAATAAAATTCAATCCAGTATATTAACAACGATTCCCATTTGGAAAAATCAAATTGCCCTTTCTATTTCACTTCAAAAACAACAAGCAGCATTAGAGGTGCAAAAGAAAGTAACTGAGACCACTGAAGATATGCTCAAGAAAAATGCTGAAATGTTAAAAACCAATACCTTGGAGATTGCCCGTGAAAGTGAAAGAGGTGTCGTCAGCATCGAAACACTACGTGAAACGCACAACAAATTATTAGAAACCATAGATGAATCCATGAAAATTTACGAAGAAGGAAGAGTTAACCGTCAGAATGTAGAAAAAGAGCTCGTACAAATGGAAGCATCACAAAGACAAAAATTATTATCATACAGAAATAAGTAATCTGGGTTAAATAAGGATTGAGAAGATGGATAAGAAAGAATGTATAGAACTGTACATGAAATATTTTAAAGTTAGCAGCACTCTTGCTAACTTTAAAAATCTGGATTTATATATGAAAAGCCATATATTCTATTATCGAGATATATTCAAAGAGGTCAATGAAATTAAAATAATGAATGTTTCAGCTATCGACCAAAATGTGGATATTAATTTTGATATATACTATTTTTCGAAATCCTTGGATGGACTTTTCAATGGGTATTTTAAAATCAGCCCAAATACGGAAAGTGCAAAACAAATCTTTGAAAATGTAAGTAAAGTTTGTACGGATCTGGAAAACTATTTTTATTATGTTTTTAAGAATAGTGAAATAATGAAGATATATTTAATATCAGGAAGTATTGAAAATGCTAAAGATCATTACAGCAATGCCGGGCAAAGTGATGATTATGACAAATTTATAAAAAGCTTTTATAACGAAATTTCAAGCTATGAAACAAAAGAGCTGTTAAAAGGGACACTGGAAAGAAAATTGTTGAAAAAACACATTACGAATTTTATTAAAATGAATAGCAAATGTGCTGCCAATGTCCGTATGTTTTTAATCAATATTTTATCGGATCCTTACAATAACAACGTTTGTGTCTTAAATAACGCAATCGATATTCAAAAGTATATTCATATTAATACCAATGATATATATATTCACGGTGATCTTGATATACCGGTTTTCGGATTGCTTGAGCATGTTAATAAAATTAATGGAACTGTTTTTTTAAAATTTGAATTTGATTTTGAAGGTAGGAAATAGAATGGGGAATCTATTGACCAGAGGACAAAAAATTGTAATATCCAAAGAAGATGATGCAGTCCTGACTAGGCTGACATTAGAGTTAATTTACCATAATCGAGATGTAGAAGCTTGGGATATAGACGTGTTTGCATATATGTTGGAAGAAAATAACGTAGTAAGAAAGAAAAATATAGTCTTTTATAACCAGCCGGTAGATGATCATAATAGCTTTTTATTTACAGAAACCTATCAAGATCAACTTTCTAAATCATTGGATATCAACTTAAAAAAAGTACCGGATACCATCCATAAAATAGCCATTGGTATATCCCTATACAAAAACAACGAAGCCATTAAAGACAAATTAAGGATTCAATTAAACTGTACCCAGAATCAAATCAATTCAAAAGTATTTCAGATAGAAGAGCAAATGGATATTAATGAAGAGCGCAGTTTGATTGTGGGAGAGTTTTATAGATACAAGGATTCTTGGAAATTTGGTACAATATTATTAAAAAGTAACCAATCCTTACTGAACTCAATAAGAAATTTTTATAATGTGAATATTATATAATGTGATAAACCAATTATTGAATAATTTAGAAAGAGGGCGATTATTTGAGCTTTAGACTGGAAACTTGCGTTGGATATGTATCCGTGAATTCTATGAAAATGATATCAGATGCATTCAGTAAGAGGCTTGAAAAGAAAGGCATAACACGAATTCAATGGATTGCTCTTTATTATTTGGATAATGAAGAAAGTATCAGTCAAAAGAATCTGGCAATAAAAATGAAAACTAAAGATCCTAGTATTGCCAGGCTTCTAGATAGAATGGAAAGGGACGGATTAATTCAAAGGATAAAAAGTAAGGAAGATAGAAGAGTAACGTATGTTAAGCTAACGGATAAAGGAAAAACGCTTAAGGATGAGGTGTTACCCGAAGGAGAAATTTTCAGTGATATATTATTAGACGGTATTTCCGATGATGATTTAAAAACTTTTCAGAAAGTTTTAGACGCTTTAGTTATGAACGTAGCGAATAAACCCTAATAAGGGTTTATTTTTTTCCGTAAAATTCTCTAAGTTTTCTAGCTGATGATTATAGTTTATTTCATTAGCATACGCCACATACCTCATAAAAAAATGGACATACTTTTTCATATAGGAAAGAATATGTGGAAAAAATTATTATGTTTTTATTTTCACAAAAATGAACTTTCCAATTGATTTACATGACAATTTTTGTTATACTAATAGTTGTCATGACAAATATTTGGTTGAAGGAGAAATATTATGGCGTATAACGTAAGAGAAATGTTAAATGGTTTTGTTGGAGGTTTAGAAGGCTTGGCAGAGACCAATGGGCCTGCAGTGGAAGCTTTTATGGGATTACTGGGAGCTTCATATGAACCTGGTGCAATGGATTTAAAGACCAAAGAATTAATAAGCGTCAGCATAGGATGCTACAATAGATGTGAATATTGTATCGTATACCACACCTATAAAGCATTTGAAGCCGGTGCAACCGAGCAAGAAATATTAGAAGCAGCAATGGTTGCAGTTGCATTTGGCGGAGGTCCGTCCATGGCTTATTCTGTAACATTACTTAAAGACTGCATTGAAGAATTTAAAAACGAATTTAAGTAAAAGAGGTGTTGATACACCTAAGTCTATCGAAAAATGAATACAGGCGTATAAATATTCGTTAATGTATTCATTTGGAGAAAATTTGATGGCATATGGGTTATAAAAGTCTAATCGCAGGCAAACCGCCGTCCATGGCTTATACCTGCTAACAAACGTCCTGTTTGTTCACGACTT
>JANQMT010000078.1:0-177028 GCA_028279945.1 Clostridia bacterium
GATGACGGCGTAATGGGATAGATGCCCGCAACTTCTGTAAAGGCGTAGGATATATATGCTGCCGACTCATTTCCATCCATCATTCTCATTTTGTTTCCCATAATCTTTACCTCCTGCTTGTTTGTTTTTAAAATTTATTGTGGAGCAACTTTATTGATAAGAAATTCTTATGCTCTTTATTATTTTGTGAAAAAATATTGGAGCAATTTTACTTGCCCCAATATCTACTATAGAACCTTGATATAACACTTAATATCCAGAACATTCGAGCCCCTTGGAATTACAACGGAATGAACTTTTATTTACTTCTATCCTTCATATCATTAGCCCTTAAAATGATAAGCTATGCTTAAAGCGCCATACGATAAATTTCAGCAGTAATTTCTTTCGTTAGCTTGATAAAACTGCCGTGATTCGGACTTTCATGGAACATGTTTTCAACCAACATGGGAATATCCTCTTTTTTTCCACCAATTTCTGTAATAGTCGTGGGCATTCCGATGGATTTTACAAACTCTTTGAAAGCAGCGATACCTTCTCTGGCTGTTACTTCCGGATCTTCAAAATTCATCTGACAACCCCAAATTCTTACTGCGAACTGGACGAACCGATTGACGTCCTGTTTCATGGCATAAGTCATCCACGCAGGAAACAAAATAGCCAGACCGGCTCCGTGTGAGCATCCATATGTGGTAGACAATTCATTCTCCATGTGATGCGTTCCCCAATCCTGGTCACGGCCCACGCCGGTGATGTTATTATGAGCAATCATACCTGCCCACATGATATTAGCACGGGCTTCATAATCGTTAGGATCGGCCATTGCTCTTTTTCCTTCCTTGATCATAGTCAAAAGAACTCCTTCTAACAAACGATCCGTAACTTCAACATCCTTAGTGTGTGAAAAAAGACGTTCCATACAATGAGCCATAATGTCGGTAATTCCGCTAGCCGTCTGATATGGCGGCAATGTCGCCGTCAATTCCGGATTCATAATAGCGAACTTAGGACGAAGGATGTCACCATCCGCACATCTTTTATACATACCATCTTCATGGGTAACAACCGAGTCGGTGGAGCCTTCGCTTCCTGAAGCCGCTAAGGTCAGTACTACCCCGACAGGAAGCGCCTCAGTTACGGTAATGCCTTTGTAGAAATCCCAAAAATCTCCGTCATAAGGAACACCCAGCGCAATTCCTTTTCCGGAATCAATAGCACTTCCACCACCTACGGCAAGTATAAAGTCAACCTTTTCTTTTCTAGCCAGTTCGATTCCTTCGTAAACCAATCCGCTTTTAGGATTAGGTTTTACTCCGCCTAATTCAACATATTTTAAACCTTCCGCATCTAAAGAAGCTTTCACCCGATTGAGAAGACCTGATTTCACTACAGAACCGCCGCCGTAATGAATCAGTACTTTGCTTCCGCCAAAACGTTTAACATATTCCCCTGCTGTTTCCTCTTTACCTTTTCCGAAAACGAAATAGGTAGGCGTGTAAAAAGTAAAATCATTCATAAAATATACCTCCTAATTAATTATTAACTGCAAAATCATTATTCAAATTACTGCTATAAAAATTATTTTAAGTCTCTGTATAGATACCTTCACGCAACCAACGGTTTAATTGTTCACGATCCATATGACCAATACCAAGATATTCAAGACTGTAACCAGCATCCGCCATTAAGTCTTTTTTAGTCATTGAACCTCCAATGGTAATCATCGCATCAATTACAGGCGTTTTCGCTCCAAACTTTTTACCTAGCTGACTGATTAAGTAGCAGCCAACAGGAATATCTTCTGTTATATAACGGTTATCAAGGGAGAATGGTCCATCTCCATAAGGCTCTTGTCTATAACGCATATCATAATCAAATGGAATTTTATAACCCTTACCCATGTACTCAGGACCATAGATGGAGCTACGGCAGAAGAAATAGTCTGTGTCAACCGGAGCAATATCTGTTCCGCAAGCCTTAGCAACAGCCACGCACTCATTCCAGAAATCCACCTGAACTTCAGCAATAGCCGGGCACAGTGCATGCGCATATAGAGAATAATTTTGTTTTTTCTGACCGAACAGCGTAAAGTTCTGCATTACAGCAGCACCCAAGACCGCTCCGGGAACATGGATAACAGGATTGATATTTGAAAGAGAAACGTCTAACACAGTATCAGCTGTTTGGTATCCGAATTCTTCAATATCTGAAGCATATGTGCATGGATCAAGGGGTGGAAAATATTTAGAAGCTTCCATAAACACATCATTATCACTTGAAGGCATAGCGCCACCTCTCATTAGAAGTACACGGTCACCGATATTGATCTCATTAGTGGTAAGACCACCCTTAACTAGAACACGTGCGCCATAAGGAGAAGTGCCCCATCCACCAACGATAACATTTGTAGTGCAATTTGCTTCATGCATCATCTTGCGAAGCAACAATGAACCATAGTTATCAGGAATGATAGAAACAATTTGGCCATCCTCCAGTAAAGGAATCAGTTTTTCAAACAACGCCTTGTGTCCAAGAGCTACTGTTGTGACAACCACAAGTCCCGCGCCTTTTACAGCTTTGGCTAAATCGTCAGTTACCATATCCATATGTGCAACACCAAGTCGGCTGAACATTACTCCGTTGGTTTCCGGACCGCTCAGCCTAATACCGGTTTTTTCTACATTTTTAAGTGATCTTGGTGCAAATCGTGGATCATCCCAAAGTCTTACTTCTCTACCGGCTAACTTACAGTCAGCTGCACAGGGCTTGCCTACACCGCCTGCACCAAGAATTGCTATAGGTTTTTCTTGTGCATTTTTAAGATACATAATTGATTACTCCTTTCGCATATGAAAAATTAATATTATTAATCTAATTTTAACCGTAACACGTTTTATGTTATGTGCCGGCTTTCGCCGCTTTTTTGCCGAGTCTCACCTCCTCCTAATAATGACGGTCAGATTGTGAGACATCTTGAAAAGGTTATCTATTTCGTACCCCTACTTTTAATACATTACGCAGATAGTCAATGCTTTCTTTGCATGCCCGAATTTCCTTTTCACGAGCGACTTCAAGGGAATCGTCTCCCATCTCATACTCCACTTCAAACGCAATGCGGTCCAAAGGTGCTTTTTCCTTTAAAGTTCTCAGAACCTTGGCACAGTCGATGTCTCCTTGTCCGATGGGCGCGCCTATGAAATGGGTACCATCAGGGTCTACTACCAGCTTGTTATCACAGAAATGACAACAGTTTGCATATGGCGCCATCTTTTCGACACAGACCTCCGGACTCTCCAAGACAACCAAAGAATTGATGGTATCCAAACATGCGCCAATGTTGGGATGATTCAGCTGCCGGACCAACCAGATCACTTCGTCGGCATAAGTATCACAGTGATTCTCAATGGAGATCGTCATTCCCAATTCTTCCATCAGCGGGATATTGGTTTTGAACTCATCATATCGGTTGCTCAACTGACGCATGACGTCGGGGTGGAAACAGGTACCGTAAAGAGGACGCGGACGTTCAATGTCCAAGCTGAACTTGACCAAATCAGCCCCCATTGCTTTCCCGTTTAGCAACGCATCTTTGACCGAAGCGTTGACTCGAGCATCACAAGGCGCGTTGAAGGAAACATTGTATTCCAGATAAAGGTCGTGTGCCTCAGCAGCGGCCTTTACTTCGGCCAGGCGTGCAGGGTCAAGCGACTCCAAATCAACATTGGTGATATGCAGTCCATCCAGTCCCCATTCCACGGCCAGGTCCATCAACTGCATCAAGTTAACGGCCTTTTCAAATGCATGAGCATCCTGAAACCCCCAGCTTTCTCCCAAACCGTTGAGATGAAGCGTATATGTGTGCATACCTAACTTAATTTGACGTTGGGTGTTTTTCATCTTTGTATTCTCCTTTAATCATAATTTTTTATTTAAAACGCCCTTCTTGTAATCCATCAAGAGAAAAAAATGCGTCTGAATTTTATATCGCTTACTATGAATAAGCTTATGTATTGCTATAGCAATAATTAGGCCAACTTTTTATAGATTCAATAAATTGTATAAAGAATAGAAAAATTGAATTTCGTCGAGTTTTTGTAACTGGTGTATCCGTGGGACACCGGTGCAAAAAACGCTCAACATTCGGCGCAAAACGCAAAAAAATTTTGCAGATTGCAAATAAATATGTATGCAATTATAACATAGAAAACCCGCAACATTTTTGTTCATGGTGCGGGTTTAAATTATATTTTTTCAATTTTAACACAAAAAAACTTTTACAGTGACCTGGATGAATTTAGAATGTGATCCGGTATATAGCCCTTAGCAACCACAGCTCCTTATTCTTTTTTAAATAACGATTGAATTATAAGCGACAATTTTGACGGTTTTATGGGTTCCTCTCCTGAATCCGAAGCATTTGCCACAGCATCCTCATAGACATACTGCCTTGTATCGGTACGAGGTAGTTTGGCTATATGTTTGATAAAACCAATAACCATAATTATGCCAAAGAACGTTATGGGCATTCCACAAAAAGATTTTATAATTTTAACCCCGTCAATACCGCCTGCAAAGGTAAATACCAGCGCAACAGCAATGAAAATAATCCCCCAGAACCATTTGATTTTCTTAGGAGCCTCTATGGTTCCGGAACCATTCTTCATCGACATACTTGACAATGAAACTACCATAGAGTCACATTGGGTTGCAAGAGAGACGGTTATAATAAACATCATTATTATGGTGAATAACCCTGCAAATGGCAATTGTCCCAATACGGAAAGTGTCAGAGCCTCGGCACCGTTCTGCTGATAAATAGAGAAAAAGTCGATACCTTCAAATATCTGGGCATGTATGACGTTTCCTCCAAAAACAGAGAACCAGGCGAATCCAAATAATGAAGGCATTAACATATTAACCACAACAAACTCACGCAAAGTTCTTCCATAACCTAAACGAACAAAAAATAGGCCCAGCATTGGTCCGTAAGCCAACCAGTCTACCCACCAGTACATATCCCACCACTGTGGCCAAAGCTGCCCATTTGGGTATGGGGAGGTGTAGGTCATAGCTTCAATAAAATTGCCAAAAAAAGCGCCCATTGATTCAGTCATCAAATTAAAAATATATGCAGTAGGACCAAAGATCAACAATACGAATAGCAAAAGAAAAAAGAAGTTTGTATTTTTGTCGCTGAGCCAGTTAATACCTTTTTTCAGTCCGGTGAGGCTGGAGACCATATATATTGAAAACAGAACTAATGCAGCTAATAGATAGGTTTTGGTACTCGGTTCAATACCGGCTGTCAGCCTTAGACCTTGAGACAACTGCATGAATCCGTATCCAAGACCGCCTGCTACAGCACCGGCTATTGAAAAGACCGTAAGCACATCCACTACAGTAGCCCATTTGCTGTCTAAAAATTTTTTGCCAAAAGCAGGCACTAGGGCTGAGCTGACTCTATAAGGCATTCGCATATTATGACAAACATAGGCTAAAACTATGCCGAAGACGACGCTGCTTGCATATGGAATAAGTGTCCAATGAAGGAAAACCGTTCGCATACTCCATTTAATCGCTTCATTGCTACCCGGTTCAATCCCAAAACTCGGAGCCGGTTCCATGACAAATATCAGTGGTTCTGCAGCACCCCAAAACACTACTCCGGCACCGATTCCCGTACAAAGTGCTATGGTGAACCACTGCCAGTAACTCATTTTAGGTTTTGCATTTGGACCCCCTAAGCGAATATTTCCCATAGGATGAAAAACTATAACTACGCAAAAACCCAAAAAAAGTAACATAGCTAGGCTGACCAACCACCCTAAATTATACATCATAGATTCAAATGCGTTGGTAAGTATATTAATAAACTCGAAAGAATCAAGAAATCCCCACAGCAATAGTGCAATAAAAATGATGCCTGGGATTAAAACAACCGGTAGCCTTAAACCGTTTTTTACTATATTTTTATTTTCATACATATTTCTACTCCTTTTAAATTTGTGAAAATTCCGAAAAATTAAATGAATTGTCTTTTCAAATGCAAGAGCATCCTGTAACCCTCTGCTTTATCCCATACCACTGAAATGAAGCGTATATTGGTACATATCTAATTTAATTTGCCCCTTGGTGTTTTTCATCTTTGTACCTCCTTTGATCATAATTTTATTATTCAAAACACCCCTATGGCCGTATCCATCAAGAAAAAAAGGGTGCCTCTGAATTTATGGACCTGACTACGAATGCGCTTATCTATATTTGCATAGCAATAATTAGGCCAACCTTTTTGTATATATCGAAATTATAAAGAGAGGTTTAAAAAAACTATCAAGCATTTTGCTATAAAATGCGATAAATTTTTGTAATTGCACATAAAAAACCCGCAGCATTTTCTTCATAGTGCGGGTTTAAATTCTATTATTTCAATTTTTCACTCAAAGCTTTTACATCCATGGTATTCTCCTGCACTTTTCTTTCTCCATAGCGGGTGACCCGGATTTAGAATGTGATCTGATATAAAAGCACAGCAAATTTTCTTTGCTCTCCATGTCAAAAACTGCAAAAAAAGCTTGCTCATTTTTTTAAGGTAATTAACTTTCAGGACAAAGTCCCAATATATACATTACTTTAATAAACTATCTGCAAGTTCTACTGCTGATGCAGCATCACTTGAATAATATGCTCCTATTGATTCTGCATATTGCTCAGTAACCGGAGCGCCTCCAACTAACACTTTTACATGGTCATATAGTCCATTATCTTTTAGACATTCTACAGTATCTTTCATATATACCATCGTTGTTGTAAGCATCGCTGACATTCCAACGATATCAGGATTATGTTCTTTTACTGCTTCAGCAATAGCTTCCGGAGTTATATCAATCCCTAAATCTATTATTTCATATCCTGCACTCTCCATAAGCATCATAACTAAGTTTTTGCCTATATCATGAAGATCTCCTTTTACGGTTGCAAATAAACACCTTCCTATAGTTTTAATATCGCCATCCTTCAAAAAAGGTTTTAATATCTCCATTCCTTCGGCCATTGCTTTAGCTGATATCAATACCTCCGGAACAAATAGTTCTCCTTCTTTAAATAATACACCTACATGATTCATACCTTCTAATAGTCCGTCATTAATGACTTCTTTTGGTTCATGTCCTTCATCAAGAGCTTTCTGGCACAATTCTTTTACTTTAGATACATTGCCTTCTTCTAAGTTTTCTGCTATTTCTTCATACAGTGCATTCATTTTTATTCCTCCCACGCTTTTTATAAGTTAGTTTGAAATTATTAATACAATTTGCAATAATCATACCAAAAAAAATAATATTTCCCTTAAATGTATTTACCATTTCAAATATTCGCTTTTCTTCATATATTCAACACAGATTATTACAATAAACTTTCACCTTTGGTTATTTTGTCATATTTTTTTATTATCTTAACTAAAAAACTCTGTATCAAGGAGCAGTCCTCCGTGATACAGATATCTTTTAAAAGCTAAAATCTATAGGAATTTAATCTCTGAGTCAAAGTTTTCCATCCAACCGGATATCATATTTTTTTTAAGGGGCTGACTTCCGGAAGCTAATATAACCAGAGAGCCTCTCTTTGGAATAATCTCTGTTTCATGGATTGTAAGTTGATTTGAGGTCCCATCTACATAGTGCCATTTGTTTTCTATAAGCGTAAATCCCTTTATCCTATAAAAATATTCCGAAATGCTTTTTATCCATTTTTCAACTTTAATCTTTGCAAAGTTACCGTCCATGGAAACCAATACCTTCTGCGTTCCTATGACCCTTATGCTTCCTACATTTATATCCTTTAAGCTATTTTCATAGCTTAAATTTAAGATTATATTAGGATCCTCTATCTTGCCAAAACTAGTAGTTTTTATGTCTGCTCCGGGATTTATTTCTTTAATGATTTCTTTTATGAATTCAATTTTTTCATCATTAACTAAATCGATTTTATTGATTAAAACTAAATCACTGCTTTCAATTTGGGATTTAACCGACGGAGCTGTGTTGATTAACATATCTATATTGGTTGAATCCGCTATTGCAATGGCTCCTTTGTAAATGTACTCGTCTTCTACTTTTTGTTGAACCACTGAAAGTATTGTACCCATATTGGCAGGATCTGATAGTCCTGAACTCTCTATTAAAACTACATCCACAGGAAGTGCAGATATTTTAATTAACGCACTAATAAATGTATCGGACCTACAGTTACAGAAAATAGAGCCATTGCTAATCTCCTCAATGGAAATGCCTTCTTTCTTTAGCAATGTTCCATCTATACCTTCTTTGCCAAATTCATTAACGATTACCCCAACTTTTTTCCCTTTAAATACATTTATTAAATGATGCATAAAGGTCGTTTTTCCTGCTCCTAAAAAACCTGATACAAGATAAAGCTTTTTACCATCATGCTTCTCCATCTCATCAACTCCTTAAATAACCCGCTACATAAAAGCTTTAATTTCTTTAACAAACTCATCTCTACTGGGAATAATGGATGAATATTTTAATTGTCCATTTATATATATACTTGGTAAATTCTTAACGCCCATCTTCTTAACTCTGGCAATGTTCTCTTTAATTGTCCATTTATATTCTACTATGTCTATTTTATCACCAAAGTGTTCCTTCATATCATTAGCTGAATTCATCATATACGTACAAGCCGCACAAGTAGCTGAGTCAAGAGTAAACACTTCTACCAAAGGTTTTTCAAGGGAACCATAGTCTGGTATTTCAATATCAATATCTTCTTCTACAACCTCATAGTTTGCAATCGTTTCTCTTGTCTTTTCAGGATCACTAATCGTCTGTTGAACAGCTATTGTATTTTCTACAGGTACATCATATGGCATATCACACCCGGGAGCTATTATTAAGTTTTTATGGCTTAAATTATCCATTAGTTCCAAAGTATACTTCATATTATCTTGTTGCGTTCCGTGAAGCATAACCGTTGTAAGAGGTATATTTCCACCCATAGCTATGTTGTGTTTATCAGAAACTTCCTTTGCAGCAACTATATCTACATTCTCATCTATGGATATTGAATCCGGGTTTGTTTGGCACATAACGTCTATGCTCCTTGTTGCATCGCCACATACAAAGAATGATGAAAATGCTTTCTTTTCCCTGATAAAATCAAACAACTTTGTATAGGGCTCAGTTAAAAACTTTTTAAAGTGTTTTGGAGATATTTGAGATATAAGGGGATCGACTACTGCTATCACATCCATACCCGCTTCTATATAATACTCTGCCATTTTTATATTGATTTCATTTGCATAGTGGATTAATGCCTTAACATATTCAGGATCCTCGAACATATCCATAAATATATTTGTACCTCTTAAGTGTGAAGCTAATGTAAATGGTCCACAGGTAAGCCCATATAGTGCAGTCGTGTCGCCTACTTTCTCCTTTAGCTTTTTCATGACATCAAGAACCATTGGAATTCTACCATCTGTTTTTTGAGGAACTTGACATATACAAGGCAGTTCCTTTGTCTCTGCTAATGGATGTGTTCTTACTGCCGGCGGTGCATCTTCAGCCCAATGAAGTTCACAACCCAATACTTCGGCTTCTATTTGAAGGTCAAACATTACAGGCTGCCCGTCCGGTCTGTATAACTTATTAACTTCTAGTAATGATTCCAATAATTTTTCTTCATTTGTTAGAATTTCTTTGGCATTGACACCAATTAGTTTACCCGCGTGTACGCCTGCAAACGGAATCCATGGTATTCGGTCTGTTTCCTCATGTCGTAACGTTTTTAAAATCAACTCTTTTCCTGTCATTATTCTTCCTCCCTTAATTGTGTATTCTTTCATTATTCTGAATTATATAGATTAATTTTAGAAATATTTTGCAACTTTATCATGAATTTTGGTAATATTTCTTCAGGTCTTAGTGCTTGATGCTCTGATTTTTCGATTATTTCATACCATTATGAGATATCCTTATATTTATCATTTTATATGATAATTTTTATAATATATTGTAGATTTTTCATCAGTCTTGGTAATATTTTCAGATTTAAAAGTGGTTTTTTCTTGTTTATTATTTTTTTTATATTATTATTGAATTAATAGATGAATTTTGGGAGGCGTTCTATGATATTCTGCAATACTGGTAATTTGATACACGAAGAACTGGATGAACTGCTAAAAACATACTATATGTCCACAGGCGTAAGCATATTGGCCATTGATACAAATGGTCAAGTCCTTATCTCCTATGGTGATTCTTTTAGTTTCTGTGATTTAGTTCATAAATTTAACAAACTCAACCACAGTTGTAAGGATTTTCACCTTAAAGCTTGCAAATTAGCCATAGATATCGGAGAGCCCTATTTTTTTTATTGTCCAATAGACTTTGTTCATATAGCCATTCCTTTGCTTAATAATAGAACATTTTCCGGAGGAATCATTGTAGGTCCTATCATTATGAACCATCCCTCTAACAAAGATCATAAGCAATTCATTCTTCAAGATATTTCAACCCATAATATAGATGTTCTTTCAAAACATTATGATCATATAACAACTGCTGATCCAATAAGAATAAACTATCTTGGTAATATGCTATTCATGATGGCCTCCAGAGAAATGGATAATTATGAAAGCTATCTAAATGAAAAAAAAGTAAAAATGGATCAGCAGTCTAGAATAAACGAGTATATACAGATGTATAAAAATATATCTGATAAAAATACAAAATTAAATCATATGGAAAATGATTTATTTTATAAGGTGAGGGAAGGAAAAGTAATTGAGGCCAAAACCATTCTTAATGAATTAATCGCCTACATTTATTGTGAAAATGGATCTAATATATCATTAATTAAAGCTGGTGTAATGGATGTATGTACTCTGCTTTCTCGTGCTGCAATTGATTGCGGAGCCCCTGTAAAGGAAATGCTGGCCTTTAACTACCTTCTTTTTGATGATTTAAATAAACTGAAAAGTCTTGAAGAAATATCTTATTGGATGCTTAAGGTATTAGATTACTATATCGAAAATTCAATTAATCTTTACCCAAATGAAATAGAAAAGTCTATACTATATATCAATAAGCACTTTAAAAATGATATAAAGATTAGTGATGTTGCCGATCATGTTCATTTAAACCCTAGATATTTTTCTTCTTTATTTAAAAAAGAAGTTGGCGTATGTTTTTCTGAATATTTACAAAAAATACGCATAGAAGAAAGTAAATTTCTTATTTGCAATACGAATAAATCCATTCTTGAAGTATCTACCAGCTTAAGATTCAGTGATCAAAGCTACTTTACTAAAGTATTTAAAAAATTTACCGGAATGACGCCTAAGCAATACGTATGTAAATTTAGGTAATTCTATTATTTGTAATATCGTTATGCTATTAACACCACCTATTTAAAAGAAAAATCATTTCTTGTAAGATAAAAAATACAGGTTGAATCTTCTTATTTATATTAGATAAGCTTACATTAACTATAAAAAGCGCCCAAATATCCAAATTATATCCTTAAAAATTAAAACTGTAAAATATTTTTTTTCATTCACGCAAAAGCATAGATTTTACTTACTGGTATAATCTTTTAGCCATTGCTCCATGTCTTCTGGTGTATATATGTCTAAATATTTTTCAGCTAAAGCACCCATTTGTATTAGTCTTCTGAGCCTAAGCAAGGAATTAAGAAAAGAAATTTCGAGCCTCAACGATAGTGCTCAATATTTGGTTAAGAATACATCAAGTGATTTAAACAAGGTTTTGATATCTAAATTAGATGATTTAAGTACCAAGAGTGCCGAGTACATAGCAGAAGTTGAAACCCTAAAAGTAGATGCAAAAAAAAGATTTGAAAGTTTTTATGGTCGTAAGAGATGGATTGATTATCTAATCATAGCAAATTTAACATTAATACCCCTTGTTTTGACTTTCATGGTGTATTGGACATTCTTTAAGAAATAAGATGAATGCTGCCATCAAAAATGGAAATTATTTTTCTTCCGGAAACACACTGCAGCTGACAAATCCAGAAGAACCGGCAAAAGTGCAAAAATCTTAATAAGCGTTAGAAATTAGACAATGTTATAGCATTTATTAAGATTTTCAGTTTATCCTGGTGGTCCTTTTTTGGTCTAGCACTCCGCACTTTAATTTACGATTATGTGTAAATATTAGGTTGAAGAGTGTTATAATAGAGGAAAATTATGCAATTCATTACTACACAAAGACTGTGATATTAATAGTGTTTATAAAACCATTTACCTATAAGAAAGGATACCCGTATGAAATTAATTAAAATTATATTAAAAAGCACTTTCTTAATATTTGTTGTAGCAGTTGTTGCTTATTTTGGTTCCTTATTTACAGATAGTCGAGCTATATTAACGCCTTTAGTTGTTTTAGCTTTTTTGGGAGTAAAACAACTATATAAGCACTTTAATATTTAAAGTGCTTATATAGTTTATTATAGTTTAAAACTTATGCATTTTTTTATTCTTGTACCTCGTAAGAATACTTAATAAATACTTTTGGATACTCTGATTGAGTATTTTGTGTCATAGTACAAACCAACACGACATTATCATCTTTAGACATTTCTACAAGCGCATTTTTAAAGAGATTTTTTTTGCCTACAAGCGCATCTTGCAAAGCACCAACAGTTATGCCTAAGGCTACTCCAATTGTTCCTGATGATGTAATTAAAGCTGTTGCTATACCAACAATTGCCGCATCAATAGCAGCTGAACCACTTGTTAGAACTAGACCTTCCTCTTCTAATGCCGCAATGACATCACTCTTTGTGTAAATTATTCTACCACTTTCTGCCATAATAAATTTCTCCTTTTCTTATTTTAAATTATTTTTTTTATATAAAACTCTCCAACCGGTTGTTAAGCTTATATATATTAAAGACGAGTTTTTACTCCAAAATGTAAACCTCTAATTTAACAAAACTTTATTTATTTTTAAAAAAATAACTTTTTACTTCCTGAACATCAGTCCTAATATCTTCAATAAGACTTAATTTATCAGTAAGACTAGATATAATTTCTTGATATTTCTGTTCTCTTTCTTCTTGTCGTATATCTCTTTTTTCTTGACTTTTTAAAACATATAAAATTAGACCGACTGTTAAAACAGCCCATGCACCTTGTGATGCTACAATTTCTAAAATTTCTGATTCCACTATGATATCCTCCTAATTAACTCATCCTTGCAATTTCTTTTCTAATATTTTCTAAGCCTCGATTTTTCAATCTATTTACAGCTTGTCTTGAAATATTCAGGGTTTTAGCAATTTGAGTATCTCGATAGCCTTTTATAAATTTATCTACAATAACTCTTTTTTGACAGAAAGGTAAATCTTTTAATAGATCACATAGAAATAGGTTATCTTCGTTGTTGTTATATTGTGGGTTTTCTATCTTTTCTAAATTTAATTCAACGAATTCTACTTTTTCATTAAAGTGATGGATGCGCTGCTTTAAAAGGTCTCTTTTCTTATTATTCAAACAAGAGTGTATATACTTTATAAGTATGGCTTCATTTTTCTTAGCTTTCTTTAAATCAATTTTGTTAATAATTTCAATAAGAGAAATAATTAAATCTGTCTCAGCTTCTTCATAGTGAAGCTGCCTTTTGAATTTTTGAATAGTTGGTTTAAATCTAAGTATTAGTTCCAATAGAGCTTCATCGTCCTTATTTTTGGACATTTCAACTAATTTAAATAAATCTTTTTTCATCCCATGCTCCCTCTGATAAAAAACCCCTTATTAATAAAAGACAGAAAAAGATCATTATTTGTAAACCATTAAATTGTAAAAAAAAACAAATATCTAAAATATTTATATATTTGTTTATAAAAAGTATATTTATATTTTTTTTGAACTCGAAAATGGAAATTATTTTCTTTCAGAATCCACGCTGCAGCTGGAGGATTACTAGGAGACTAGACAAAATCCAAACCTCTAATAAATGTTGAAAAATAGCCAATGTTATAGTATTGGCTATTTTATTAAAGTTCAATATATTGAAAATTAGAGTCTTCAAAATTTCCATTTTTGTGTTTTGAAGTGAATTTCCATTTTTGATTAAACTCTCAACCCATTGAAATATCAATATTTATGATAAAGAGTTCCGAAAAATTTGGTTATGGGAATAGTTTTTTTATTTAATAATTTGATTTTACAAAAACCTTTTTTTATAATGCTCAAAATTTTAAAAAAGGCAGGTGATATCAATGAAATACATTAAAGTAATTATCATAATCATTAAAATTATAATAATAACTGTAGACATAATTCAAATTTTGACCATCTCATAAAGTATTTTGGGCTAGCATTCCGCACTATCGTTTGGACTAATAGGGGAGTTCCCCTCCTTCGCTCTGCTCACCTCTCGTAACTACAAAAACAATTTATCGGCCGATGAGACTTTTTACCTCTGCAGAGTGGAATGGTCGTTAATAGCTTCTACGGAATGGGTCTGGTACTAAACAATAGACAAGTAATTTTAGTATTAACCTGAATATTTGGGCACTTATATAATCTGATAATATTAAATATTTTATCCTATGGGAAGAATTTTATATCCCTTTAAAAATATATATATAATTATTGATTATTAACAGCTGCCTTAAAATTTGCTTTGGTATGTGCTGACTTGATTTCCAAAGAGGGATCTTTTCTCAAGGTTTTCATAAAACTGTAAACCATGAACAGCATGACTATTGTAAATGGCGTTCCAAAAATAAATGAAACGGTTTGTACCGCCTTTAGCCCCCCTGCCAATAAAAGCATTGCAGCAATCGACCCTTCAACTATACCTAAAACAATTTTAATCCCATTTTTAGGATTTAGTGCTCCTTTAGAACATAACATTCCTACAACAAAGATTGCAGAATCTGCTGACGTTACATAGAAAGTGCATATCAAAGTGATCACTAATATTGATAATACCTCCGCCAAAGGCAAGTGGCTTAGTGTAACAAATATAGCACTTGTTATGTCCCTTGCAACCGCTTCTGCTATACCTCCTGCTCCAAACAAGTCAATATGCAGTGCTGTCCCTCCGAATATAGCTAACCACATAAAGCTTAATATTACAGGAGCTATCATTGTTCCCAATACAAACTCTTTGATAGTTCTTCCCTTTGAAACCCTCGCAAAGAACATACCGCAGAATGGGCCATACATAATCCACCATACCCAATAGAAAATGGTCCAACTTTCAACCCAATTAAATCCGGCATGCTTTGCTACCGTTCCTTGTGTGTCTAAGAAAAAACTACTTCCCAGTATATTTTGTAAATATCCTCCAATTGATTCTGTAAATAAGTTTATAATATATAAGGTTGGGCCTGTAAGAAACACAAACGCCATTAAGATTCCGGCAATAGTTACATTAGCATTACCAAACCATTTGATACCTTTTTCAACACCCGATACGGCAGCAATTATAAATAAAACCGATAAAATTGCGATAATCGCTATAGCAACCGTATTGCCTTGGGGTATTCCATATAAAAAGTTTAATCCGCTATTTATTTGCATAGCACCTAATCCCAGTGAATTGGCGACACCAAATAGAGTAACAAGAATTGCTAAAATATCTACTGCTTTTCCAATAGGGCCTTTTACTCCTTTTTCACCTATTATAGGATATAAAGTGGAACTTACCAGTGCAGGCAAACCCTTTCTATATGCAAAATAAGCTATAGGCAACCCAATGAAACCATATATTGCCCAAGGATGTAGTCCCCAATGGAAAAATACATAACGCATACCAACTCTTGCAGCTTCAGCAGTATTGGAATCAGCTAAAGGATTTGATGCAAAATGCATCATAGGTTCTGCAACACTCCAAAATACTAAGCCAATACCCATACCACAACTAAATGTCATTGCTATCCAACTACCCGTACTATATTCCGGTTTTTCATCATCTTTGCCAAGTTTTATTTTTCCATATTTGCTAAATGCTAAAATAAATAAAAATGCTAAGTAGCCAGCCAGCGAAAGTAAAAAATACCATCCTAGATTTGTAAGACACCATGATAAGATGTTGTCCAATACCCCCGATACATATTCAGGTGCCCCCATAGTCCATAATACAAATAACACACAAATACTAACTGAAATAAACAAAACTTTTTTGTCAACGTTTTCAAGATTTTTACCCATAATGTTCTCCTCTATTTTATACAAAAATTATATCAAAATCTCTATTAGAATCTCTATCAGAATTTCTATTAGAATTTCTGTCCCAATCTTCATTTTGTTTGTAGCTTGATACTGATTGTAGATGATATCTAATATTACGGAATTTAATTGCCGTTAATCATCTTTATGAATCACTGTTGTTCTTACCCCACATCTCTATTTATTCTGATTCTGTTATACTAAACCGGTGCAATCAATATGATTATCCTTTAGATACTCCATAAGCTTAGATTGTATATCCCGTGGCAATTCAGGCTTCTTATACTTTTTGAGCATCTTTTCCTTTTTCTTATTAATATTGGTCAACAGCTTTCCATTAGGGGTTTCGCCTTTCTGAATTGCCCCTCTAACGCTAACATCAGGAATAAATGTATGTTTTCTAAAGTTTGTAACCGTATGCTCATGGGTTAAGAATTCTCCCCCAATTCCTACGGTTTTTATGACTTCTAAAGGTATTGCGTTCTCATCTGTGCTTACACCTTCTACAACACGTTTTACCATTCCAACCATTTCAACATCAGCTATATATTTTTCAAAACACATGGATTCATAGCTGCCTAAACCGCCGGCACTATGAAGTATAAAATTCATTTTTTCTTGGGCTGCTGTCAACAGCACCATCATCCCTTCATACCCTGCTTGGATGGATACGGATTTTGCATCGGTTAATGTGCCGCCGCCTCTACATGGTACCCCATAATGCTTAGCTAAACCGGCACAATAAGTTACAGCTAATGCAGATTCCGGTGCTCCAATACAGAAACTTCCATTTTTCATATCAGCAACCGAAGTAGCCGAACCATATATAACCGGAGCCCCTTCTCTTATCATCTGAACTACCGCAATACCTGCTAAAGACTCAGCATTTGAGATGGCAATGGCTCCTCCTATACTAACCGGTCCAGTTGTTCCTGCCATTACAGCAGGTGCTATAATTACAGGCTGTCCGCTTCTTACATATACTAGCATCGTTTCTAACATAGTTTTGTCAAACATTAAGGGAGATGCACTGCTAATAATGGCTACAATTCTCGGTTTTGCCAGAAGCTCTTCTTTCCCACCAAAAACAATATTCAGCATGTCCATGGTCATTTCAGCTTCTCTTTGTCCTCCCATGCCCCCAAATATACACTTATCGGAGTGATTTAAAGTAGCATTCAGCATAATCTGATACAGATTATCTTGGTCTATATCACATGGTGTTACCATGACCCCGCCGTTTATATTAAAATGCGGCGTTTGCTGCACAAGTTTAAGAAAAGTAATATAGTCATCGTATTTTGCAGCTCTTAGGTTACCGTCAAAGTCTGCAATAAATGGAAAACCTGAATTGCATGAAAGGAATTCAGTATGATCTCCGCCTATCAGCATGTCATGTTTGGAATTCCTAGCATATATTTTGAAAGTACCAGGCGCTTTTCCTACCCACTTCATGATTTGATCTCTCTTGAAATAAGCAATGTTATCTAAAACCTTTATATTATTATGCCTTAGTATTTCAAGTATTTCTTCATGAATAAATTTAATACCAACTTCTTCAAGTATTTTCATAGTTCCTTCGTGAATATTATTTAGGTTTTCTTTCATCTTGTTGCCCTCCCTGTCCATTTGTAAAATTTATTATGACTACAGCTAATTCAATAATACTTAACTTAATTCCCTAATGTAAAAAGCAGGATGTCTCTGTGGGGTACTCATTAGAGCAAAAGCTAACTTCTTATATAGTATCATTACATTTGTTCTTTAAGAACATATTTGAAATTAATATCCCTAAACTCGTTGCAATTACAGCTGGTAATATCCCTCCACTTAAAAGTTTATATAAGGAAGGCACAGATTCAAATAAAATCGCTGCTACTACACCTAAGCCTAATCCAATTCTTGCTGAAACTACATTCATTTTAGATTTAAATTCTTTAGATTTTCTATCCCTCATTATTAAGCCAATTACAAAGGCCGGAATTAATACGCCTCCGCATACGGTGTATCCATATATACCTAATCTATAAATAAATGGTGCATACAATGCACCAAATATTGATATAATACCTGCTAACAATGTTGCTATTTTAGAATATTTTATCCCTTTATCTTCAGGCAGCTTCCCTTCGGGATCTATGATATCTACAACCGCATTGGCTGCAGCACAATTTAAGTGGGTATCAGCACAGGACATGGTTGCAGCCATTACTCCTAATGCTAAAAATACACCTACCCATGGAGGCATTTTATTTAATATTAACCATACTAATGCTTTGTCGCCTACTTCTTGATGGATTACAAATGTTGAAATACCAATTGTAATGATAAAAAGAACTAATAAAATATTACAGAAAAATGTTATACCATATGCCTTTCTTGCTGTTTGTACGTCCTTAGCTGCAAATGCTCTATTCCAAAAGATAGGATTAGATATTGCACCTAGCAAACCTACAGTAAAGCCGGCGATAATTTCTACCTTAGGCGTTGCAAATAGATTCCACATTTTAGGATCTATGCTGCTGACTTGTTCTCCCAGCCAAGCAATGTCAAAATTGAAGGTTTTTAATCCAAGGAATATGACAGCTGCAGCAAAAAGCATTTGTATCGTTCCATGTAAAGCATCTGCATAAATTACAGCTGCCAATCCGCCATTTACTGTGTAGTATATGAATACTGCACCACATACGATTACTGCAACTCTAAAGTCTACATTAAATACTTGCTGTATGACGTATGCCAATCCCATTATTTGACCACCCGGCCAAACGACATTGGGGAATAAGCTGGCAACACCCGAAATACGCCTAACCGTAATGTCTCCACCACATAAATAATCTGAAATATAATGGGGCATGGACATATATTTAAATCTTGCTAAATACGGTGCCATTATATATCCTATTAAAATACCTCCCAAAAGCCCTTCTCCTAACCATAACCAATATGCCGAAGCTCCAAACATTGCACCTCTGCCTGCATGACCAATAAAGTTACCTGCTCCACTAAAGCTTGCCCAAGCAGTTAATAATAAAAGTAATGTCCCCGTTCTTTTACCTGCAATAAAATAATCTTCTACATTAGCAGCTTTGCCTTTTGTTTTAATACCAATGATTATACAAGCTGCCAAATCTATTACTATAAGACCTGCAGATATCATCATAAAAGTAGTACTCATAACTTATCCTCCTCAACGATTTATTTTCTTAATTCATTTACTAACCTACAAATTAAATGTTTAGATATTTTTAGAGTGATAAGTATGTAACATTGTATTATACAATAAATTTTGTTTATTCTTTTTTACATATGAATATTAAGAAATAGTAGGTTGATTAATCTTTATCAATAGGTTTGAGCAAATGATAAAATTATAGGCTGACCATGGTCGAAACAAGTATTGTATCAAGAAAGTTTTAATAGTTATGTTGCATGTCACTCCTTTCTTAATTGATTTAAACAATCTTAATTTATACACGCATCATACAAGCAATAGCCATGCCAAAAAAATATGACAATTCAGAATTTTCATATTTCTCACTCATTATATTTGCAAGTACCTTTTATTCTTGGTATACGTCAATTAATACTATTCACAGGCTATTACATCATTTGTTTTACATCAGCTCCAATACTTTTTAAATATTTTAAAAGCTTTATTTTAATATCCAAAGATATATCTGGTTTCTCATAGTTATTTAGCATTTTATCTAATTTCTTTTTAACATTGCTTATATTTGCTTCATTCGTATCTTTGAAATTTTTCAAAACACCTCTATGGCTCACTTCCGGTTTAAAGGGTTCCTTTCTGCAGTATTTTATAGTATGTTCAGTAGAAAGAAATTCTCCGCCAGGACCTACTTCCTTGATTAAGTCCACAGCTAAAGTATCATCATTGATCTCAAATCCATCCAGGTAATTCTTTATCATTCCGGTTATTTCTAAATCTATAATAAACTTCTCATATGACATGGCACCATTACTGTCTAAAACACCGGCAGAATGAATAATCAAGTTCATTTTCTCCTGACAAGATATCATCATGGCCATCATACTTTCATACCCGCTTTGAACAGAAACTGTTTTTGCATCGTTATTTGCTCCCCCACCACGACAAGGCAATCCATACTCTTTCGCCAATCTGGCACCATAGGCTATACACCATCCTGTACCGGGAGACCCAAGAGAGCAAGAACCTGTCCTCATATCTGCTCTCGAACTCTGAAAACCATAAACAACAGGACACCCTTTATTTATCATTTGTGCAACCGCTATGCCTGCTAAAGCTTCAGCATTACTCAACGCAATTGTACCCGCAAGAGTAACAGGTGCTGTCATGCCTGTCATTGCTGCCGGTGTAACAATAACCGGTTGATTATGTTTTGCATAAACAAGCATAGTTTCTAACGAATTCTTATCAAACATCAACGGACTGGTTGTATTAACAATCGCAATGATTCTAGGCTTTTTCTTCAATTCTTCCTTGGAACCAAAAGTGATCTTTAACATATTCATTATTATTTCAGCTTCTCTTAATCCACCTGCTCCTCCCATCAAACATTTATCTGAATGAGTAATTGTAGAATATAACATTACCGGAGCACTATTTTTAATATCTATATCAGTGGGCTCAACGATAATTCCTCCATTGATATTAAAAGAATCGCTTTGATGAACAATCTTAATAAATTTAACATAATCATCATACAAAGATGATCTTTTATTGCCATCTATATCAACAATACAGGCAGCCCCATAGCCCGGAGCAAACTCTACATTTTCTTCACCAATTTCTATGTTATATTTAGGATTTCTTGCATATAATGTGAATTTGTTTGGCGCCTCATTACACCACTTCATGATTTGATCTCTCTTAAAATAAGCAATGTTATCCGAAACCTTTATATCATTGCTCCTCAGTATTTCAAGTGTTTCTTCGTGATGAAACTTTATCCCAACTTCTTCAAGTATTTTCATACTTCCTTTGTGAATATTGTTTATGTTATCCCTCATCTTTTAGCCCTCCCTGTATTTATAAAATTTATTATTGCTACAGCTAAATTTAATATATTTCACTCAATTATCCCGGCATAATCCTTGTTAATGCAACAAATATGCCATATCATTCTAGTTTTCTGATATTTTTACAATTTTTTCTATGATTTGAATATGTAATTAATACATACAGCAATAATAAGGCCAACCTTTTTGCACCTTTTTGCATGTATCAAAAAATTATATAGAAAAGAAAAAATTGAATTTCATCAAGTTTTTTTGTAAGTCATATCCAGATGTTAAATTTTTTTTAGCCTATCCGTTGGACACCAGTACAAAAAAAGCAAAAAATTTTTGCAGACTGCAAAAAGGTATATTTGCCATTGAACATAAAAAACCCGCAGCATTTTTTCTTCATACTACGGGGTTAAATATTATTACTTTAATTTTTCACTCAAAAGAGCTTTTACATTAATACCGCTGCGCTTAATATGATACTGAAGGTTTTGACGGCTCATCCCAAATGAACGGGCAGTTTTTGAAATATTCCCGCCATTCTCCAACAGCGCTTTTCGCAGCATATGAAACTCCGTATTTTTCATTATGCTGCTGAGAGATCTGGTATTCTCCTGCACTTCTCTCTCTCCATAGAAGGGTGACTCGGCTGAATTTAGAATGTGATCCGGTATATAGTCTTTGGTAATGAACGATCGGTCGTTGGGCAAAATATTCATAGCATATTCAATAGCATGCTCCAGCTCCCGGACATTCCCCGGCCAATGATAAGCATTAAAAATTTCTAAAGTCGCGTTGTCAATATCTCGAACATTTTTAAGCAGCTTTTTGTTGAAACGGAGAATAAAATTTTTGGATAACAGAGGGATATCCTCTTTATGTTCCCTAAGTGGCGGAATGTTGATATTGATAACGCCTAAGCGATAGAATAAATCCCGGCGCAGCTTATTTTCCTCAATAGCTTGATAGGGTGGGATATTAATATTGGACAACACCCTGACATCCACATGAATCTCCTTCACGCCGCCCACCCGTCGGATCATACCATCTTGTAAAATGCGAAGCAGCTTAGACTGGAGCAAAATATTCATGGAATTGATTTCATCTAGCAAAAGAGTTCCGCCATTAGCCTGTTCAAACAGACCCACTCTTCTCTCTGACCCAGTATAGGCTCCTTTTTCCGTACCAAACAATAGTCCTTCTAACAAATTGTCCGGAATAGCAGCGCAGTTGATGGCTAAAAACGGGCCATTTGACCGCCGGCTGGCGTTATGAATGCTCTGAGCTAGAAGTTCTTTGCCGGTTCCGGTTTCCCCATAAATCATAACGGAGGAATCAGACTGCGCAATCTTCTGGCATCTGGTAACAACTTTATTCATAACCGAACTGATATGGATTATATCACTAAATTGATATTTGGCTGTTAGTACACTCTTTTCTTTCGTTCCTGTAGTAGCGGACTGCTCTAATAATTTGTTCTGCAAATCTATAATTTGCTTATGCAGTTCGCTGGTTGTAGACCAGTCCTCCATTACATTACAAACGCCTAATGTCTGACCATTTTGAACGATAGGGGAAATGTTCGCCACAATATCTACATTTTTTCCAAAACAGGTGGTGTAGTATTGGCGTAGATTCAGCTTTGGGCGCTTATCTCGAATAACCTGAGGAACCCCAAGGAGCTGATCGTCCAGCATATGGTAAACCTCAGATACATGCTTGCCCAAAACATCTGAAGTCACCATAGAGTCCATATTGACCGCTGCATCATTGAGAAGGTAGACTCGTCCTTCTGCATCGAATAAAATAACTGCTTCACTAATTCTGTTAAGCACACTGATCAGCATATCATGACAGGCTTCATTCGTAGCCACTCTAAAAACAATCATCTGTGTATGAGGTGGAAGATCTGAGAGTTTTGGTGTTGCACACCGGCACAAATACTCCCCAAAAGCAATATTAACATATCGAACTTGGTCGGATTCCTCGCAAAGCAGTGCAGCAGACTCAGGCATACTGCTTCCTACCAAATTTCCACCGCCGTGAAGCAAGCGATCTCCTGCTTCATTGATAGACAGGATTTGGTTGTCCTCAGACACCAGTACAGCTCCAAATCCACACTGAGAGAGAATCTCCATAGCATCTACATATCTCATGACCATTACCCCCCATTTTTATTCAGTTCATGCCATAACAACAGGTATTTTAAAAAAATAGCTTGATGCTTACCTTTACGGATTGGCCTATTGGCCTCTTAATAATAATGTATACATAACCCGTCTAAAAGTAAAGCAAATTTTTTTTGCTCCTTTGTTAAAAACTGCAATGCAAAAAGCTTGCTCATTTTTACAGATAATTTTCTTCTCACACAATAAAAATCGCAATAGAACCTTTGATACGCAGATATTCCCGGTTTTCTGGGTTCTTTTTTCCGGGTTCTTATTGTTGGCACGCCATTTGCTATTTAACAAAAGTGAGGGAGGTTGGAAATGTCCCTCACTATTATGACTTGCACACCTCTTTTGAGGCCTGCACGAGAAAAAATAAAAACTAAGAATAAGAAAAAGGAGGTTTTTTCATATGATACGGAATTATATGCATCGTATTGAAGCTCTTCGCAAACAGTACCTGAACACTCGGGTGGATATGGACGTCTACAACGCCAAGTATCTGACAGAGGGCTTTAAAGAAACTGAGGGCCAGCCCTGGATTATTCAGAAGGCAACCGGCTTTCTACATCAGTGCCGCAAGAAAAACATCTACATCCTGGACAATGAGCTACTGGTTGGTGGTGCTGGCTTCAAGCCTCGCTGTGGCATTTTGTGCGCCGACAGCTCCTGTTCCATTCTGGACCGAGAGCTGGACACCATCAGCACCCGCAAGTTTGACCCCTTCTATCTCAGCGAGGAAGGCAAGAACATCTTTAAGGAAGAGGTATCGGAATACTGGAAGAATAAATGCGTGTTGGACCGCTGGCGCACCTTGGCTCCCGAAGACATGGAGACCCTGCGAGACAACGGGATGATCTACATCGACCGTAAGGCTGTCCGCGGCTACGGTGAAACGACACCCGACTGGAGCCGCCTGCTGACTCTGGGTATCTCCGGCATCCGTAAAGAGGTAGAAGACGTTTTAGCCAAGCTGGATGACGCCCATGTGGGTGATCTGGATAAGATGTTCTTCCTAAAGTCCGAGCTCTTGGTCTGCGAAGGCATCATCACTCTTGCCAACCGTCACGCTGACCTAGCCGAAGAAATGGCCGCTAAGTGCCCCGACCCTGTCAGTAAGACCGAACTGAAAAAGATAGCTGCGGTGTGCCGTCGCGTGCCCGAACATCCCGCTGCTTCATTCTATGAGGCCGTGCAGAGTGTGCTGTTCTATGAATACACCATCTACATGGAGCAGAACGCTTCCTCCTACAATTTGGGCCGCATTGATCAATATCTGTATCCTTACTACAAGGCCGATATTGAGAAGGGTGTGATGACCAAGGACGACGCCCAGGAGCTGCTGGATTGTCTGTGGATTAAGATCGCCGAGCTGAGCCTGTTCCAGGATGAGGTAACCGCCCAATATGCTGCCGGTTACTGCATCACTGTTCAGGTTACCCCCGGCGGTATTAATCAGTTCGGCAACGACGCGGTCAACGACCTGTCTTATCAGGTCATCCAAGCCACCATGGACGTCCAATTAAAAGAGCCTAACCTGTCCATCCGCTACAACATCTCCAAGAACCCCGACGCCTTCCTGCGTAAGGGCGTGGAAGCTATCCGCATGGGCCTTACTATGCCGGCTGTCTACCACGACGACGCCGGTATCCGTATGCTGCTAAACAAAGGCGTGCCCCTGAGCGAGGCTTGGGACTGGAACCCCTGCGGCTGTGTGGAGACCAATCTGTCCGGCCGTATGAAGCAGTACACCGATATGGCCGACATCAGTATGGGTGGTATTGTTGAGATGGCTCTGAACGACGGTATCAGCAGGAAGACCGGCAAGCGTGTATCCGTTTCCACCGGCGATCCAGCTAACTTCAAAACCTTCGACGACTTCTTCGAAGCTGTTAAGACCCACATCCGTTACTTTGTGGATGTAGTTGTTTCCGGTAACCAACTGCTGGACTACTTGAGCATGAACTATCGTCCCGTGCCATGCCTGTCCCTGATGTTTCCCCACTGCATAGAGAGCGCCACCGACTACAGCATGGGCGGTGCCAAGTACAACTGCGGCGGCGGTGTCATCACCGTTGGCCAGGCCGACATTATCAACTCTCTGGCTGCTGTCCGGTATCTGGTATATGACGAAAAGAAGGTCTCCATGACCAACCTGTGCAAGGCACTGGCAGCCAACTTCAAGGGCTATGAGGACATCCATAAAATGTGTATGAACGCTCCCAAGTTCGGCAACGACGACCAGCGAGCCGACTGGATCGTGGGCGAGGTGTTTACCTACATCGTTGATCAGTTCGAGAAGTACGATACCAAGTTTGGCAAGATGACAACAGGTATGCTGCCTGTTTCCGGCAACACACCCGTCGGTGAGTGGGTGGGCGCTCTGCCTTCCGGACGTCATGCCTGGATGCCTCTGACCGACGGCATCGGCGCTACCGGCGGTACCGATATCAACGGCCCCACTGCCTTGCTCAAATCCGTCAGCCATATGCCCCATGCGCGCTACACTCCGCGCACTCAATTAAACTTGAAGATGGAGCCTGAAATGTTGTCCGGCGAAAAAGGGATGGCCAGCATGATGAACCTTCTGAAGACGCTGTGTACTCTGGACGTATATCACGCGCAGTTCAACGTTATCGACAAAGAAACCTTGCTGGCTGCTCAGAAAAATCCGGAAAAGTATAAGCACCTGCTAATTCGCGTTGCCGGGTACACTGCTTTCTTTGTAGAACTTGGTAGGGAAGTTCAGGATGAAATTATTGGCCGTACCTTGATTGGAAGCCAGTAAAATTGTCATCGCAGCTGAACGGTTAAATGGCTATTAGCAATAATGGAAGGAGAAGAAACTACTTGTGATGAAAGCAAAAGAAGAGACTCACGGCATGGTACTACGAATTGAGCGTGGCTCCATTCATGATGGTAACGGTTTTCGTACCGTTATTTTTCTGAAGGGATGTCCGTTAAGTTGCCAATGGTGCTCCACTCCGGAAGGTCAATCTTTCCAAATTGAGCATACAGAACATGATACTTATGGTAGTATTATGACTGTGGAAGAGGTTATGAAAGAAGTCAGGAAAGATACTGCTTTTTTCTTCCACTCCGGAGGAGGTGTAACTTTATCCGGCGGCGAGATCTTAGTTCAACCGGATTTTACATTAGCCCTGCTCCAGGTGTCTCAGAGAGAATGCATTAATACAGCGATTGAAACATCTTTCTTTGGGCCGTGGGCGAGCATTCGTCCCATTCTTCCATACGTGAATACCGCATTTGTGGATATTAAGATTTTCAACCGAGAGCAGCATAAAAAATACTGCGGCGTTGATAATCAGATCATTCTTGAAAATTTATTGCAGACAAATTATATAGAAGAACCTTTCCAATTGATCATCCGGATTCCAATCATACCGGGAATCAACGACAAGGAGGAAGATCTGAAAGAGATTGGACGATTTTGTTCGGGGCTGCGTTATCTTCACCAAATACAGCTGCTTCCATATCATCGTTTAGGGACGAACACATATAAAAAGCTGGGACGGCCATATTTACTGTCTGATGTTCAGCCTCCATCTTCAGAACGCATGGTGCAATACAGGGAGACCCTTCACCAATATGTAACGTCAGTGCTCTAAAGCATCCATCGATATATCCAGTATACGGTAACGAACAGGTAACCGTCTTACCTGTTCGTTACATATAGTTGGCAGAGCAACTGATTACTTAGGACATTTTTGCTTTAATAGGAGTCATGGATATGAAACATACACTAAATTTTTATATTAACAACGAATGTAACGGAGAGCACAGTCACGACTATCCTCAAATCCTGATTCCCATGGAAGAAAACATGCGCATCCGGATCGGGACGATGGAATATGAAATAACGCCAAAGGAGCTATGCTTAATCCCTCCTGACGTACGGCACCGGTGTAATTTCCTGAGTCAATTGCTTGTAATCAATATTCCCAGAGAGGCGCTTGAGCGCAGAAAACCCGGATTGTTTTCATATCCATTGATTATTCCAATTCGAAATCAAATTACTAAGCTTATGGAATTGATTCAAAACGAATTGAAGCAGGATCCCAACAGTAAATCCGTACATTATCTTTATAGTTATCTATACAGTAAACTGATGGAGAGTTGCTCTATTTCTTCAATTAAGTACATCAGCGATCACTACGACCAGCCCATTACAGTCCAGCAACTGGCAGATATTGAAAACTACAATGTGACCTATTACAACGATTGGTTTAAAGAGCAGACCGGATTCCCCCCCAATCTCTACCTGAGGTATGTTCGTATCAACAAGGCAAAGGAGCTATTGATTGAAACCAATTTTAGTATTATGGAGATTGCCGTTATGGTTGGATACAGCAGTAATTCCACATTAACCAGAGCCTTTCATAGTCTAACTGGAATGACCCCTAAGGCGTATCGAGAATGTCCATGCTTTAAGAAAACAGGTTAGGAAGATTATAATCATATCATGATTTTTATTTTCTCCACTCTGTAACTTCCTGCCATGACTTTCTCGGCCGAGCATCAGGAGACTGATTTGGATAGCCCATGGCAACTGCAGCCACTAATTCATGGTCACAATCCAACCATTCACATATTTCTTTATCGGCATAAAACATATCACCTATCCATAGAGTTCCAAGTCCTAAATCTTGTGCTGCCAATATCATGGTCTGAATGGCACCTCCTATGGATTGAATATCCTCAAGCCATTCATAATTTTTTTGATTAGGACGTTGGTCGATAGTAGGGTACAGATCATCGGAGTACGCCGTAATTGTATTAAAAACCAAAACTATAACCGATGACCGGGTCATACTCTTAATGCTCCACTGCAAGGTTTTCGTATCAATATCATGGGCATTCAATTTGTTCATCACATGATTCATTAAGGCAATAAATTCTTCTTTCGCTTTCCCTTCAGCCACAACAAATTTCCATGGCTGACGATTTTCGCTGGAAGGCGCTTTAGTTGCAGCTTCCAGTACTTTCTCAATAAGCTCTTGCGGCACTGCCTTTTCTAGGTATTTTCGAATACTTCTTCTTGATTCAATCGCTTCTATTGTATTCATATCCTCACTCCCCTATTATAGGATTACCAGGTATTATATGTAATCATTATATTTCATATATCTTGCTTTATCAATATGACATTCCTCAGTATAACTTCTAAGAATATCCACCGTAAAACATCTCATCAAAATGATTCTCATTATCATTGACTTGTGCCGTCACAGGCATTATAATATATATAAGCGACCATCGGTCGCATAAATATAAAGATATATGAGGAAATAAAATGCCTTTACAAACTTTTTTTAATTTGCCAAAAAAACAGCAAAATCAAATACTGGAAATTTCATACTCTGAGTTTGTTAACAACTCATATGAAAACGCCTCTCTAAACCGTATCATTAAAGCAATAGGCATTGCTAAAGGAAGCTTTTATAGATATTTTACTGACAAATTTGATCTATATAAATTTCTTATCGATGACTTAAACGACAAAAACGTGAATGATTTTAATGGGTTTATAAATGAAAATAATAGCAATATCTATGATGTATTTAAGGCTTATTTATTAATGATTTATGATTTTGATAAACAGTTTCCCAAGTATTCAGCTTTTTTATATATGGTTAGCAGAAACCGTTCCACACCTGCTTTAGAAAAGCTGGTCTTGGATTATGAATCTAAAACAAATGACCTTTTTAAAAAATTACTTGAAATCTTCTTTTCCGAAGAAAAAATATCTCAACCTGAAAACATCCATTTTTATGCTTATAATTTGCATTATATTCTAAGGGGGCTAATGGATTATATAAGCTTAAAATATAAAATCAACTATATTGACAATGCAACTAAAGGATTGCCGCTATATAACATTGAAAGAAGTGAATTTGAAAAAGAGGTTATGATGCATTTGACATTATTAAAAAATATAATAGAAGGAGAACAATAATAAAACTATGGATATTTTAGAATCAAAACTTGATGGTTTTAGAAAAAAACGTGTTACACAATTCATTAGCTTTAACGAAAGGAGACTCAAATTTTCTGTTTTAGGTGCAGAAAACAAAGATACAATTCTTTTTTTAACAGGCGGCTCAGGTATTTACGAACCATTTTTTGAGTATATGGATTATTTCAGCACACAGTATAAGGTCATTGGTCTTGATTATCCATCATGTGAAACTATGGCTGAATTAACAGATATTATTACTTCAATTATAAAAGCGGAAGCTCATGATAAAATTCACATTATAGGGCAATCCATGGGCGGCATGGTCGCTCAAGTTTTAATGTATAAGTACCCAAATTTGCTTAATAAGGTGATTATGGCCCATACTGCAACTACTTCTCTGGAATTGAAAGATTCCAATAATGAAAGTGTACAGAAAAAAGAAAAGGATATTAATTTAATCAATAAGTTCCCTCAATTTTTGATTAGAAAAATAACTAAGAGCAAAATTAAAAAAGTCATTGAAAAGAATAATATTGCTAATGCTGAATTTTGGAGTGATCTCTTTCTTGAGAATATAGGAAGGCGAACTAAAAGTGAATTAATATCTCCCTTGTATCTAATGGCAGACTTTGTAAAAAGCTATTGTTTTTCCAAAGCTTCATTTGAAAACATCTCTGAGAATGTATTAATCATTGATTCAAAATCAGATGAATCTTTTTCAGATACCGAAAAAGCTGCAGTCTGCAGCCTTTTCCCAAATTCCAAAACGGTTCATTTTGAAGACAAACCCCATCTGGGATTGATAGCATATCCGGATGAATATATCAGCATCATAGAATCATTTATTTCAGACTAAGTATGTTTCAATTAAGACCATAGATTGGTGAAAATGGCATACATAATAGCCATAAAGATAATGAGAACAGTTCTCATTATCTTTATCATAACATCTATTTTTTATTTGTAAAGATATTTCTTTTGGCTTACTCATACTCTTTACAGTTCTTACAATATCCATAAAACTTCACAATATGGTTGGTAATTCTAAAACCATAATTTTTTTCAATATATTTTTCTAAATCGTCCATAAGGTCTAGATTTACTTCAATGATGTCGCCGCATTTTTGACAAATTAAGTGATGATGATTATGTTCATCTTCACCTTCAAAGAGTAATTCATAACGACTTTTTCCATCATCAAAGTCATGTTTGATGGCAATACCTGTATGGATAAACAATTGTAGTGTTCTATAAATAGTCGCTAACCCAAGACGCGAATTACCTTTTTCAATCTCTCTTAGGATTTCTTCTGCCGACATGTGTTTATGTTGATTCTCTATAAGAGAATCGTATACATAGCGTCTTTGATCGGTTAACTTGTATCCATTTTCTTTAAGTTTCTCATCTAAAATTTCATGACTCCTCATATAATATCCCCCTATAATTAATTTTCTATTTCCAGCTATGCTGTGCGCACATTCCACTCTTCAGCGGCTTTTTGTGCATCCCATAGTTTTTTATAAAGCCCGCTGGTCTCAAGCAATTGACTGTGCTTTCCCGTTTCAACAATTTCACCTTTATTGAATACGATTATTTTATCGGCATTTCGGATGGTTTTTAAATGATGTGCAATAACAATCACCGTCCTATTAATAGATAAATTACTGATGGCCTTTTGTATCTTTCTTTCATTGATGGGGTCAACATTACTGGTCATCTCATCCAAAATAACGATAGGTGCATCTTTTAAAAATGCTCTGGCTATTGATAATCTCTGTTTTTGTCCTCCTGAAAGTCCCACACCATTTTCTCCCAGCTGAGTATCATAGCCTTCCGGCAAGCTTTGAATAAAATCATGGATCATGGCTTTTTTGGCTGCTTGGACGACTTCTTCTTTAGTGGCGTTTTGATTCCCTACTTTGATGTTTTCATAGATTGTATCCGAAAATAATATTACATTTTGCATAACAATACTGATATTGGACAGCAGTTCGTCATAGTCCATTTCCATAATATCTATACCGCCAATTTTAATTTTTCCCTTTTGCGTGTCCCAAAACCTTAAGATTAGATTTGTAATGGTTGTCTTTCCTGATCCTGAAGGGCCAACTAAAGCTACCAGGCTTTTTTCATCTATTGTAATGTTAGCATTTTTCAATAAAAATTCATCTTCTTCATAGCTGAATTCTACATCTTCAAACCGAACGTCAAAACGATTCGGATTTTTAGGATTTTTAGAAGATTTTATAATGGGCGCCTCTAATATGGTCATGACTCTTTTATAGCTGTCTTTCACAACGATATAATCAAGCCAGTGCGCTTCAATATTAACAAATGGTTTGTAAAACTCCCTGCTGAAAATGATAAATATAATATAGTCGGAAATGGATAGTTCATGTTTAAACACCATCAAACCACCGATAATGACCAAGACAGCAAAGCAAATTTCTAAAAAGAAAAAGTACTTTCCTAAATAACCGGCAATAGATTTTGAGAGTTCTTTACTGCTTTTACTAAAGGCCATCGTGCTTGCTTTAAGTTTATTTTCAATGGCAACACTCTCATTAAATGCTTTAAGCAAAGGCATTCCTTTGGTATACTCCACAAATAAGCTCACCATATCGGCCAAGTCATCTTGAGACCTTTTCTCCAGTTCACTATTGGATCGGATGCCTAGAGCTAATAACAATAGACCTACAGGAAGTAGTGAAATCATGGCAAAGCTCATTTGCGAATTAATGGTAAATAGCCATGCACCAATAATGACTGCAGCCAATACATCGCTTAACATTCTTGGCCACATATGACCAGTTACTTTCTCAATATTATCAACATCTTTATGAATAATCGTACTGATTTCACCTAATCTTTCTTTTGTATAAAACCCTAAGGAAAATTGCTTTAATCTTAAAGTGACTTCCTCTCTGACCTTGGCAACAATTTCAAAACCGCTAAAATGCTCCGTAATATCTGCTACAATCGTCACCAATCCTTTCAAAATGAAAACACCTAAAATTAAAAACCAATATTTTACCAAATGATCGGTCTGACCTTCAATCATCTTATTTAACATATCTAGGATTACGTACAGTATTCCCGCACCTGCAAGAGCTTTTAATGTATAAAATAATATAGATAATAAAAACATGGCTTTTCCTTGTTTTGTCATATATTTATAAATCGTTGACATCATTTAAATGACCTCCTTAATCTCCCAATTATCAACATTTGCTTGTTCTTCTATCATTTTTTTGTACAACTTACTGTCTTGCAGCAACGTCTCATGAGGACCTTTTGCAGCAACTTTTCCATCTTCCATTACAATAATTTGATCTGCTTTTACGATGGTATTCAGGTGATGGGCAATGGTAATAATCGTCTTATTTTTGCTTAAATGATCAATTGCCTTCTGAATGAGGTATTCATTAGATGCATCAATAGCCGAGGTTGCTTCATCCAAAATAATAATGGGTGCATTTTTGAGTATCATACGCGCTATTGAAATTCTTTGTTTTTCACCGCCGGATAATTTTGCGCCTGATTCACCTACTATCGTATTATATCCTCTTGGCAGCTGCATGATCATATCATGGATTTGAGCATCTTTGGCCGCCTGAATGATTTCTTCTTTTGTTGCATCCTTTTTACCAATTCTTATATTCTCCTCTATGCTCATATTAAAAAGGAATGTTTCTTGTTGAACAACGGATACCAGCCCTGATAACGATTGCTCACTCATGTTGTTAATATCGATACCATTTATGGTGACAACTCCACTATCCGGCTCCCAAAATCTCATCAATAAATTGGCAATGGTCGTTTTACCTGAACCGGATGCCCCAACAATAGCATTTACCGAATTCTTTTTGAATTCTAGATTCACTTGGTCTAAAACCTTATTTTCTCGTTCATAGCCAAAACTAACATCTTTAAAAACAATGCTTCCTGTTTTATAGGATATGGACAAGCTATTTTCGTAAGCAGGCTCAACATTCATCACAGAATTAATGCTGCTCACAGCATTTTGGAAAATAATTTGAATATGATGAAATGCCGTAAACTTGGCAAAAGTACTGCTGAATATGCCTCCCAGAATAACCGCTAATACAAAAGTATCGACGCTGATTTCATGGTTACCTAAAAGCCATGAACCTACTACAGCTAACACCAGAAACCCTGCTTCCATAATCATAATAGCTAAAGTCATTGGAAACGCTATACCTACTGTAACATTTTTTACCCAAGATATATAATCTTGCATGCTGGCCAAAACAATATTGGTTCTTTTTTCTTCTTTACTAAAAGCTTTGATAACGGGCATAGTCGCAATGTATTCAAGCAAATCCTCCGACATTTTTTTAGTACTCTTTACGTAATGCTCAAATTTACTTGCTGCCAACTTATTAAGCAATATTTGATAAAGAAATACTAAAGGTACAGTAGATATCAACGCTAAAGCAAGCCGCCAATCTATAATCAGTAATCCAATAGCAATTATACTTGGAATCAAAGCAGCTATGGTTATTTCAGGAAGTCCGTGTGCTAAGTATAATTCCACTTTGTCTACATCATGATTGATAATATTGGTAAGATCTCCAATTTTCCTTTTTTGGAAAAAAGAAAAAGATAATTGCTTCAAATGTTCGATCATATGGATACGGATTTTAGCTAATGATGCATACGCAGATTCATGTGCCTTCCACATTGAAAGTGCATAAAAAAGTGCTTTTATAATCTGACATATGCCTACACCGGCCCCATATATTAATATTTTTTCTATTGTCATTTCATCATTTGTAAGCAAACTTATCATTCTGATAACGATAAAAAGGGGGACAATCCCAGCCGTCACACTAATAGCCATTAAAATTCTCGATGCCAAACTATTTCTTTTTAAATTTTTTTCTAACATTGCATGATTGTTTTTCATTGATTAACCTCCAGTCGATATTAATTCTCATTCTCATATGTTTTATATTTTTTTACCACCCAGACATCTTTTTCTTACAGCCGAAGGTGGCATATATCAAAACGTATAGTATGTATACGTTAATATAAAAAAAATTATTAGATATGTCTTTGGGCAAATTCACAAGTTTTTTCTATAAAAGTTAATACAGTATCTAATTCATTATCATTCAATTCACATAAAAATCGAATCATATCTTCATCTGATTCTGAATGGGATTGCTCATGATTTAAGTAAGCCTTCTTCCCTTTTTCAGTTAACTCCGCTAATAATCTGGTATTATTGGTTTCATCAAGGTGTTTTGTTACCAATCCTTTTCTTTCTAATTTTTTTAAAGTCTGTGAAATGGCACCTTTGGTTACTCCGAACTTTCTCGCTAATTCAGAAACATGTAAATCACCATAATCTCCAATCAATTTCATTATATGAATTTCACTTCTGTATATATCTTCATCTGTACTGTAATTGTGAGGTTTTTTACCAGCATTAGCTATTAACTCCGTCATTATCATAAATTTTTCAATCGTAAGTTTTACTTTCTCATCCATAATTGAATCGTATACTAACTATACGTTAATGTCAACCCTTTTCTTCAGAAATTTATAAAACTTTTTAAATTAAACCTGTTTTCCAACCGTTCTTTTATCCTCAGCCCATTTTGTCTATGGATAAAGAATTTACAAACTGTCTTCCAATGTCCGTAGACTTAATAATGCCTTCTTCATTAATGTTTATATATTTATTCTCTAAAGACGTATTCAATATCTTATTTAAAAGTGCCTTATTCCAATGAAGATGGTCATGAATGGTATCCATAGACGATTCACTTTTTTCGGCTTCTGTATTTTCATGGTGTATGATATGCATGAGAAAAGATATATTTGCATAATGATATTTTTGTTTTTTTCTTCGACTAATGGTAGCTACCAAACCTCTATCAGGCGCGAAGATAAATACTATGAAAAAAACAATTCCTATTACTACAGCCATACTTCCTGCTATAGCCACATCAAAAAATATGGCCAGCCAATATCCCAATAAAGTACTCACCACGCCTATGCCTATGCTTAAAAATATCATTTTCTTTAAATCATCGGTTAGCAAATACGCCGCTGCAGGCGGCCCTACCATAAAGGCAATCACTAAGATTGCGCCAACAGAATCAAAAGCCCCTACTGCAGTAATCGATATCAGAGACATCAATGAATAGTGAATAAAAGCAGGAGAAAACCCTAATACCGCAGCCAGCTTAGCATCAAAAGTAGATATTTTAAGTTCTTTGTAATATAAAGTTACATAGATGATGTTGAGGATAAGTATACCGGTCATAACGTATAGGCCTTTTGGACCTATATCTACCCCGGCTACAATCCATCTATTGAATGGAGCAAATGCAATTTCACCTAATAATACAGCATCTATATCCAAATGTACATCCTCAGCATACAGGCTTATTAGGATCACCCCTATGCTGAATAAAAAAGGAAAAATTAATCCAATAGACGCGTCCTCACTTATAAGTTTGGTGTTGGTGATCACCTCTACCAGGTACACCGTCAAGGTTCCCATTAGCGCTGCACCTAATATCAGCCAAGGCGAAGTAAGCTCATGGGTAATAAAAAATGCCAGCACAATGCCTAACAAAATCGTATGGCTTATTGCATCTGCCATCATTGACATTTTTCTTAAAACAAGAAATACACCTGGGATCACACAGGCTGCAGAAACCACTATGGCTATTAATTGTATTTCAATTTGAGGACTCAAGCACATTCCCTCCCTTAATAAGGCTCATTTTTCGATTGAATCAACCTCTTTTTATTTCGATATTCTCTTACTTTTTTCCAAACTAATCCTCGATTAGGTGCAAAGAACAATGACATAAATGCCAAAATAGTAATGACAACTACAATAATTGGACCTGTAGGCATATTATTTTTTCCAGCACTTATTAAAGTCCCCAAAATGCCTGCTATTGCTCCAAAGCATGATGATAAAATAACCATAGAAGATAGCTTATCTGTCCATTGCCTCGCTGCAACCCCAGGTGCTACTAACATTGCACTCATTAAGACAACTCCTACTGTTTGCAGCCCAACAATAATAGAAATAACAATAAGCGTGGTCAGTATAAAATCCAGTTTTGAAGTGGAAAAACCTATGGTATCTGAATAGTTGGGGTCAAAACTTAGTAATTTAAACTCTTTCCAAAATAATATAATTGTCAGTAATATGAGAACAGATACAATACTTATCAATATGACATCTCTTTGCAGCATGGTTGAAGCTTGACCAAATAAAAACTTTTCCAGACCGGCTTGATTTGAATTTGGTATCTTTTGAATATAGGTCAATATCACTAATCCAAAACCGAAAAAAACAGCTAAAATCATGGCTAATGCATTGTCATATTTTACTCTGCTCAATCGGTTAATATTAACTATGATAAATGTGGCCAACCATCCCGCAATTAAAGCGCCTAGCAATAACCACTCAATTTTTTTTGACCCTGTGATTAAAAAAGATAATCCAATCCCCGGCAAAGCAGCATGGGATACGGCATCCCCAATGAGGCTTTGTTTTCGCAGTACTGCATAACATCCGATAGCACCACTGGTAACACCCAGAAACGCCGCACCTAATGCTACTATTCTTAAGGTATAATCAGAAAAAATATAAAAAAACAGTTCCATTTACATCACATTCCCATTTTTTCTATAAAAGTTATCAATTGCACCTCTGTAGGTCTTTTTTAGATTTTCTTCAGAAAAAACATCCTTTATCTTGCCACAATCAATGACTGTGGTATTTAATAAGGTGACCCAATCAAAATATTCCGGTACGGTCTGTAAATCGTGATGTACCACTACAAGCGTTTTATTCCTATCCTTTAACTCTGCAAGCAGCTTGACGATTGCTTTCTCTGTTTTAGCATCAACACCTTGAAAAGGTTCATCCATAAAATAGATATCGGCATCCTGCACCAAAGCCCTTGCTAAAAATACTCTTTGCTGCTGTCCTCCGGAAAGTTGGCTGATTTGCCTATCTGAATAATTTAACATCCCTACTTTTTCAATAGCTTCAATGGCTTTTTCTTTATGTTCTTTTCTTGGGCGCCTTATCCATCCCAGGCTGCCATAAGTCCCCATTGTGACAACATCCAATACACTGGTTGGAAAATCCCAGTCCACACTTCCTCTTTGAGGTACATAACCAACTCTTTTTCTATTATCTTGGTAGGATTCTCCCCAAAAGAGAATCCTACCGGTAAGAGGTTTCACAAGATTTAAAATAGCTTTGATTAAAGTTGATTTTCCAGCTCCATTAGGTCCAACGATTGCCATTAAAACCCCTGTAGGTATTTGCACATCAATATCCCATAATACAGGTTTTTTATAATAAGCCACTGTTAGATCATTGACTTCAACCGCTATGTTACTCATCTTAATCCTCCTATCTTGTCAATGCATCTACTATTGTATCCACATTATGTTTTACGGTTCCTAAGTAAGTACCTGCTTCACTGCCAGGATCTCCCAGCGAGTCAGAGAAAAGTTCTCCCCCAATTTCTACATTAAACCCTCTTGCCAAAACTGCATCTTGTAATGCTTCTACATTTTTAGGCGGTACAGACGATTCAATAAATATTGCAGGTATTTTATATGCAGTTATATAATCCGCCAAATTAATCACATCAGCAGTTCCCGCTTCTGTTGCGGTACTCAATCCTTGAAGACCTTTTACTTCAAACCCGTATCCATCTCCAAAATAACCAAATGCATCATGGGCTGTTATTAATACTCTTTTTGCCGGAGGCACTTCTGATACTCTTTTTTTCACATATTCGTGAAGCTGTTCTAATTCTTTAATATAACTTTCTGCATTTAGTTTGTATGTTTCAGAATTTTTCTCATCCATATCTCTTAATGTCTTTTCGATCTCTGAAACTACTTCAATCCAAAGTTCCACATTAAACCAAACGTGAGGATCATGAGATCCATAGTTATCTTCTCCTTCAATCAGCTTATCCTCAGAAATAATTTCTGCTACACCTACGGTCGTAATATTTTGTTTGACCATATTCTCAAAGATTTCTCCCATTTTCCCTTCTAAATGAAATCCATTATATAGAATAAGGTCCGCCTGCTGCATTTTGTTAACGTCTCCTGCACTTGCTTTGTATAAATGTGGATCTATTCCAGGTCCCATTAATCCTTCTACCTTTACTTCATCGCCTCCGATAACTTTAACGGCATCAGCCAGCATAGTTGTTGTAGCTACAACCTTTAACTTTCCTGTATCCTCATTCATAGATGGATTGCCGCAGCCTGAAAATAATATGCATACAGTTATCATAATGCTCACAATCAAAGTTAATTTTTTCATGATCCTATTTCCCCCTTTTAAATAAACTTAATGTTTTCATAACAAGACATGTATCAATAGATTTTTAGTCGCGACTAACTTTACAATGAACATAATATGTATTTATAATTTAGTTGTGACTAAAAATTTGAAAATAATCTGGGTTTAAGTCAAAAAAAATGAAACCTCTCAATTGGATGGTTTCATTAATTCAATTTAATATACGCCTTCTAGAAAAATACATCTCGTTCTAAACGGTTTTTATATAGGTATAATATAATGCTCCTGCTAAAACTAAAAATCATAAAGGCCAGCCATAGACCATGGTTATCAAGCATTGGTATTGCTAAAATATATACAACAATAAATGCTGTTAATGAAATAATCATAGAATTTCTTATAGCGCCTGTATAGGTACACCCTGTGAAAATTCCATAGTATACCAGTCCAAAGCCTATTATAAATGGAAATGCTACGAGCCAAAGCCGATAGTTCATCGCTATTATTATGACTTCCTGAATATCTGTAAATAAATATATCATATCATCCACAAAAAACAGAAGTACTATTGTAAGTGCACCGCTAAGCAGTAAAGTACATACGGTGGCTGTCCTAAGTAAAGTTTTATATGCTTCCGCATCTTTTTCTCCCACTGCTTTGCCGGCATAAACACTGGCTGCATTGGCAAATCCATCATAAAGATAGGCTATAATATATTGAATCTGGAAGAGTACCGCATTGGCTGCAAGTATACCTTTTCCCAATGAGCTTCCCCTTGCAACAAACATATTGGTCATAATTAATAAACAGAGCGTCCGAATAAAAAGATCTGTGTTGACAACCATAATTTTTCTATAAGCAGCCTTATTAAAAATGGCACTTGAATATTTAAATATCTTTTTATAATCCAGCCTTCTGCTTATAAGTGCAGTTCCCAGCACAAAGCCGTAGATTTGTGATATTAAGGTTGCCACTGCTACGCCATATACACTCAGCTCTAAAACAACCACAAAAACTATATTTAAAATAATATTTAAAACATTGGTTGACACTTGTAAAAACAAGGTTTCTTTAACATGCTTCCTCCCCATTAACCACCCTAAATTTACATAACCTATTAGTACAAAGGGAGCACCCCATACAAGGATATTAAAATATGTAAGGGCTGATGCAACGACATCTTGCTCCGGTCTAAATAAAAGCATCGCCCCTTCTCGAATTGGATACTGCAATAGAATAAATAGACAGCCAATGAGTATGGCAATACTTACAGGTCTAAAATATGCATAAAGGCTATCCTTTTCTGCCCTTGTTCCCAGGGATTGTGCTGAAAATCCCGATGTACTGACCCTTAGGAATCCAAAAATCCAATACATGGTATTAAATATTACGGCGCCAATTGCTGCACCGCCCATAAAGGACGGATCATCAAGCCTTCCAAGAACAGCAGTATCTACAGCCCCCAATAAAGGCTGCGTAACGGTTGAGATAACAAAGGGTATAGCCAAAGCTAAGTATTGCCTGTAATCCAGTTGTTTCTCCATTATTACCCTCTGTATAATGAACTCATAGAAATGTCATTATACTTTGCCTTTCTGATTTTATTTTCTCTATATGCTCTTAACCGCAAACCTCCAGTAAGGCCTTTGAATACGCATTCTTTATATTCTTCAATTCATAAATATCGTCAACCTGCTCTACAATCTCTCCATCTTTAAAGAATAACACCTTATCACAAATATAAGTTACGGTTAATAAATCATGGGTGATAAATATATATGATAGCTTTTCCTTTTCTTTGAGTTCAATGAGCAAATCTAAAATCTGAAATTGTATGGATACATCAAGAGAACTGACTGCTTCATCCAGCAGTAGAATTTTGGGATTGGTTGAGATTGCCCTTGCTATACAAACTCTTTGCAATTGTCCTCCGCTTAGCTCATGGGGATAACGATTTAAAAATTCTTTGTTTAGTCCTACTTTTTCTAGAAGCACGATGATATTCTGCTCCATTTCTTTTTTTGACAATCCGGACCCTCGAAGGGGTTCTTCAATAATCTGTTTAACCTTCATTCTTGGATTTACGCTGGATACATAATCTTGAAATACAATACCAATCTTTTTTCGATGGTCTTTTCCAAAGCGGCTTCCATAAAATGTAATGCTTCCTTGATCTGCTTTGGCAAGGCCCACAATAATTTTTCCTAATGTGCTTTTCCCGCTTCCTGATTCTCCAATAATGCCGAGGCACTGCCCCTCTCCAAGCTCTAGGGATACACCCTTTAGAACATGCTGTTTTCCTTTGGTAAAAATTCCTTTTGAGATTGGAAAACTTTTATGAATATCTTTTACTTTTAGGAGCGTCTCGTTACTGCTTTTCTTATAAAATTGACTTTTCACAAGCTTTCCCCTCCTCGGATACATACTTTAAAACGCTCTATAACTCTTGATCTGGTTCCAACAAGATGCTTTGTTTCTTGATTGTTTGGATTATTTACAATCTCCTCTACCGTACCCTTTTCTACAATCCTTCCTTTTTTTAGAACTATAATCTCATCGGCTATTTGGGACAGGACTCCCAAATCATGGGTAATAAAAATCATTGAGACATTTAAATTTTTCCGTAAAAGTACAAATTCCTTAATAACCTCTGCTTGATTAATACTATCAATAGCTGTTGTTGGCTCATCGGCAATAATAAGTGCAGGATCAAGGGCTATCGCTATACCGATCATAATTCTTTGGAGCATACCCCCGCTTAATTCATGGGGATATTTTCCAAGTATGTCTTTCCCCCCATTTATTTTAAGCCTATTTATCACATCCAAAGCCATGTCTTTAGCCTCTTTTTTACTCATATTTTTATGATTGCGAAATGTCTCTATCATTTGATTTTCAATAGTAAAAAGCGGATCAAAGGCGGTCATTGGATTTTGAACCACAACTGTAATATCCTTTCCACGAATATCTCTTTTTTGTTTCTTATTCATATGGAGAAGATGTACATCTTTAAAAACAGCCGTTCCTTCTACACGAAAATTATCATCCAACATACCTGTTAACGCCTTCCAAGCCATGCTTTTACCGCTGCCCGAATCACCCAAAAAACCAAGACAAGTATTTTCTTTGAGCTGAAAAGAAATATCATCTAAAATCTGTACATCCTTTTTCTTGTCCTTAAAGTACACATTTAGATTTTTAACATCCAATATCATCTATTCACCTCCTTTGGATCCAAAATATCTCTCACACTATCTCCCAGCAGATTAAAGCAGGCAACTAAGATAAGTATGGCAAGTCCCGGCGGCAGCATCTGCATCGGATTTGTAAGCATTACGTTTTTAGCTTCACTTAACATAGCCCCCCATTCCGGTGTAGGCGGCTGCACGCCTAAGCCAAGAAAAGACAATGTAGATATATTTATAATGACCCATCCCATATCCAGAGTTGCAAGTATAACAATCTCAGAAAAAACATTAGGCAAAAGATGTCTGAACATAATAAAACTCTTACTTGTACCAATGGCTGTAGAGTACAGCATATAGTTTTTATGTCGGTATTTTACAACAATACCTCTTATCATCCTTGCATACCAAGCCCATTTTATGACAATATTGGCTATAATCACATTTTCAATTCCTACGCCAAGTATACCAACAATAGCTAATATCATTACCTGGCTTGGAAAAGAAAGCATTATATCACATAAACGCATCATCAGTTCATCCACTATTCCCTCGAAAAATCCTGATATGAACCCAATCACCGTTCCTATAATTATTGTGCAGCCCATGGTTAAAAGAGATAAGAATACCGTTGTACGAATACCATAAACCACTCGTGAATAAATACAGCGGCCAAGATTATCCGTTCCAAAAGGATACTCCCATGTAGGTTCGGAATATTTATTCAAAATATCCTGATCTAAAGGATCATGTGCAGCAAAAAAAGGCGCCAATATCCCTATGAACATAACAAGAAAAATGACTGCAACAGCTATGACTGCAACAGGGTCTTTTATTAATTTTGCCATCATACTTCCACCGTTTTTTTCAATCTTGGATCAATGATTACTTGTATAATATCAACCAATAGATTGCAAAATACAAATAGTACGCCCATCATTAGGATATAGGCTTGAATTATAGGATAATCTCTATTAAAAATCGCTGTAATACAAAGCCTTCCAATCCCGGGAATGGCAAAAATATTTTCTATAACAAAGGTTCCGGCAATGAGCTTTACAATACTCATGCCTAAAGCATTCATTGAGGTTTGTAAGGAATTTTTGAGAAGATGTTTCATGACTACCGAATTTTCTTTAATGCCCCTTGCTCTTAAATAAAACACATAATCTTCATTCATATTTTCAAGCATACTGTTGCGTATAAGTCTTACATAGGTTGCAATATAAGTAAGGCTCAGTGTCATGGAAGGTAATATATAATACCTTAGTGAAGTAGCTCCATTTGTGGGAAACCATTTTAGATTTAATGCAAATAACCATATGAACAGCAGCCCTGCCCAATAGTTGGGCATAGCAGTACCAATAAACACTATAAATCTGGTGACTCTGTCAAAAAAGCTGTTTTTAAAAACAGCACTAAGTATTCCAATTGGAATACTTAGTGTAGTTACCATAATAAAAGACAGCGTCGCTAGAATTAAGGTAGGGGGAATACTTCTGGCAATCTCCCCTACTACTGTTCTATTGTTATTAATGTATGATGTTCCTAAATCCAGCCTAAACAAATCCCCCAGCCATTTGACATATCTGATGGGAAATGGGTCATTGAGTCCCAGTTCCTCCCTCATATCTTCAATGGTCTCCTCAGTAGGAATTATTTCATTTACCCTAAGGGCAACTTCAGCCGGGTCAGATGGAATAAAGCTCATCAACAGGAATGAGATGAAAGAGATTGCCAGCAGCATTGGTATTGCTAATAACATTCTTCTAATAATATATCTCTTCATAATATTCTCCTTATTAGTCTACCAACATTCTCTCCATAGGCACCTCAAATTGAGATGGATTAAAGGTTACATTTTTAACTTTATCATTAAATACCGCTCTATTTCTTTCATAGGTAAGGGGAAGGTATACAGCCTCATTATGCAGGGTTTCCAGAACATATTTATAGTGTTCTTGACGCTTAGCTTCATCTACACTTTTAAGTGCATCTAAGATATTTTGATCTAATTCTTCCTTATTCTCAAGTCCTAATTGAGCAAAATAATCACCATATACAGGGTTTCTCATACCCCCTATAAAGGATTGTGGATCATAAGGTGTTCCCCAGGAAATATTAAAAGTGATAGTAAAATCTCCTGCCTTCATACGATCTCTATATGCCTGCTCCTCTTCTCCAAGAATATTTATCTTGATACCAACCTTTCCATATTCTCCTTGCAAAAACTCTGCAATAGATTTATCTATGGGCTTATTGCTGTCATAATTCAATGTAATATTTAATTCTTTACCATCCTTCATACGATATTTATTGTCGGATGTCAACATCCAGCCAGCCTCATCCAATAGACTTGATGCTTTTTCACGGCTGAATTCATAAGGCGTCAGCCCTATATCGGCATAGGGAACTGTGGGTGCGAATAAAGTATCAGCAGGGCTCTCAACCCCGGAGAAAATGCCTTCTGAAATAGTAGCTTTATCTGTAGCATATAAAATTGCTTTACGAACAAGTACATCCCCTAAAATCTTATGGGTTGTATTCATCAACATCATTCTTGTTGCCAATGGCTCTGAAATGACTGAACTATATCCATCCATTGCTGTAAATTTACTAAAGGTTTCAGCATCAACCATATTTGTACCGTAAATCAAATCAACTTCACCGTTTTCGAGGGCAAGGGTTCTTGTTTGATTATCCGGAATTACTTTTGCAATAATCTTATCAATCTGCGGCTTTGCTCCCCAATATGCGTCATTTACAACAAAAACGGAATATTGGTCAACTTTATTTTCCTTCAGCACATATGGGCCGGTACCATTCATTTCTGTTACACCATTTTTTGAGGTTCCATCAATAAATGACTCAGGTGAGATGAAACGAAATGGTCTTGTCACACCAAGCTCCACTAAAAATGGGTAGTACGGCTCTGCCAACCTAAGGGTAAGTTCATATTCATCGGTTGCCTCAACGCACTCACCGCCGGCATCCTTTACGGCCATCATCAACTGAACTGACTCAAGCCATGTATGTCTTTCTGCATTATCAAGTATTGCATCAAAGTTAGCCTTTGCTGTTTCTGCATTAAACTTGACACCATCATGAAACGTTACATCTTCTCTTAATTTAAAAGTATATGTAAGCCCGTCCTCTGATACCTCATAGTTTTCTGCTAACCAAGGTTCAAAACTCCCATCATCGCTAATTCGTATCAATGATTCAAAAAGTAGATTCTGTGCAAATAACTCTCCACTATATATATGTGGATTCAAATCTCTTAAATCTCTAAAGTTAACGTAAGTAAGTACTTTTGCTTCAACGGCTTTCTCTGCATCAGACTTTTGCTGAGCAGGTTCGGCTTCTGATCCACAGCCTGTAATCATGCTAACCATAATCCCTAATATGAGTATCCATATCATTCTATGTTTTTTCATTTTAATCATTTTTCTCCCTCATCTTATTGATATTGATTTTCATTACTATATCACATAAAAATAACCAAGGGCTAATTCTATTTAGGCATAGTTGGATTATAACAAATCGTTATACCACTTCACGTGCTAACAACTGATTCAAATAGCATAAGAAATCATTCTCCTGCTCACTCAAGATGTGTCCGTTCCGAGTTACAAAACCAATTGATAAACAATCGGAGCATCCTTCAATGTCTATTTTATGAATAGATTCGTCTTTATATTTAATATTTATTAAGTCCAATCCTATGGTACATAAATCTGTATGTTTCAGCATATTCATCATAACGTGGTCGCTATTGGTATGTACAACATGTTTCAACTGGTTAAGCTTGACGGCATCTTGACTTAACACGTCAATATGATCCATGACTGAAAAGTAATCCCTTTTTCCCTGTATAAATTTCTGATTCTGTAAAGCCTCATAGGGGATGGATTTCAGATCGTAGTATGGATGACTGGGACCTACATATAAGCAAAGTTTGCAATGCTTTAGCATATGGAAGGTTAGATTCTTTGGATGTAAGATTTGTTTGAAGGTATGTTCCTGATGGTTGGGATAATAAACAATACCCAAGTTTGCGGAAAAGGACTGAACATACTCAACCACCTCTTCTACAGTGCCCGATAGGAATTCAATGTGAAGTTGAGAATCAAGATGATCCATGTAGTATTGAGTAAGTTTACGTGCTATCATATTGCTTGGATACGATGCCACTTTTAACTGGTCGTAAGATATATTGCCGGCCAGCTCCTCAATAATATGAGCTGTTTTAAGCATGTTCTTAGCATAATCATAAACCTGTTCACCGAAATTAGTTAAAGAAACTCCTTTTGAAGTTCGTTCTAATATTTTAACTGATAGTTCTCTTTCAAGGTTGCGCAAAACCTTGCTCACATTAGGCTGCGAAGTATAAAGCCTTTCAGCCGCTTTATTGAGGCTTCTGCTTTCCACAGCAGCCGCCAGATATTCCATTTGCTTCAGTTCCATGACACACCTCTTTCTACCGGATATTGATTTTCATTATCATATGGATTCATTTTACCACTTTGTTTAATAATTTTCAGCTTCTATATGCCATATCTATAAGTCGTATAAAAAAATTCACATGAAAATCCGATCATATCTTCATCCCATTCCACATGGGATTGCTCATGAATATATAGATAATAAAAAGTAAACAAAGAACCCTTCATATTATTGCAATAATACAAAGGGTTACAAATATTAAAAATTTAATGTAACAAGCATTATAATGCCTCTTCATATTGAAGTATTTCAATGGTTGCTGCAAATAAATCTCCGTGTATTTCTAAATGAAGCTTTCCATTTTGAATCTCAGTTAAGCTTTTAGCTATGGATAATCCCAATCCGCTGCCGTCACTGCCTCTGGATTCATCACCTCTTTTAAAACGCTCTATTAACTCATCTACAGGGATATTAAGTTCATGCTCTGAAATATTTTTAAAACAAATGGATATCATTTTGTCATGATTCTCTACATCAATGTAGACTCTGGAACCTTTCAGTGAGTATTTAAGTATATTAGACAATAAATTTTCAATAACCCTCCAAAGCAATTTTCCATCTGCATTTGCAAATACTTTTTCCTCGGGATAATTCACCCTGATATCATAACCTCTCTCTTCAATTTTTTCATGTAACTCCCCTAACCCTTGAGTAATCAAAGATTCAATATCTATCTTTTCACTATTGGCATTAATATTGCCGGTAGAAGCCTTGGATGCTTCAAACAAGTCATCTGTAAGGGATTTGAGTCGTAAAGATTTTTGTTCTATGACTTCAATATATTTTTCTTTTTTCGCTGTGTCTTCTTCTTTTTTTAATAAATCCACATAAGTAATGATAGACGTTAGAGGCGTTCTTATATCGTGAGAAACATTTGTAATAAGCTCTGTTTTTAAGCGCTCGCTTTTCAATTTATTATCTACAGCCTGTGACAGTCCTTGGTTAATGTTATTGATATTTTCAGCCAGCACTTTAAGTTCCCCTTTTGAAGCTATCTCTATTCTATGATAATAGTTGCCTTTTTTAATCTCCTCAATCCCCTCTTTTATGGCTTTATAGTCTTTGACTTTTTTAAGCATCTGCCACAATGCCAAACCTATAGGCACAGAAATTACTAAAGCCTGTAAGATTAACACTGAAGGAGGTATATAAAATGAATAAAATATATTTACCGGAAAAAAAATTGCTATAAGTAAAATAAGTGAATAACCTACCACAATATAAACCGTTTTTCTACCCATATTCCCCTGAATATATATTTCTTTAATCAGCAAAAATGTTTTATGCAGACCCTTAGATACCAGAGTATGTTTAACAATAGTCTTGTTTTTAATATGCCTTATCAAGGATAAAAACAAAGTTAACACAGCACAGCCGAAAACAAACGTTTCTGCGAATAATGCCGGAATTAAGAATTCAATATTATCATACACAAAAAAGAAATAGCTTGAAATCTGTACCCATACAGCAATGATGCATACACATAAAAATACATTCATATCATTATAAAGGGTATCCGAAAATCCTAAATATATTTTCTTATCCTGAAAAGTCTTTCTTCCGGTTAATGCAGCAAGAATTATAAATGCAATAAGACACCCTAAAGCAAGTCCTATCATGGCATATACATATCGATTTATCTCTGTTTTTTGTAATTGCCAGATACTCAACTTATCTTGTAAATACGCATCGGTTAATCCCAAGTAAATACAATTATACTCCCCCGGTTCTATTTCCTGTACAACTTTTCTAAAGCTATAATATCTATCTAAATTATCAATTATATCCAACGGATAAGCTTCCACTCCTGATTCATCTATCAGAATATACGCGGGATAATCCATATAAACCGCTTTATTAAGACTTCCCTGACCCATTATATTAAAATAATTGTATTGTAACCCCTCATATTTTTTTAATTTATTCAATTTGTTCTGTAGTATTTGACTTTCATTGTGGGTTAATTCATCGATTACATTAAGGTTTATATTTTCTTCATGAAACTCAATGAATTCTATAATATCTGTAGCAAACACTCTGCTCTTGTAGTAATTTTCCTCAAATATCCTTTCTACACCATAAGTTTTCTCTAAATTGGCCAGTAAGGTAACGCTCACCGTAAAGCATCCAATGATTAATATGAAACAGATTACTTTTATAAAAGGGATTATATTAAAATTAAATTTTTTCAACTTTATATCCAATGCCCCACACCACCTTTAAGTATTTTGGTTCTTTTGTGTTAATTTCAATTTGTTCTCTTATTTTTCTAATATGAACTGCCACCGTATTCTCGGAATTAATGGATGCTTCCCCCCATATTTGCTCATATATCTGATCAATAGAAAATACCCTTCCCGCATTTTCAGTTAAGAGTTTTAAAATTTTATATTGTATTGGCGTAAGTTTCACTTCTACACCATCTACCGTTACTTTTTTACATTCATCGTCTATCTCTAATCCACCCGTCTTAAAAACATTTTTTCTGGTTTCTATACCCCCAAATGTTGTAAATCTTCTCAACTGAGATTTCACACGAGCCAGTAATTCTAAAGGATTAAAAGGCTTAGTGACATAATCATCTGCCCCCATGTTAAGACCCATAATTTTATCCGTATTCTCAGCTTTTGCAGACAACATAATCACAGGTATATTCTGACTTTCTCTTATTTTCATAGTTGCTTTTAAGCCATCCATTTCAGGCATCATTATATCTATAATCATCAACTGAATCTCTTCTTTTTCAATTTGCTCTAAAGCTTCCAAACCATTATAAGCCTTAAAAACTTTATAACCCTCATTCTTTAAATATATCTCTATAGCTTCTACGATCTCTCTATCGTCATCACAAACCAAAATATTCACGATGTATCACCTCGACACGTATTTTTACCCAACATATTATATCACACCTTTCTATTCGGTATCCCGTATAGATGTATACCTATACAAACTGTACCTCTTTCCTCTTAGACATCATAGCAAGAAAATTTTAAGAAATATAAAATAAAAATCTTAAGATTTTCTTAATTTTTGATACCCCAGCCGGCAAAAAAGCATTGATGCATTAATAAATTGGGACGTAAAAAAAGAACCATATCTGTGGTCCTTCTGCTTTACTCTTGAATACTCACTAAATGCGTGGTCAGAATAATAATTTTATCATTTAATTTTATATTCTTTTTCTTAATGGAATGACAAGGCATTTCAATGACCGTCTTTGAATTTTTAACATATCCGCTTACTCGCCAAGGTTTAAGATTCTCTATGCGTCCAATAACTTTACCGGACGCATCTAAAAAAACAACATCAATTGAAAACCTCATAAATAACATATGAATGCTCTTACATGGCTTTATACAAAGCGCTTGATCTTCCTCAATTTTACTTTTTCCTGCCAAGCCTATCAATCGATCAAAAAAATGGGTTGTCATAGCCGCATTTTTAAATAATACTCGATTTTTTTCATTTAAGATGACTACTTTTTTCACAATTACTCCTTTACTCCACCCTCATACTTGTACTCGTTTGTATCTCATAAGGATTTGCAATGATTAAAAAAAGTAAAAGAGGAAGTATTGGTGCAAACTCAACAATGGATTGGCCTATTTTATTGTTTATTATTTGAATCTTAAAGAGTTTCATCATACTTCCTCCTTTTAACTATGTTAAATTAGAACCCAAAATAATATAGCCTTAACCGATATAGTTAAAGCCATTATAAAATCATAGAACAAAAAAAGCCTTAACCGACATAATTAAAGCTAGTGTTTCTAATCAAGAAGCTACTAATAATCTTCGGCGACCCAGCCACCATAGTCCATTGACCTTAGGCCTGTGATTTTGCGTCCCTGCTTTTCAACAAGTTTGCCATTATCGGTTTATAATCATCATATTCAATTATGGTTTTATTATATTTTCAACATTTGCATTTTGTCAATTAGTAATTATTGGTAATTTTTTTTATTAAAATATCTTTCATATTAGACCGGTAAATGAACTATAAGTCGCCCATATTTTCGTACCATACAGCATCGTAAAAAATGCTGCTGCTGCTATAAACGGTCCGTAAGGAATAAAATCTTTTCGACCTTTCTTTCCAGTCACCAAAAGTATGGTAGAAACGATGCCCCCAATGAAAAAAGATAGTACCGTAATCATAAAGATTGGCTGAAGTCCCAGCCATAGCCCCAATACTGCCATAAGTTTGATATCCCCGCCTCCCATTGCATTGGTAAGGATTGCAATAAGTAAAAATATCCCCCCTCCAACCAGAAATCCAAGGATATGTGAAAGTATACTTTCTTGATACAGAAAAAATTTAATCATCAAAAAAACAACTGCTAAAATTAATCCAATCCAATTAATCTTATCGGGTATTTCCATCGTCTTGATATCTATGACCGTAATCACTAACAAAATAGATGTGAGCAAAGCATATTCCAGTAACTCTAATGACCATCCAACCCTTAAATATATCCATACAAACAAAAAAAAGGTTAAAGGTGTCATCATCAACCACAATTTTTTCAAAAAAACACCCCTATTCTTATTGGTAACTATTACTATCATAACATTATTTTGTTCTTTATTCTATTATCAATCTTTTAGATCTTAATAAGTCCGAATCATTGGATGATTATTTTAACCGACTATAAAATATGTCTTATTTGCAGTACTATGATTATCATAGTATTGCATTGGATTTTCTTGAAAAATCTCTTATTAATATACTTGTAACCACTGGTATCACTATAATCGTTAGCAAAGTAGACACTAATAGTCCTGACATGATAGAAACCGCCATAGGTGTAAACATCTCACTTCTCATCATAATCAGAGGGATTAATCCCATAACCGTAGTCATTGTACTCAATATTATAGGCCTGAATCGTTTTTTAGCAGCTTCATGACATGCTTGATTTTTAGGCACGCCACGATTCATTTCTATGTTGATATAATCGATTAATACAATGGCATTGTTCGCGACTATTCCAGCTAATGAAACCATCCCTAAAAATGCTGTGAAGGATAAACTTATACCTGTAACATATAACCCCCATATAGAACCAATTGCTGATAGGGGTATGGTTAGCAGTATGATCAACGGCTCTATAAAAGACTTAAACTGGAATAATAAAACCGCATAAATCAGTAATAAAAACAATACCGCTATTGCACCCAGTGCTCCAAAGTTTCTACCGATTGACTGTTTTTCTCCACTAAAAATGACTTTTACACCGGCCGTATCCTGATGATCCATCAACGATGCTAATTCATCCGTTATGGCAACTGCACTATACCCTTGCAGCACATCACTGTTTACAGCAATGGACAGCTCTCTATCCACTTTTTTTAATACCGGGTAAACCGGATTCAATCGAATCTTTGCAATATCTTTTAACAGTACTTTTTCCATTGTTATATTGGACTTCACACCCATATTACCCAGCTGTGCAATATCTTTAATATTACTTTTGACTTTCATATTATATTCTTCTTCATCAATCCTTGCAATTCCAATATGCCTCCCTCTAAGCCCTATATTGATTTCATTCTGCACATTATAATTATTCAAGCCACGTTGACTTGCAAGAGTTTTATCTAAATCTACAAGATATTCGTATTGCTTATTCGTAAAATCGGTTTTCACGTTTGAAGTGCCCTCAATATTGACTAATAAGCGTTCAATTGCTTTTGCAGCTTGTGAAATCTGTGAGATATCTCCCCCTGTTACCCTAACCGATACCGGTGCACCAAGGGGTTCACCTTGTTCCAGCTGTTTTACTGTTGCTGTTCCTATGGATAATCCATTATCTAAGGTTCTTTGTATGTTATCTCTTAAACCGGTAACTGATTTTATATTTTCATGCTCACCAATTTTGTCTAAATCAAACTTTACAAGTATCTGAGCATAATCTTTAGAAGGAAACGCAGGAAACATAGTATCAAAAAATCTTGGCATTCCGTCTCCAATGGCAATTGCAAGTTTTTCTATTTCATCATAACCTTCCAATAAATCCACAACCTGCAACGCAACTTCCTCCGTTCTATCTAAATCAGATGTAATTTCTGATTTTACATCTATGTACATCATATCCGTCTGAGCAAAAGGGAAGAATTTTAATCCTATACTTTTAACTGCACCTATTGTTAATACAATCATAATGGTAAGGGTTATAAAAACCAAATGCTTATTTTTCATTGCACCGGTTTGGATCGTCTCAATCAAATGGGTTAATTTGTGGCCTGTATGGGTACTTTTTCGCTTTTTAAAAAATAAATACGCCATGGTGGGTGTAACGGTTAAAGCTACTAAGTATGAGGAAAGGAGGGCTGCAATCACCACTATGGGCAGACTCTTTAAGTAATCTCTAATTTCACCTTTCATAATCAGCAACGGCATAAAAGTACATACAGTGGTTATCGTTGATGTTAATACGGGAGCTGCAACTTCTAATACACCATTTACACAAGCGTTGATTCTCTCTTCATCATGATCTATTCTATTTTGTATGGCATCTGAAACAACTATGGCATTATCCACAAGCATTCCTAATGCAATGATTAACGCAACTATTGAAATTTGTTGAACTGCTACACCACATACTTTCATAATAGAGAAGGTTAAAAATATTGACAGCGGTATGGCTATGGATACGATGATTGCATTTCTAAACCCCATTCCAACAAATACCACCAAGATGACAAAAACAATTCCCTGTAATAGACTATGTATGAATCCTGTTAAATTGTCATTGACAGAATTCGGCTCAAAAAGTATTTTATCAATTTCTATATCTTCGGGTATATTCTTTCTAATCTCTAAAAGGTTGTTTTCTATTTCTTTCCCAATAGGGATAATATTCTTTCCTTCTTCAAAGTAGCCCACTAAAAAGACGGCATTATTTTTATTGATCTTGGCTTTAAAACCTGACTCTTCCAACTCATAAGATACGGTACCGATGTCCTTGATTCTTGTGACGATTCCGGTTTCATCAGATATTGAAACGATAATATTTTCGATATCCTTTACATTTTCAAAAAATCCTTTTGTTCTCACATTGATTTTACTGATGCCATCTTCAACCTGGCCTGAAGGAATCTCCAAATTCTGCGCCGCAATAAGATTGGATATTTCCTCATAGGATATATCCAGATAATTCATTTTTTGATAATCCAATTCCACAACGATTTCTCGATCCAAATGGCCCTCGATTTCAAAACGAGATATTCCATCTACGCTATTTAATCCCTCTTTTAATATTTCAGCATAATGTTTAATCTCATCATAGGTGTAACTTGTGCCGCTAATGGAATAAATCATACCGGCGGTCATCATAAAATCAGTATTTACATGGATTGTTTCTGCGCCTTTTGGCAATTCACTTTGCAAATCTGTCATCTCTCGCCTAAGTTTATCCCATTCATCCGAAAAGTCATTTGAATATTTAACGGTGTACAATATCACAGAGACACTATCTCTGGAATAAGAAAGTATTTCTTCACATTCCTCAAATTCTGCCAGTTTATCTTCGATCTTTGAAGTGACCATCTTTTCTATATCATCTGCTGTAGCACCGGAATATACTGTGGTAATCAGTGCAGTTGCTAATTCAAGTTTAGGTGATTGTTGTTTTGGTGATAAATGATAGCTGAAAATACCCATGATACTTACAACCACAGCAAAAAATAAAGTGACTTTTCGGGTTTCAATGATTGATTTTAATAACCTTTTCATGTCAATTACCTCCTGGTATTATGTTGATTAAATCACCATCATTTAGAGCTCGCATTCCTTCAATAATTATTTTATCTTTTTCTTTTACGCCATCAATTAATACAAATTCTTTGTATGTCCCCAGTATCTTTATTCTCTGTTCTTTGGCTTTACCATCTGCCTCTATAAAAACATAATCATAATCTTTAGTCCCAATTGCAGATATGGGTATCTTAACACCTCTTTTTTTATCAATTTCAAAAGTGATGGTTCCAATTTCTCCAATCATATAATCCTCATTATCTAAAGCTATTTCCACAGTATATAGCCGTGTTGATTTATCCGGTAATTCATTGATCTCCCTTACCGTTCCTTTTGACTGAATATTATCAATGGATACATTTGAAGTATCTCCAATTTTAATATGTTTCAAGTCATTGGCAGATACTCCAATATTTAAAACCTTCAATTCATCTCTCATAACAATAACAGGAATTCCTGAATCTATTATTTCACCTTCACGCATCACAATGTCTGCAACCACGCCATCTTTTTTTGCATTTATAATGGTATTATTAAAGTCTTTTTGATTTTTGTTAAGATTTACTTTTGCCAGTTCATAACTTGTTTTTGCATTTTCAAAATTCCTTAAAGCGGTATTAAACTTAAACTCAATGTCTTCATGTGAGCTTTTATCTATAGCACCTTCTTCATATAGTTTGTTTGCCCTGTCCAATTTGGTTTTTAATAGGTCTTTATTGTCTTTTGCGTTTTCCATTGCTTGTAAACTCTGCTCTAGTTTTAAATCGGCGGATTCCAAAAGAAGGCTTACATTACTTCGGTCCACTTCAAACAATGCCTCACCGGCTTTAACACGTTGATTTTTTTTAACAAAAATCTGGTTAATTTCACCTGGAACCTCTGACGCATATTTTACAAAATCTTCTGCATTCACCACACCAATGTAATCAAGTTCTGTCGTAACCATTTCATATTGACTTTCAGTTACTTTTACCGGTTTTAAAATATTCCCTAAATCCTCACCATTTTTCAATCTATTATTCTTATGCCACCCTGCTACTATCATTGCAATGACTATTATAAACAGTACAATGAATTTCTTGTTATACTTTATCATTTTAAGCCTCCTGGTTAATCTTATCGTTTAGCCCCTAAACCTTATGGTTGTTTAAAAGCGACTTTGTTTAGTCGCTAAATTATAATGGATTTAAAACGCAGCTATTGTTTAGCTGCTAAATCATTCCAACTTTATTATAACTCAATTGCTATATAATGTCTATTAACTTTTTCTATTTTTCTTCAATTACATCTGTAAGGGCACTATCCAATCGATCTAATATATCATTGATGCATTTTTCATTTTCGTCAGATATATTTTGAATGGCATTAAAGAGCCCTTTATCAAATTGTTCGTGAAATTTTTCATGATAATCATACGCTTGCCATCCTAAATCCGTCAGCTTTACAAATGTATCTCGATTATTACCATGTTGTCTTAACTTGACGATAAAGCCTTTTTTCTCTAACCAGGTTAATTTTTGAGAAACAGCACCTTTTGTAACCCCTAAAGTTTTAGCAATTTCAGTTACATTCATTTCCGGTAGTCTCCCAATGGTATCAATTAAATGAATTTGATAGGAGGTTAATTTTATACCGCTAACATTAAAAACTGACTTTTCAATGATGGAGAATTTATTTATAATTCTATTAAATTTTATAACTATCATATTTAATTTTTCATTGCTCATCATATCACTCCAATATAAAAACACCCTGGTACAACCCAAAAATTCTTTCTTAATACCAACAATACATAGAGTATACTACAATTGTTACTTAAAATAAATCACTATTATTTTGCACACCAGATCAGAGAAAATACACCGGCTTTTATCGTCAATCAATATTTAATAATTCTTTTGCATTATTATATAAAATAGTTTTTCTTGCTTCTTCGTTGTTTTCTGTTGCGAGTAACACTCTGGAAATGGTGATTGCCTGGGGCAGAGCCGGCCAATCTGAACCAAACAGCAATCGTTTATGCCCTACTTGCTCAATCAAATACTTTATGCTGTCCGCCGATTGACATGACAACTCAGCATAGCTTGACGGAAACGCTTTAAGATACTCAGCAACCAGCTTATATTCTGCAATTCCGCTATGACCAAAAATAAACTTAAAGTCGTTTGGCAATTCTTTTAACAGTTCTCCGAAAATCTCTACTCTTGTTGATTTTAATAATTTCCACATCAGATTGGATGCATTTTTTCGCTTAATATGCGTTAAGGACCCGGTATGAAAAAGTACCGGAAATTCTACTTCATAACAAGCCTTAAATAATTCAACAACGGGTTTGTAATCCCCTTTCAGTTCCATGTCCGATACTTTTAATTTTAATCCTTTTGCCCCAAGTTCCTTATATTTAAATATTTTTTCCTTCATTTCAGGGTCATGGGGATGTACTGAACAAAAAGCAATGAATCTATCCGGGTAATCTTTGACCAATTTTATTGCATCCATTGACCGATCACATTTTTTCGTACTTAATGGAAGCACCACATTTTTTTCAATCATATTCTCATCCTGAGACTTGAAACAGTTTTCATAAGTGCCTCCATGAACCATGTCTTTAAAAATGTTATAGCCTTTTAAAGAGAATTTTACAACTGAAATCAGCCCTTTTTTCTTTTCGTCCGGATTGATTTTTGTCCAATACGGTGTCGATAAATCCATATGCTTGATGCCGGGCAAGGTTGGGTACTTTAATTTCTTCCCTTTTGTGTTGGGGTCTATCATCTTCATAGGCAAAACATTAGACATGTGCGTATGAAAATCTATGATTTCAAGCTTTTTATCATAATTAATAACAAAATCAGCATCATCATTTAGTTTTAAATACTTTTCGTTTTTTACAAATTCCTGTTTTGTCATCATATTGATTCACCCTTTCTATATAGCTGGTTACATTATTTCTTTCCGTGCATTTTTACCCCCTTTTATATTGTTCCCATTCAATCTATTCATCCCGTAATAGATTTTGCTAAAAAAACAATGACTTGAAAGTCATGTGACTTTCAAGTCATATAATATCATTCTTTGTCTTTTATGTCAAATAGCTTTTAATATCCCAAAGTTATGTTTATTCTCCCTTAAACTGAGGTGTCCTTTTTTCCAAGAAAGCACTTAGACCTTCCTTAAAATCCAAGGTTCTGGAAGAAGCAATTTGCTTTTCTGTTTCTTTCACCAAATATTCTTCTAAGTCAGCATATGAAACATTGTATATAAGTTCTTTCATATTCCCGTAGGCCTTAGTAGGCCCGCAGGCAAGTTTCTCCGCAAATTCTAAAGTTCTTTTTTTCAAGTTTTCGAAAGGAACTACTTCATTGATTAACCCAAGTTCCAAAGCTTCTTGAGCAGTAATCCTCTTTCCGGTCATTGCCAATTCAATGGTTTTATTCACATTTAAATACTTATTTAAGAAATAAATACCGCCCATGTCTGGGACTAATCCAATATTAACAAAAGATTGGATAAACTTTGCATTTTCTGCTGCTATGCAGAAATCACAAGCTAAAACAAAATTAAATCCGGCACCTGCAGCGGCTTTGTGAACAGAAGCAATGACAGGCTTGGGCATTTTACGGATTCGAATGGCAACATTGCCTAAGTTTTTCAAAATTGGGGCAAAAAAATCCTTTCCGATTTCACCTTTTTCTAATGTTTCAACCATATCTTTGATATCACCGCCTGCACAAAACGCAGGACCATTAGCCTGAATCACAACTGCTCTTATTTCATTATCTTCCTCACATTCTTCCAAAACCTCTAAAATTCTTTTTGAAGATTCATAGTTAAAAGCATTTAAATTATGCGGTGAATTTAAAGTTACGATTCCAACATGGTTGCTTTTGGTCAGTAAAACACAATTATCTGTCATTTCGAACCTCCTTTTTACTAATACGATTTGGATTTTGCCAATCCTTTTGAAATTATAAATATTCCTTCTTTTTTTACTTCTTTGTCTATACCGTTTATCCCTTCTAAAATTAACAATTTATACTATAAAAAAGTGGCTATCCCAGTCTGAGCACCCTCCTTAATCGGTAAAAGGGCATCTCCTCTGCACTGCACCTTGTAAACTTGGCATGGTTAACACCTTCAATGTTTAATGCCCTAATTCTAAAAAAATAGTTGTTGACGTGTGCATGCAATTGCACATATAATTGAATTAGGTGATAATATGGACGTACAAAAGCTAAATGATAAACAGGTAAAACTTTTTTTTAGCCATGATATATTTCAAATTCTTTCTCAACCGATTCGTATTGAAATTCTAAAATTTTTAGCGCTTAATGGACCTAATGATATTAATACCGTCGCTGGAAATTTTAACAAACATCGATCCGTTATATCCAAGCATCTAAAGCAAATGTATAACGCAGGTATTCTTATAAAAGCTAAGCAGTCTAAAAATACCATCTATCAGATTGATGGGGAGGCTTTCTTACAGAAGATGGAATTAGTTGTATCAGACTTAAAACAATTATTAGCCTGTTGTCATAAAGATTGTTATCAAGAACTAAATAACAAAGATGAATTCTAATGATTATTCTAGAAAAATTTCCTTAGATTCTGCAACATACGTGCATTATCATGCACATATATTTACTATAACATGATCAAATCATTAAAAAGGAGATAAATGATGAAAGTAAATCTATATTATTTTTCGGGAACCGGCAACACGCTTTTTATCACGAAGAAAATTCGTGATCGATTCATTATGAATGATGAGGGTCATCAAGTTACTATTATTCCCATTCAAAATATCAGTCCATCCATAGAGGTAGCAGACAGCAGTGATATCGTTGGTATTATCTATCCCACCTATTTTTTTGATGCACCGGATATTGTTAAAGAATTCGCTAAAAATTTACGTGTTAGACAAGATACCTATCTGTTTCTATATGCAAACTCCGGCGGGTCCCTTGGCAATGCTCTATATAATATGGATCAAATTCTTGGAACGGATCAAGTAAAAGCCCGTTTCGAAGTTGCTTTCCCTGATAACAGCATTGTCTTTGCAACAAAAAAAGAAAAAATACCAACCATGCTAACGGACGGAGAAAAAATAGTTGAAATGCATGCCAGTCAAATCTATCATCAAAAAGTAACCCATAAATCTCCTAAAAACTTAATGCTTAAAACTGTAGAAAGAGCTGTAATACCTTTTTCTAAAATGTTTTTAGGTTTTGGCAACATGAAACTCAACTCTGAATTGTGTAATGGATGTGGTCTTTGCAGTCAAGTATGTACCATGAAGAATATTAAAATGACTAATAGTAAGGATGGTTGGGTACCAACCTTTGAAAAGAATTGTTCCATGTGTTTTGCATGTCTGCATTTTTGCCCTCAAGAGGCCATAAGACTTAAATCCATGAGCAATAAAAAAGAAAATTATCAATATCATCATCCGGATATCTCGGTTAAAGAACTCATTGATGCTCAGTTATGATTTTCTCCAAATTAATACATTAACGAATATTTATGCGCCTGTATTCATTTTTCGATAGCTTCAAAGAGGCTTATTCAGCCTCTTTATTGTTTTTTTTGCAGTAATAGTCTATAGCCTCTTTCATAAATGAAGCTAATCCTTCTTTTGTTTTGTCAATATTTTTTGTAAAACGCTCATCCGTAACATACAATTGTCCTAACCCCTTAAATATTTCTATTGTGCAGTCATAGTAATATTTGGTGATATGATTTCTCCACTGAGCTATTAATTGTTGTGCGGTCTTATCCTCTGCCCCTTTATTCATATTTTCCGCAAGCCCGGAATATATTTCTTTAGCTTCTTCTTCTATGGCTTTCCACTGGGTTTTACTGTATTGCGATACTCTATCATATGACGCCTTAGCCATATCACCATACTTTTCTATGGCTTCTTCTTTATATTGTTCATAGCTTTCATTACTAAATGTGTTAATCATACTCATCTCAAATCCTTTCTTAATGGTTTCATCAATTGAGGTGATAATGTTGTCTAATCTTTTTCTTTTTTCAAGCAATAATTTTTTATGGCTTTCTAAAGCCTGTTGTTTATCAAATTTTGGATTATTCATGATCTCCTTTATTTTGGAAAGTGGAAAATCAAGCTCTTTAAAGAATAGTATCTGCCACAACCTTTCTAAATCATTCTCGTCATACAAACGATAATTGGAGTTTGCTTTACGTTTTGGTCTTAATAATCCTACTTTATCATAATGGTGCAGCGTCCTAACACTTATGCCGGCAAGCTTCGCAACTTCATTGACGGTTATTTTTTTTTTCACTTTAATATCACCTCAATTTCGATTATAGTCTATGACGTAACGTTAGAGTCAAATGGTTTTTGAAGTTATTTTTATTCTTTCACTGTTTTTTCCATATTATGAAACAAAAACATAAGGACTTGCTATTGAATAACAAGCCTTTATAATAACAGAATTTTTACATTTTTTACCCCGTTGGTTAATGATATGTACTAGAATCTAAAAACATATATGATCTCATAAATCAATACAACCAACCATTGAACTGTAGCAAATAACAGTATTGATTCTAACAATCCATTGGGTACACTCAAAAAGTTAATCAAAATAATTGGCATCAATGCCATCGACATGACACCTGCAATGTTAAGAGCATTCTTTAATATATTTGTTTGATACTCATCATATTTCTTCTGTTTGTATATTAATATTTTGAATATAATGACTGCTGTTATAGTAAGAAATATATATCCAATATACCTCTGATTCCCTTGTCTTAAAAAATCACTCCATTGTCTTAAAACAGAAGATTCCAGTTCACCGGGATACAAAATAGATTCAAACTCCATATGATTTGAAGTTAGGAAAAATATTAATGAGTAAATGAACGATATTATGGTTACAAATCCCAAATTAACCATTGGGCTTCTTAGAAGTTTCATTTTCTTTCACTCCCTTCAAAGTCAAATATTTCTTGGATAGACATTTTAAAAAATACTGCTAAATCATACGCCAGCCAAAGCGAAGGATCAAATTTATTCGTTTCAATAGCATTTATTGCCTGCCTCGAAACATTAACTTTCTCACCCAGCTGAGCTTGTGTTAAATTCATGTTTAATCTAAGCTCTCTTACTCTATTTCTCATTGACGACTCCTAACATGTAATGCTAACCTTACATCTATGATAATTTAAAAACACGGATATGTCAAGTTAACCTTACATAACAATGTGCTTTTAAACCCCTTTTCAATAACTCATGATTTCAAAGTCGTTATCACCATTAAAATTTAGCACCATATAGTAAGAATGATACAGCACCATTCTTACGGTTATTCTTCCTTTTATTTTTTCTTTATATTTGTATTTTAAACTTTTAAACTGTTCTATAAAATTATCGTCCAGTACGATATCAGAGGCGTCGTTATAATAAATGGTTACATGATTTTCCGTTTTAGTTATAGCAGGCAGCTTATTGTCTTTATCATCATCCCTAGATCCAATTATTTTTTTTAATAAGCTATTGGGTTTCAGTATTTCTCTTGCAAATACTTTTTTGTCAAAATGAATTTGTCCTCCTGAAATAACATATTCCATACTCATATTCATCTCATCCCTCAAAAGTTACATAATATCCAAAATCAGCTGGTTTTTTTGAATTCTTTGTAAGCACCCAAAGCGTGTTTTGATTGACAGAGATAGGCGCAGCGCCGTCACCGTCCGAAAAAATAATGACCAAGGGCATTTTTATTTTATCGGCTAGAGCAAATACAGGTCTAAAATCCGTACCGCCTCTTTTTTCTCTATTGTTATTAATTAGAAATTGGTTTAAGGGTATCGGTTCAGTACATTCGGTATCAAACCTAGTCACCATAATATCCACACCGATAATTTTATTGATCTCTTGCAGCTCTTTATAAAACGCCTTAACTAAGCTGTCTGAGATGGATCCACTTTCATCTATAGCCAGCAATGCCCTAACGCCAATAGCCCGCTTTGTACCCGGCAAATTTTCAAATCTTCTGGATTGTCTTTTATAAGATTTTCTAACCATCATTTTGCCTCTTCCTGTCAAAAATCTTTTAAGCATAATTCTCCAATTAACTTTGATGTCCCGATATACTTCTTCTACTATGTCCTCAAGTCCAGATGGTAACTCTCCTTCTGCACTGGCTTGTTCCATGGTCTGAATCAACTTACTTTTCAAAGCATTTATTTCCACGCTCGAAGCAGGCTCATCGGATAGTTTATTGGCTTTTAGGCTTTCTTCTTCGAATACTAACAGAATCTCATGGTTTTTGACAGCAAAGCTCATTAAATCGTCTACATCTGTTATGATGTCATAATAATACTCCGCATTTTTGTTTCTTTCTATATTTCTTTTTAGCTTTTGCGATAACTTATCTACCGTTATAGCATTATTAAATAAGTACCTTTTGGCAATCATTTCGTTGACAGCCATATCACAAGCTGCAGACCATAAAAGGATTTCTCTATTCATACGTCGATATTGGTGCATCAAAATCACATGCAACAGTTCATGCAATATAACGCCTTTTTGTTGATCAGCCGATAAACTTTCAAACCATTCTGGGTTATAATATATTTTTAAGCTTGGAATAGATGCCATCCTAATGGTATCTATTTTTTCACTTTCCACTAAAGTAACCGATGACGCAACATATCCATAATAAGGTTGCTCTATTAATAGTTTTATAATAACATCTTGAATCTTCATAGATTCACCCCTAAGTAATACTGATGACATCAATAATTTTATCACTTACTTTATCAAATACTTCAGAACTAAGAAAAATTTCTAATTCCTTTTCTCTCTTTACAGAAAGGTATTTAAAAAATAGTATTTGCATTTCTTCAGGTAAGTCAACGAGAAACGCTTTAATGTTTTTTATATGTTCTTCGTCTTCAATAAAGCTTATAATAACTTTCTGTATGATGTAGTTGAGTATATCTATATGATTATTTTCAATTAAATGCTTGATATCATTTTTGACTTCATCATAGTTTTCGAGAAGATCTTTAGTTGACGGAATCATCAAATTTCTGTTATTCAAAAAGCCATAAAAAGACGATGCCGCTTGGGGCCCAACAATTCCGCCAACCAGCTCTCTCATAAGATGATCCTCAAGCTTACAATGATTAAACAGTTCTTGAATTTTAGTCCATCCTCTAGGCGTCGGCGATTTTGCCAGAGCGGTAGAATCAGCAGATTTTTTCACTATCAAAAGCATATCCGGGCACGCTTTTAGGTAGGATAATACATCATCATTAGGATGATGCTTCAAGGAGTACTCAATATAATCATCTATATCTGCAGTTACTTCTATGGCAATAAATCGATCAAGCATTGCATCATCCAGTGAATTTACCAGATAGTTCATAGTATCCGGGTTCATAGTAACCCCAATACGCCATCCGCCTGCAATCATATGCCCATTAATCTTTTTCTCAAGCAACAACGGATATAATACAGATATTGTATCACTGGGGACTCTATTGATTTCCTCTAAAACCAGGATTCCTTTTTCCGGATACATACCTTCTTCCACCGCTTGTTTTGTAGGTAAAAATTGTGGTGCTAAATATTTAGTTATACCTTTTTCTCTATCTTTATCAGGCAATCCCATAAAATCAGGCCCTTCAAGGGCTGCTGCATACAATCCAATATATCCAATCCCCAATTCATCCGCACATTGCTGATAAGCTGACGTTTTACCGATACCTCTTTCACTGATCAGTGCCGTAACACTCTGAGTATTTAAATACAGTTCTTTTATACATGCCTTTGCTTCACTGATTTTCATAAATTACCTCCATTAGCAAAATATTTTACCTCATACGCTTCGTTATTCATTGAATACCTTTCTTACTAACTTATCATTATATATAAGCGTCATTAATTTGTATTGTAAAAAAGGGAACTCACTTTAATATTCATCAGAGATACTGTAATCATTCGTTTGTTTCAAACTCTCTTCATTATAACAGGATAGATTATTCACTGCTTGTCATATTTTGTCTTACCATTGTCTGCTTTTGCAATTGAAAAAGCGCCATCACTGGCACTTTTATACTTAGCTTTTGTTTAATTGCTGTTTTTAACGCTCTTTATTCTCTCTTTCTATTCATTATTGTAAAAACACTGCATCCCAATAATCCTAAAACTGAAAACCAGCCCAATAAATCTCCAATAGTTGGGTAGAGTGTTTTAGTCCCTTTAGTGGGAACCTCTGCATACATAATGCCGTCTTTTGTTTCATCTGAATCCATTTGGGCTAAAATATTCCCATTATAATCTGCTGCGAATGTAATACCATTATAGGTTGGACGAACAAAAGAAAATCCATTTTCTATGGTTCTTAACCAATAGCCTGGGCCTGTGCTTTTAGGGAAATCATAGGAAGGCCCTAGCATTATGTCAACATTATTTTTTCCTGCCTGCCTAATATACGAAGGAAAATCCATATCTCTGCAAATACTGATACCAATTCTTCCGTATGGCGTATCTGCTGTTTGAATGACTTCAGCTCCTTTTTTAAATACCAAAGTTTCACCGGTATCTCCAAGTCCAAAGAGATATCTTTTGGCATAATCCAGTTGTATCTCGCCATAGTTATCAATCAATAAATGTTTATTGTCTCCTTTTCCTTCTTTCGCAAAATATGCATAAGTTATGCTCAGGTATATATTGTTTTCTTTTGCTATTCTTTTGTATGCTTCTATTATCATGTCTTCATCTTCTTCATTGATTGTCATGGCATATTCTTGGAATGTAACGATCTTTGCATGGTTTGAAGCTGCTGTTTGGATTAAGTTTTCTATTCTTGAAATTGTTTTTTCAAGAGGTGAAGTGATTTGATTGGTATAAACCCTGTCCATGGATACCACTTCTCCATCTTCGGGAATGAGTACAATTGCTGCAACTTTTACCGTATCGGATTGTGAGTCCATCCAAGAAGAAGTTTTAACTGCACCAAATAAAGAAATGATCAGTATAATCGATAAAAATACCAATGTGACTTTTTTGACTTTTCCCCAAATAAAATCATTTTCCCAAAAATAGTTAATGACGGACACAAACCAAGAAGAAATAAATACTAATATCCATATTCCAAATAATGATATAGATTGTTTAAAAAATAGAGGTCCATATACAAATTTACTGCTCATTCCAGCGCCGTCAAATGGTCCTTCTAATGAAGATAGAAAAAATATTGCTGTTGTTATGATTGGAAAAGTTAGAGTAGATAGCATCGTTTTATCTTTAAACCTTGGATAGATTAATCGATCCACCATGTATGGTAAAAAGAAAAGAATGGCTATAATGGTGGCTCTGATTAAATTAACAATAATCGTATTCAACACATCGCCCATATCAAACAATCCCCAAAGCGCAATATTCATACTCAATAAAAATCCTAATAAAGTAAGCAATATGCCTTTTTTAGCCGGTTGGGTTCTTATAAACCTTAGAATAAAAATTGGCCCAATTAATATTGAAATTTGAATAGTAGGAACTATCTCACTCCTTCTGGTAAACATAAAGATTCCAAAACCCAATAAAAATAAAGTTAATGGCGTAATTTTTTTCACCTTTATCACCCTTTCACGTTTAACTTTATTGTAATTTTATACCATAAATATTAGAGCATGATTGATGTAAAGTTAGAGCCCAGTTAGAATATTTTTATTATCGAAGGTATGTAAGAAGCTGATAACATAAAAAAACTCCCTCCCATTTCGGAGAAAGTTTTATTCATAATGCGTCCACATGCGTAGAATCTTTACTGTTTTTTCTTCTTCAATAACTTCATACACCAGCCTATGTTGGATATTGATACGTCTTGCGTAAGCACCTTTCAAGTCCCCTACTAATTTTTCATAGGGCGGAGGATTTTGAAAAGGATTTTCTTTAGTAATCTTAATGAGCTCTAATGCCTTTTCTTCTAAGTTGCTTCCTTTTATTTTTTTGACATCCTTTATTGCTCTTTTTGTGTAAACTACTCTATATTTTCCCAATCTAATGCCTCACATTCTTCAATTGGTGTATTCAATCCTTCAATTATACTTTCTCTCATGCCAGGTATTGATACAAGATATAATGTTTCTTGAATAGCGGACCAATCTCTTTCAGAAAGTAAGATTGCATTGCCTTTCTTAGTAGTAATTTCTACTGGAACACTTGATTCTATGGTTTCATCTATTAGTTTATATATATTTTTTCTCGCTTGTGTTACAGGGATTACTTTCATTCATTTCACCTCCTGTTACCATTATACCGTACATAATAGCGTACGTCAAGATTATTGCAAACACGTGTTGCTTTACCAACAACCAAGTTTATTATAGCTAGGTGCTGTTCTTCCGTTAAAGTAATCACATGCTTTATAATATTTTAAATCCCTCATCCATAAATATTGGTATTCTTTATCTTTTGTAAAACGACCCAATGTAGAAATCGGTTTTCCACGAAAATCAAGCATTTGTCCCAACAACTCCGATGGGTCTCTGAAACATTCCCAATCGCACAGCTTACAAAAAGCTTTATCATCCATCTTGTTTAAATCCAAGTCCCAGAATTTACCTAAATTATCTTCCCCCCTGTAACCGCATGGGAAAGTATCTCCCGTTTTTGCATCCACATAAAAAAAATCAATGCCGCCTCTACAAGGCTGGCTATAATTGTCATCATCTGAATACTGCTTAATTAACGCATGTAATGAAGCTTGGGGGCTGAAAATCCTAATTTTTGATCTGTATTCGGGAATGGTATCCATAAGTGCTTTAAAGAGCAGCACCCGCTCTTTGGACGAAAACTTAACCACTTCATCTGCCGATGTGGCCCCGTAAACAGCACTCAAACCCTCTTCTTCCTCATGGTTGATACTCATAGGATAACACGCGTTAGCGATGGTAAAACCAAGGTCAATAACGAAAGAGTAGAACTTTCTAAATGCTTCTTGATATGTATTATAAAATAATTCCGAATCAAACTCATCTTCATTTTGTTCTTCGTTAAATGCACCCCCGACATTTCTATTAATCCCAAGATTGACAGAAGGATATATGTCATGCTCATGAAAAATAGGTATTGCCTTTTCTATACCTCGAATAACCCCTGGTAAGCCTCTCATCTCTTCATGCAACCCCCCGTCAGAAGAATCAATGCTAATCCAGAAATTACGGATATTGGTTTTGGCTAAAGCTTCAGCCATCTTAGTAATGCGCTTCTCATAATCCGTTTTGTGGGAATTCATAAACGAAAAACCATTGGTTCCGGTTCTGATATATTCTATCCCTGATTGACCCGCATGGTGCATCAATTCAATGAGCTCATTAAAATATAAAAAAATTTCTCCACCTGTAAAAGAGATGGATTCTACCCCTTTTTCTACAGCAGCGTCAATCATCCGCTTTACATCATCCAGTTCTAGTTTAGAACGCTGAAAATCTTCAGTAACTCTCATGCCACACTGGGGACATTTTGCATTGCATTTATCGGTAAGCTGAATAATCAACTGACCAGGAATTCTTCCATGAAGGAATTTCTTAACACTTTTCATTTTCATAAATGGATTATTTTTTATCATTATTTATTCGCACTCTTTCCAAATTATTATTTACAAATCATTAGATTCATATTTTATATTACCACTAAATGATTCTTGTTCCATTAGTACATTGTTCATTATATGTTAAGAAAATGTTAACTATCTATCTTAAATTATGACCGTATATTTCCAATCTTCTCAGTTACAAAGATAAATCCCACCGTTCTTCAATCAAGTCTTTCCCCCAAACATTATGTTCAACAGTTTCTGATAGTGTGAACCCATATCTTTCATAAAGATGTCGTGCTGCATCCAAAATGCTGATTGTCCAAAGCAATACATGTTGATAATTACTTTCCTTACAAAAATCTATTGCTGTACTCATAAGCTTGTTCCCCAATCCCTTCCCTCTCATCTTTGGGTCAATAAGAAACCATCGAAGCTGGGCCGTTTTATCATCCACCTTTACAATAGCAATCATGCCTTCAGGCTTACCATTTACCTCAGCTATCCATAAGTTATCTTTTTCTTTGCGGAAACCTTCTTGAAACTTATATATGGCTTCTTCCACATATTGTCTAAAAGTATTATCAAATCCATATTCTGTTTCGTATAAATCCACATGTTTTTCAACAACCCAGTCAATATCATTAGGGCGGAAGCTTCTAATATTGATAGAGTGAAGCGTTGATGACAGAGCATTCTCAATATGCTTCATCGCATCCAAAAGTTTCCCTTGTTCCTCTCCTGTTAAAGGTGCAACTAGCGCTTGTACATGTTGATTCGACTTATTTTCCAAATCATTCAGAATATCCTTTCCCTTTTGTGTTAAATACAAAAAGTAAAACCGCCTATCTGTTGGAAAATTTTCCTTTCGAATGAGCCCCTTTTTCTCAAATCCGTTTAAAATTCTGCTAAGATATCCCCTATCGATATGCAGTTTATTCATCAATTTATTTGCTGTGCAATCCTTTATTTTATGGATCTCTAAAATAATACGCGCTTCCGTTAATGAATACGGACTCTCTAAAACATGCTGATCCAACAGACCCAATATCTCTGTATAAAAGCGATTAAACCGTCTGATTTCTAAAATAGTATGATTATTTTTTTTCATGTTCTCACCTACTTCATTAAATTTTTTCTAGCCTATAATAAGTATATATTAGCTAGTTGACTCAGTCAACTAGTCGCAAAAAAAGATACAATTAATTTTTACTCTCGTCTTAATGCTAATTGATGTTAAACTGGTTTTAATGGTAATATTTAATTAAGAATTGCTGAAAAAATAATTCATACTTAATACAAGAATATCACCCTACATAAAATAGTTATAAGAACCTAAGTAAACCGCTTATATAACAAATTTTTTAAGAAAGGATATGAAGATGGAACTAAAATATAATGTGGGCATATTTTTATTTAATGAAGTTGAAGTTTTAGATTTTGCTGGTCCGTTTGAAGTTTTTTCTCTAGCCGAATATCCAGATAGTAAAGAAAAAATATTCAAAGTCAACACGATAGCTCAGACCAAAAATTTGATAAGTGCACGAAATGGATTAAAGGTATTCCCTGATTATGATTTTATGGATGCACCTGAGGTGGATATCTTAATTATTCCTGGAGGATATGGTGCTGAAGAAATTGAAATATACAATGATGAGGCAATCAAATGGATTGTTAAACGTTCAAAAGAAGTTAAAATTCTTGCCTCCGTATGTACCGGAGCATTTTTACTGGCTAAAGGCCAACTATTAGAGGGGAAAAAAGCAACCACTCATTGGATGGATATCCATCGGTTGGAAAAGGAATTTAAGAATATATTCGTCAAAAGAAATATAAAGTATGTAGATGAAGGTTCTATCATAACATCGGCTGGAATTTCAGCAGGCATTAATATGGCCTTTTATATAATTTCTAAATTAACCAATAAAGAAATTGCAAGAAATACAGCCAGAAGAATGGAATATGATATTACTATTTAAAAAACGAACTTACTACATTTCAAATTATAAACTTCTTTTACTATTATAGTATACTTAGTTGACGCTTTCTGAAATTCTTGATAAAATGTACTTGCGTTACCGTTATAGTTCATTTCATCTCGTATGTTTTATCTATATCTAATAAAAAGGGGGCTAAACTATGGAAATCAAACATTATCTGTTTAATAGTTTTATTATTCAATCTGGTGATAAAAAAATAGCTATTGATCCCGGCGCTGCTTTGTATTTCTTCAATTTTAAAACTTTACTTCCTAAATCTGAATGGAAAGATGTTGATTATATATTCGTCACTCATGGCGATCCTGATCATCATTGGTATACAGATAAAGTAGCAGAAACTTCAAATGCTTCTGTTATCTGTAATAAAACGATGGTAAAAGAAAAAGAAGGCAATCAACTCATGCTGGGTCCCCGAGATAGAGGACTTACATTTTCAACATTGATAAAAAAGCTTTATGCAATATCTGTTGACGAAACAATAAAACTTGATGAAATGGTTATTACCGGCATCAAAACCATTCACGGTCCTCTGGTTTTTAAATTTGGACCTTTCTCTAAGACCGTACATCCTGGGTCAGAAGAAAGACTTGGACTTGGATCAATTGGATTTAAAATAGAATTGGATGGAAAAGTTATTGTCAATCTTGGTGATACGGTTCTTAATGAAAATGACTGGAAAAAAATTAAAAATCCAGACGTTTTAATGCTTCCAATAGGTGGCAGCATCCCTCGTAATACAATGGATGAAGAAGAAGCCTTAAAAGCAGTCAAAATAATGGAACCCAAACTTGTCATTCCAACGCATTATAATTGTCCGGCATTATTCAGCAAAAACTATAATCCCTCTGATGACGGGATGTTTAAAGAAAAAGTTGAAGAGATGGGCTTTAATTGCATGATCTTGAATTATGGAGATTCCGTTACCATTTAAATATTTTATAATTTTCATCTCAAAGGGTAGATACTTAAATTAAGAGTGATAACATAAAAGAAAAAGGGGTGACAAATAATGGAAAACTCAAAATTTACCGATGAACAACTTGTATTCGTCCTCAAACAAGTTGAAGAAGGGGTACCGCTTGAAGAAGTATGCCTTAAAATGGCCATCTCTCAAAAAACCTTTCATCAGTGGAAAAAGAAATATGGAGGAATGGTACCTAGCGAGATCAATCAGCTGAGACTTAAAGAGGAAAAAAAGATGAAACGCAGAAAAATGATATTGGGTTGGATAGGCGTTGCCATAACAACAATATTCTCAAGTTTTTGGGCATATTGGGGAGCTTTCGAAAATTTCCATGAAGGCTGGTACTCCACCTCTATCTTAAATAATATTTCTATGTTTTTATTTCAATACATGATAATTACGATTATCTTAGTTTCTTTAGCTTTAATTATATTGAGGTGGAAGAAAATAGGGATATTCATGCATATTGCTTTAAGTATCTTCTGTATTTGGTTTTTCTCAGGACCCAGCAGTATACTCATCATCATACCTATTGCCGTTATGGCACTATTATACTATTTTGGAGAACCTCATCCTAAGAAATGGGCATACCGTTTAATCATATTCATTCCCTTAATCATTACCTTAGCCATTTCTATTCCTCAAGGCATTAAAGTTTCACAGAGAATTAATGACGAAGATTTTGGTATTAGAATGGTTGAAGGAAATGGTATTACCTTGGTTTGGGCACCAAGAGGCCCTGGCTGGCCGGATGAAGGAATATCCTGGCAAGAAGCACAAGATATATGTAAGTATTTATCTGATGACGGCTTGACGATTATGGAAAAAGAGCAAAACATTTGGCGTTTACCAACTGCTGACGAAGCCGTTCGATCCATGATGATTCATGGTGAAAACGCTGGCGGCATCTGGTATGCTGAAGAAGGAAAAGCAAGATATGAAGAAACACCCGATAAAGAAACGCCTTTATGGGATGTGCATTCAAAAGTCATTTATTATTGGACTTCCGATACATCCATAGAAGATATAGAAAAGGCATATATAGTCGTATATCATGGCGGTATCTTTGGAAAAAGAAAAACTGATGCTCAGGATTATTTGAGTTTTAGAGCTGTAAAAGAGATGGATTAAAAAATCGATCATTCAAATCAACATCAATTTAGAGGTTTACTTGTTTTTTTCTACTTAATCAGGCCGTAGAAAAACAGGTGAACCAATTGTTTAAATACTTCTGGCTGAGTCATCACAGTTTTAAGTTCATCCATTTGCATACTCAATCCTTTTCGCATTATTTTGATATATTGATACAATATATCGTTAGGAATATCAGAATGAATATAGCCCTCTTTTTTACCCTCATCAAAAAAATCATATATCAGTTTTTGAATTCTTTCCGTGTATATGTCATCCAAAAATTGACTTATTTCATCCTCTTCTGAAAAAACCTTTTCCACAAATTCTCCTTGTATATGGGAGGCTGCATGCTTCTTCTTAAAGACCAAGCTTTCTAACTTTTCTATAAACGGCATGTCACTGTAAATAACTTCCTGAATTTCATCTGTTATCTGAATGAAGATGGTTTTGACGATTTCCTGAATCAATTCTTCTTTACTATGAAAATACTTATATATGGTTACCTTAGATACATTAGCTTTGACAGCAATCTCATCCATACTAACTTTTTTTAATCCATATACATTAAAAAGCTCTATGGCAGCTTTCTTTATACTATCTATTTTTTGTTGTGTCCTTTTTTGATATCCATTCACTTTAACACACCTCTTTATGAACTATTTATGCCATTATAGTGCATTAAATTATCATCGTCAACACCAAACATCGGGGACGGTTCTTTTTGTTTGGATAAAGTATTAGCTCAAGTATTTTAGAATTATGATAACAAACAAAAAGAACCGTCCCTTCTGTTTGTTATTGTTTGACTAAAAAAGACTAAACTGCTTAAAACAATTTAGCCTTTAAAAAATCCTTATCTAAAAGATTCTAGTCTTCAAACGCTTCATTTACTTTCCACTCTTTCCACACGTTTCCAACAAGGCTTGGCCCCGGCTTAAGTGTCTTTTTACCAGGCTTCCAACCAGACGGTGTTGCTTCAGTGCCTTGTGACGCTCTTACAAGCTGAAAGGCTTGAATTTGTCGAATGGTTTCACTTACATTTCTTCCAACCGGAGGTGTTAATACTTCAAACCCTTGGATATTTCCATCGGGATCAATTAGAAATCTACCTCTTGTTTCTATACCTGCATCTTCATCATATATACCATACATTTTGCCTATATTTCCATTTTGATCCGACAACATTGGGAAAGGTATATCCTTACCCACCATCTTAGATAACTCATTGTCATTCCACATTTTATGTACAAATACACTGTCTACACTAACCGAAAGCACTTCTACATCCAAAGCTTTTAGCTCATCATACTTTTCAGCAACTGCTGAAACTTCTGTAGCTCACACAAAGGTAAAATCTCCAGGATAGAAGCATAGTAACGTCCACTTACCTTTAAACTCTGACAGTTTCACATTCACAAATTTCCCCTGATGATATGCCGGTGCAGTAAAATCAGGAGCTGCCTTACCAACTTTTAACATACTATTCTTTTCCTCCTTTTTTTCATAATTTTCTTCTTTTGCCGGTTCATCCATAGTAGCATTATTATCGATGTCCGGTCTGTTACAACTTATTTGAAATTCTTCTGGCATATTTTCACCTCCCTAAATCAAGTATTGTTACTAAAATGAAAAAACTCTATGATTTATTAGTACCCGTCAAAATGTAATTTAAACAAGTAATAATATTCTTTTCCAACTTTGTTAGTACTATGACCTCATGCTGGGCACACATAAAAAAAAGAGATTCAATATCCCTTTCTTTAGTATCCTATTCTATTTTAGAGCTTTGCAAAGTTTTTTTATATTCAGCTGGAGACATACCTGTTTCTTGTTTAAAAACAAATGAAAAATATGAAGGATCGTCAAACCCGACCATTGAGGCGATGGTATATAATTTTGTTTTTGTTGTTTTAATAATGTCCTTCGCCTTTTCAATACGCTTTTTCCTGAGAGTTTGGGTTATTGTTGTGCCGGTCTTCTGTTTAAATACTCTACTTAAATATGAACTGTTAACATGAATAGAATTAGCGATATCATTTAATTTTATGGGTCTCTCATAATTTTCTTCAATATATGCAAGCGCATTATTTATTATATAATTGCTGCTATCACACATCGTAAAGTTTATCACACTATCAACCATCTCCATGGTCGTTATCTTAAGATTGCTGATGGACTTAGAATTTAATAAATTTGAATATATGTTTTTTCCATTAAATATATCCTCTAGATTGAGGTTATGACATTTCATAACATGAAGACATTTTGAGTAGATTGATATACTTGTTGCTCTAATATAATCTATGGGCTCTTTCGTGGATTCAAAATTTTGAAACAGTATTTCTATCTCGTTAGCTGCTTGAGAATTCTTTTTGTTTTTTATATATTCAAATATTTTATCAAGATCTATAGACTTATTTGGAATTTCTCTTATCTCATTAATCTGTGAAAAAACAATGATACTCTGTTCACCATAAAAAATTCTATCCAGACATATTTCTGCTTCATGAACAGATTTTCTACAACACATTATTTTTCTTCGAATGTTACTGATTCCAATTGTAATGCTGGATTCTGTAAAATCTTTAACAAAAGATTCTATCTTCTTGCTTCTTTCGACGATAAGTTTTATTCTACCATCATCACTTACGCCTTTTGCTTCAATAAGGCTGCAAATGACACCATGCTTATATATAAATGTGTATTGCTGCATATCATTCAGTGATAATGTAATAAAAGTCATTATCTTCTTTAGATTATCATTTTGGTTTTCATTGCTTATTTTATACAACAAGACAACATATGGTCCAATATCCAGTTTATGAGATACAATACCTTTTTCAATATCCTCAACATTGGTTATATAAGCATTGATAATATCTTTGATAAAGTCAGTTTTTTCTTTTTCGTCAATATCTTTTAGTCGAAACTCTAAGTTTTTAATACGAGTATCTTTCGCTCTTTCAACATCAATAGCTTTGGTCACATGCTTGATGACTTCTGTAATCTGTTTTGTAGTAGAAGGCTTTAATATAAAATCTGAAGCTCCATATTTTATAGCCTTTTTTGCATATTCAAAATCTGAGTAACCGGTATAAAGTATTATTTTAACATTATGATGATTTTCGTAAATATATTTAGAAAGCTCTAAACCATCAATTCCTGGCATTTTTATATCGGAAATAACAATATCGATGTGATTGCTTTTTAATATCTCTTTTGCTGCAATTCCATTTTCGACATCTGCAACAATATTGCAGTCTAAATAACTCCAGTTAATAAATCCGATCAAACCTTTTCTAATTGTTTTTTCATCATCCACAACTAAAATATTATACATCACTTACTCCTATAATCCACAGGAATTCTAACGATTACTTTTGTGCCTTTTCCAATCTGGCTGCTGATATCAATACCGTACTGACCGCCATACAGTAGATTAATTCTTTTACTTAAGTTATGTAAACCTATATGTGATTTTTTTGTATCAATATCGAAAGCTTTGTCTTCAATATTAATTTCACTGACTTTAAAACCTATTCCATTATCACTTACAATAATGTGCACGTCATCATTTATTTTGGCTATGTCAATATCCAGTTTTCCTTTTCCAAGTTTATTCTCAAGACCGTGAATTATAGAATTTTCAACTAAAGTTTGAATGGTGAATTTAGGAATATATGACAAAAGAATATCATCATCCATTATTTTAATATTAATGGTGTATCGCTCTTCAAACCTTACACTTTGTAAGTATAAATAAAAGCGGACATACTGCAATTCGTCTTCTATAGTAATCTTTTCTTTTTCAACTAAGCATATGTTTCTTCTCAAAATCTGGGCCAAGGAAGTTGTCATTCTTTCAACCTTTTCATTGTCGGTATTCCTTGCTTCCCAGCTGATTGTTTCTAACACATTGAATATAAAGTGGGGATTGATTTGTGCATGGAGCGCTTTTAATTCACTTTCTTTAATCAAGAGTTGTTTTTCGTAAACTTCACTGATTAAATATTGAATTTTATCAATCATGGTATTATAAACCATGCTGACTTCATTTAATCCTTTATATTTTGAAGGTTTCATTTTAAGCTTATAGTTGCCGTCACTTACTGCTTTGATATTTACAATGATTTCATCCAAAGGCTTTGTAATATAATTTAGAACATAAATACTAACGATTATGGATAAGAAAACTGCGAAAATCACGAAATATAAATATATAGGTAATGCTTTTTTAAATCCTCTTAACTTGTCTTGATATGCAAAAATAGTGGCAGTTAAGTTGATGTCATTTGTTCGAGAGGACTGAATGATAATGCTCTCGTTATCTATATTAACAAATTTAGGTGATAATATATTTCCATATTTTCTTACATCATGGGAAACCTGTTTCCCAATATAACTAAAATCAGAACAATATTTTATGATACCATCCTCTCCATATATTGTAACAAGGTATATATTGTCGTCCGAGAACGCGTAGCTCCCATTAAGAGCATTAAAATTAATCCCGATTATAAGTTTTCCCAGTGATTTTGAAGTGATTTGATTTTTTATATCTTTCATATAATATATGGTATTGTTGTTTTTTTCAAAGGATATGATATCACTTTTGGAATTGAAATTATTTTTAAAAAACTCAACATATCCATCTATAGAATCATCTGTTGGCAACTCATTGTAAAAAGAGCTGTAAAAAGTATCTTCATCAGCAAAGACAAAAATTGAATTCACCAGCTCACTATTAAAAGAATAATTATTGCCAAAATATGTTTTGAGCTCCGTTTCTATATTGAGTTTTGTAAGCTCATTTAAATAATATGTTCTTTCATTATTATTGAGCTCTCCTAAGTTATCTATAATATTTTGATTGGAAATGAGCTGTAATGCAGTACTCTCAATGATACGGTAGTTGGTAACGATACTATCATTAATATGTTGAGAAGTTTGTTTAAGAGTAGATTCAATATAGTTATTATATACTTGGTTATTTACAAATTCAAAAATATATATGCCAAAAAAAACAGTTGGCAATAGTATCGCTATTAGAACAAAAAATGTTATTTTATATCGCAAATAATAATTTATATTTTTTATTTTTTCTAATGCATTTGAAAAAAAACTATTAATATTTTTCACAAATTAAAACCTCGATACAAATATTTTTTAATTATTATATCGTAAAAATATTGAAGTTTAAACAAATGGGTAATCATAGGTAAAAAAAACTATCTTAAGTAAAAAAAATTATAGATTATCGGCACAAAAACAACTCAACAAGCTGTTATTTTTTTTATTTACAAGCAACGCTTTATTTTAGTAAAGAGAATTAATTCAAATACTGTGATTCGGAGTATATGATAATAACGAATATTAAAACTTTTTATTAAGAGGAGGAGAAAATGAAAAGAATAATTTCAATATTTGTTATCATTGTTCTACTGCTAACAATGGTTGTAGGTTGTAGTCAGCCAACAAGTGATGAAGAGCCTGCTAATGCTGGAGAAGTCAATGGGGAAGAATCTAAACCATATTTTACGAATAGCCTAAATGCAATTTGTCCTTGGTCTGCTGGTGGCGGAACAGACACAATCTTAAGAGGTCTAAGTGCAGAAGCAGAAAAAAGTATTGGCCAAACCATTACAGTTACAAATCAAACTGGTGGTGGTGGAGCTGTAGGACATTCAGCTATTATGAACGCAAAACCGGACGGCTATACAGTTGGTATGATAACATTTGAACTTAATTCATTGCCGGCTCAAGGTCTAGTACCCTTCACTTATGAAGATTTTACACCCTTAATGAGGGTCAATATGGATGCAGCTGCTTTAACAGTCCCAAAAGATGCTCCATATGACACCATTGAAGAGTTTGTAGCTTATGCAAAAGAAAATCCAGGCACAATTAATATTGGAAATTCTGGAGTTGGTGCAGTTTGGCATATTGCAGCTGGTCTTATGTCAGAAGCAACAGAGATTGAAGTTCAATATGTTCCTTTTGATGGTGCGGCACCTGCTATTACATCACTTGTTGGTGGACATATCCAAGCTGTATCTGTTAGTGCAGCGGAAGTTCAAGGACAAGTTGAAGCCGGTGATTTGAAAATTCTTGGCGTTATGTCTGGTGAAAGACTTGAAGCATTCCCGGATGTTCCTACTTTTATTGAATCAGGTTATGATGTTGTGTTCGGTACATGGAGAGGACTTGCTGTTCCAGTTGGAACGCCGCAAGAAGCTATTGATGAACTGGGTAAGGCATTTAAATCTGCTTTAGAATCAAAAGAATTTGTAGATTTTGCAGCAAATTCTGGTCTGGTTCTTGCCTATCAAGATGCAGATGAATTTAAAGAATTCTTAAAAGTAAATGCAAAGGACGTAAGTGCTGTTATGGAGAGTCTCGGCCTTGCAGCAAAATAGAAAAAATTAGATTTATTTGATTGCTAAGGAGAGTTTGTAACTCTCCTTAGTATTTAAAATGGGAGAATGAAATATGAAGAAAGCGAATTTAGTAGCAAGCATTATTGGTATCGGTTTAAGCATATATGTTTTTTTCAAAGCGAGTACATTTTCAAAAGCACCGGGTACAATAACAGGCCCAGGCTTTTTTCCAATGGCAATTGCTGTTGGGTTATTAATCGTCAGCTTTTTGATTATTCTTCAACAAGTATTAGTAAAAGTTGATAAAAAGACCGATAAGAAAATGAATACGTTATCTTTGAAAGATGAAGGTATAAGAAGATCATTTATTTCTCTCGTGTCAACTATAGCTTATGTGCTGATAATGCCATATTTAGGTTTTATCACAGCAACAGTACTGTATCTATTTTTTTTAATGTTTTTGCTTAACAATAGGGCCTATGTCAAAATGGGCATTATATCTGTTTTGGTTTCTATATGTGTGTTTTTAATTTTTAAAACAATATTAAATATCACACTACCTGCCGGCTTATTGGTTTAAGGAGGAAATAAGATGGATTTTCAATTACTTTTAGATGGATTTGCAAATATTTTGCAGTTCAAAGTTTTAGCCATGATATTTATAGGTGTAACAAGTGGGATAATGATAGGATCACTCCCTGGTCTTACTGCAACAATGGGTGTAGCTTTGCTTGTGCCATTTACTTTTGGTCTTCCAATCAATCAAAGCATGGCAATGCTGCTTGGAATATTTAGTGGTGCAATATATGGTGGGTCAATATCTGCAATCTTAATAAGAACGCCGGGCACTCCTGCGGCTGCGGCAACATTGATAGATGGTTACCCCCTATCTCAAAGAGGTGAAGCAGGTCGTGCTTTGAGTATGTCTGCCTTTGCTTCATTTATCGGTGGTTTTACCGGGGCTTTAATCATGACTTTTTTATCACCACAAGTATCTAAATTTGCACTAGAATTTAGCCCAGCTGAATATTTTGCTCTTGCCATGTTTGGTTTAAGCATCATTATCTCTGTATCTGGTAAATCAATATTAAAGGGTTTGATGTCTGGATTGATTGGTTTATTGATAGCAACCATTGGACTTGATCCAATGAATGGGTTCCCCCGATTTACATTTGGATCGATTAATCTCTTAGAAGGGCTCAATTTTATTCCAACATTGATAGGGCTTTTTGCATTAGCAGAAGTATTCAAGGGTGTAGAAAATATAGTTTCAACATCAAAAATTGAAAGCAAAATAAACCAGCTCTTACCGAGTGGCAAAGATATAAAGGCATCTTGGCTGTCCATATTGAAATCGAGTATTATGGGCACATTCATAGGCTCTATACCCGGCGCAGGTAGTGATATTGCAGCATTTGTAGGATATAGTGAAGCCAAAAGGTCTTCTAAGCACCCTGAGAAATTCGGTACTGGAGTAATTGAAGGTGTTGCGGCTGCTGAATCAGCTAATAATGCTTGTACCGGCGGGGCAATGATACCCCTGTTATCTCTTGGTGTTCCAGGAGATGCAGTTACAGCTGTTTTGCTTGGTGCTTTTATCATGCAGGGTTTGAGACCCGGTCCTTTAATGTATAGGGACCATATGGATGTCGTATATAGTGTTTTTGCTGCTATGATGGTTGCAAATATTGCTATGTTTTGTGTTGGAACATTAGGTGTAAAGTTTTTCGCCAGAATAATTACCATTGATAGAAAGGTTCTTCTGCCGGTTATTTTTGTGCTCTCATTGGTTGGAGCATATTCAATGCGTAACAGTATGTTTGATGTCTGGATTGCAATAGGCTTTGGGGTAGTTGGATATTTCATGCAGAGGTATGAGTTCCCTGCTTCTCCCATATTACTTGCATTGATATTAGGTCCAATGGCAGAATCAAATTTGAGAAGAGCCATATTCATATCTCAAGGCGATTTCTCAATATTTATTACTAGACCAATAAGCGCAGTTCTGCTTGTGCTTGCAGTTATCTCAATAATCAGTTCAATCATTAAACAAAGGCGCATTACAAAAAAACTTGAAGCAGCTGATATATATGATAAGTCATAATACATGAATACATATTAAAATATTATCAGATATTTGATAAGATACACATAAGCCAAACGAAAAGAACTTATATATGTGATTAATATTTAAGGGAGATTAGACTATGAGGAAGTTTATTTATATTATCGCAGTAGTGATAGTGGCAATGCTCGCCTATGTTTTTGCATATCAAAATCAATCACAACAGATATCTGAAGAAATCATAACTTCTCAGCAAGTAGAAGAAGAGTATATATTCCCTAATAAGGCCATTACAGTAATCGCTCCTTATGCTATTGGAGGTGGCACTGATAGTGTAGCAAGAGCAATCGCTCAATGTGCAAGAAAATATTTTCCTCAGCCGGTTGTAGTCGTTAATAGATTGGGGCAAGGCGGCGCACGAGGAATTAAGGAAGGGATTTATGCGAAAAACGATGGATATACATTGACATTGTTGACCGTAGAGATAAACAGTCTTTCTGCACTAAACTTAATAGAAGTAGATTATACAGACCTAGAGCCAGTTATTCTTTTAAATAGTGAGCCGGGATTATTGGTTGTAAGAAAGGATTTTCCATTTGATTCGATTGAAGAGCTAACAAATGCAAATATGCAAAATGATATGGAATACGCCATAGGCAGTTCCGGGAAAGGAAGTATTTGGAATATTGCGGCTATTGGGATAGAAAACAGAACGAATTTAAAGTTTAATCATATTTCATATGATGGCACATCGTATGCAGTTTTGGATGTTCTTGGCGGAAAAACAGATATGGTTGTTGCGGGTTTATCAGAGGTAAGTGTGCACATAAAGGAAGGGGAGCTTAAAGTTTTAACCGTGCTGGCTGATGAGAGAATATCAGAAATTCCTAACGTGAGAACCTTTAAAGAAAGTGGATATGATTTTAGTATATCTACATGGCGTGGACTTACTTTGCCCAAAAATGTTGACGAACAAACAAAGCAGGTCATAATAGAAGGATTTACAAAAGCTGCTATGGACAAAGATTTTCAAAATATTATGAAAACCCTTAATCTAAATTATGATTTTATGGATACAAAAGAGTTTGCAGCATTTTTAGAGAAAAATTATTACTTTTTTAAGGATATAACAAAGAACATTAAGCTGGACAATTGACATGAAACCATTAAGGAGGAAATCATGAATGAAGTAATTTTAAGAATAAAGCAAGAAAGAATTATAGCTATTGTTAGAAACATACAAGCAGATAAGATCATTGATACGTGCAAAGCACTTGTGGCCGGTGGTATTACCTGTATTGAAGTAACTTTTAATCAATCCAGTGCAACAGGCGAAGCGGATACCATCAATGCAATTAAGAACATCAATGATACTATTGGAGATAAGGTTTGTCTTGGTGCAGGAACAGTTATGACAGAGAAGCAGGTTCAACTTGCTGTAGAAGCTGGTGTCAAATATATTATTTCACCAAATTATGATAAAAAAGTTGTAGCTAAAACATTGGAGCTCGGTGCGGTTTCAATACCCGGGGTTTTCACGCCATCTGAGATTGCTGAAGCTTATGAACAGGGAGCCAATTTTGTAAAAGTATTCCCTGTTGAAAGTCTAGGATACAATTACATTAAAGCTATTCGAGGCCCAATAAGCCATATACCTATGCTGGCTGTTGGTGGAATAGATAAAGATAACTTTGTAGACTACATAAAAGCTGGAATAGCAGGTATTGGTGTCGGTTCTTGTTTGGTAAATAAAAAGTTGGTTGCTAGTGATAAATTTGATGAAATAACAAAACTTGCGAAAGAATTTTCTGAAAAGATGAAGGAGATTTCATAATATGAGTAAGATAGTATGTTTTGGTGAAATTATGGGAAGACTTTGTCCTCCTGGCTATAAAAAAGTTGTTCAAGCCAATAGTTTTGATGTGACTTTTGCGGGTGGAGAAGCAAATGTTGCTGTTTCCCTTGCAAATTACGGGGAACATGCTGGTTTTGTTTCAAAATTACCTGATAATGATTTAGGAAAATCTGTGCTTAGAAACCTTAGAGGTTATAATGTTGATGTTGCTGATATCGTCATTGGTGGCGAAAGACTTGGTATGTATTATGTTGAGAAAGGTGCATCTCAACGTCCATCTAAAGTCATATACGATCGGAAATATTCTTCCATCAGTATGGCTGATCCAAAAGATTTTGATTGGAATAAAATATTGGACGGTACAACATGGTTTCATACAACAGGAATTACACCTGCTCTTTCTGATGAATGTGCTGAAATTACACGTCAAGCCCTTAAGACATGTAAGGAAAAAGGTATTACCGTAAGCTGTGATCTGAATTATAGAAAAAGCCTTTGGAGTGAAAAAAGAGCCAAAACTGTCATGACAGAATTATTACAATATGTTGACGTATGCATTGGGAATGAAGAGGACGCCGAAAAAGTGTTAGGCTTACATGCTGAAAACACGGATGTTACTGCTGGGAAAATTAACAGAGACGGATATACATTTGTTGCTAAATCCATTGAAGAAATATATGGATGTAAAACAGTAGCCATTACACTTAGAGAAAGCTATTCTGCCAGCGTTAATGGTTGGTCGGCAATGCTTTATACCAATGGACAAAGTTTCTTTTCAAGGAAATATGATATTCAGCTTGTTGATAGAGTTGGCGGAGGTGACTCCTTTGTAGGCGCACTTTTGCATACCCTAGTCACTAAAATGCAACCTCAAACAGCAATAGAATTTGCGGTTGCAGCGTCTTGTTTAAAACACACCATTGAGGGAGACTTTAATCAAGTAACGGCTAAAGAAGTAGAAATTCTAATGGGCGGAGATGGTTCCGGAAGAGTACAGCGATAAATCGTTTGTTGTTTTGTGTTTTGGGACGGTTCTTTTTGTTTGGACTATAAACAATATTTATGCTTTCAACACCGATTAATATGAAGTTTTACGAGAAACCAAACAAAAAGAACCGTCCCTTTTTGTTTTATTCATTTATCGACTTAAAATTTGTATATAATATCTCAAGACATGATTTGAATTGTGTAATTTGTTCTTCTGTCATGCCTCTAAACTGTACATCGTATATTTTTTCAGAGATTTCAGTAAAACCTTCACGAAAAGCTTCTCCTTTTTCCGTTAAATACACAATAGCTGATCGGCTGTCCTCATCATTGACCCTGGTTGTTATATAACCATTTTTTTCTAACTTCTTTAATAATACGGTTACCGTAGAGCGGTCTCTTCCAATTGCATTGGATATTTCCGTCTTTGTCATTTCACCTTTAGATAGTAACACAGCAAGAACATTACCATGGGAAGGCGCTAACCCTTTATGTCCACGATCATGCAGCTCTCTATAAATTAATTTATTCGCTTGCCCCCTAACCCTACCAATCAATGATATTGTGTTATCCGTTCTCATTCTACCTGCCCCATTTCATGATTTATTTCACACATTATCCTTCAAATTTACGATAGAAATCCTCAATTGCATCTTCACTTGACAGCAACCTCTCATAAGCATGGTTCATTACTTCTCTATTTAGAGTTGCTTGGAATCCTTTAATCCCTAAAAAGCTTTTAACAAAATCAGATTTAGGATTAAATACCAAATCCTTTGTAGATCCAACTTGCTCTATTTTGCCATTATTCAACAACACAATTTTAGTCCCTAGTTTAACGGCTTCTTGTATATCATGCGTCACTAAGAGAATTGTTTTTTTAAGCTTTTCTTGAATCTCAACAAATTCATCTTGTAGCTGCGTGCGAGTAATTTCATCTACGGCACCAAAGGGTTCATCCATCAAGATAATATCAGGGTCAGCTGCTAGTGCTCTTGCTACACCAATTCTTTGTTTCTGGCCTCCGCTTAATTGCCTTGGATACTTGGTTAGATAATTTTGAGTCAAACCGACCAGCTGTATGAGTTCTTCCGCTCTCTTTTTGGGATAATTATTCCCATTGCTAATAGACAGAACATAATTAATATTATCTTCAATGGTTATATGAGGTAATAAGCCGATTTGTTGAATCACATATCCTATGCTTCTGCGCAGCTTAATAGTGTCCCATTCTTCAAGGGCTTTACCTCTCACATAAACCGCACCCTTATCCGGAATAATAAGTTTATTAACCATTTTTAGCAAGGTAGTCTTGCCACATCCTGACGGACCTAATATTGTAACGAATTCACCTTCTTTTATAGACAGGTTTAAATCATCAATTACCTGATTCTCTCCATCATAACTCTTAGATATATTCTCAAACTCTATTAAGCCCATTAATCTAAGCCTTTCTTTTGTAAAAACTCTATCGCAACGGTTTTTGGATCTTCTTTTTCAATCTCTACTAAATAGTTCATCTCAGTTATTTCATCGTTACTGATTTGATTGTCCAGCTTTGCAAGTATTCCTTCCAATTCCGGATACTGATCCAGCACTTCTTTTCTTATAAGGGTTGCAGCAAAATATGAGGGGAAAAAGTTTTTATCATCTTCAAGGACCACAAGATTTTGCTCTTTCAGACGACCATCTGTTGAAAAAACATTAATAACATCTACTTCATCAGATCCAATAGCTTGGTATTTAAGACCGATATCTAATTCCGTTTTTTCTTTAAAATCAAACCCATATGTAGATTCTAACCCCGGATATCCGTCTTCTCTTTCATAAAAATCATACTCTGCGCCAAGGTTTAGATCAGGACTCACTGCAGCTAAGTCGGAATAGGTCTTAATATTTAATTCTGAAGCCAAAGTTTCTTTTAAAGCAATACCAAATGTGTTATTAAAACCATATAATTCAGACCAAATAATACCATACTCATCTTCATATGATGCTTTAACAGCTTCATACAGCTCTGTTGGATCATGAATGAGTTCTTTTTTGAGCACAAATAACCATCCGGTTCCCGTATATTCAGGATAGATATCAATTTCTCCACTTAGCATAGCAGGATGTATATTCGATGTTCCGCCTCCAATACCCATTTTTTGCTCAACGGTTATATCTGAATTTTTCTCAATAAGATACGTTAACATCTCAACAATGATATATTGTTCTGTCATCGGTTTACTGGCTATAACCACTTTCTTTTCTTCTTTTGAGCAGCCTATAGCTGTAACCATGATTACCAATAACAAAAGTAATGTTATTACCTTTTTTTTCATTTTTATTTCCTCCAATTATCTTTATAAGTAATAGCTATTAGTTGATACTTCCAAGCAGTTCTTTCTTCATGATTTTTTCAACAATTTCGAGAAAGAAATCTGTTATAATCGCTAAAACAGCTACTAACAAACTCCCTGCTATTGTCATCTCCGGAAAATTGGTCGTTATTCCTCTCCAAATAGCAACACCCAGCCCACCGGCACCAATAAAAGATGCAATACCACAAAGTGCTATGGTCATGACCACCATGGTTCTAAATCCTGCAAAGATTACTGGAAGGGCCAGCGGCAGCTGCACACGAAATAATAGTTGGAAGCTTGTACTTCCCATACCAACGGCAGATTCAATGATCTGATCATCCACTTCGTTTATCCCAACATATGTATTCCGTATTACCGGCAATAATCCATATATCACCAATGCTATAATGGCGCTCTTATCGCCTATACCCGAAATGATAACAAGAAACCCAAACAAAGCTATAGACGGAATGGTATATAGAAAGTTTGTTATGGCCAGTATCACCTTTGAAAAGCCTTGATTTCGGGTCATTAAGATACCAATTGTTAAGCCGATAACTGTAATAATAAGCACAGATATTAGTGTGAGGGCTATATGTTGTAATAGTAGTTCTAAAAAAAATTCCCAACGCTCTTTATATAAATTTAATAACTCAACAATAAAATTCATACCTCACCTCTTTTTCTATACATCTAAAATAAGATTTACTATTTCTTCTTATATTTTCCCATGGTTATTCTTTATTAAACACTTTTTTACATAGTTTACTTTGATATAAAAGTATTATGCTTTAACATCAAAGCAAGATCAATTTTTTTAATCTCCTAGACTTATAGATATTAATGCTTATACTATACTACTCTTCTAAAATTTTTTAAGAACGGAAACTTTCCGTAAGTACTATTAATTTTATTGATTCCTTGTAAACCAATTTTATCAATGGTACAATAAATAGACTATTCAACTATAACAGGAAAGGCGATTCTAATAATGAAAGGATTCTTTTTTTATGCAATAATCATATGCTTTATGATTTTATATTTTTATACAATGGTACTCATCCATAAAATTGTAAATGGCAACGACTCTAAAATGGGTGCAAAGTTAATCAGCCATATTTTAGGGGGCTGTATCTTAGTTGGTATCGTTGGTGTTACCATCTCTTTTTTATTATTCTAACAGTTCCTAAATATCCCTGGCTTTAATTTGTGATGTCTTCAGCATCTTCCTATAACTCAATCATTAGCAGCAGCACATCTCTTTCAGATGTCATTTTGATCCTTATTCGCAAGGAAAATAAAATATATATCATTATATATTTCTGGCGGCACAATATAATATTCGCTCTTTTGCTCTGTCTCAATTTTGGCATATTTCTCATTAGGCCCAAATAATCCTATAAATTCTCCTTCTTCAAACCCAACAAACAGCATGGGTGCATACAATAAATCCCAAGATTTTTTTTTAGTCCATTTATGTAATTGAAGCTTATCGATGACATTATCAATTGCTTTTTTATCAGTTATCTCTATCATCTCCGGCATAACTTCAATGAATACTTTGTTGACTTGTTTCGGCACTATTTTCAATGAAAGATCATTGTATTGACGGTTCCAGGAAAATACTAAAACTGCCGCAATGCATCCAATTACTATAATTGAAATCACGGATTTCTTATATTTCATTATGTACCTCCAAAATATATTTATCTAAACATTAGACGATTGTCAGTAAGAATCGTTCCAGTATTTCTCAATAATATTTCCTTATGTTGGAACTTTTTTTATGGATAATCGTCTAAGAACTAGAGTACATATAAAGGAGAAAGATTTTTAGATAGATAACTTTCTAGTTTTGATAAAAACACATAGAAAATCAAAACTAAATATGAATATAATTGAAACCACAAAACAAATAGTAATCTTTTGCCCTTTTTTGTATTTTTTATATATAAGCTTGGATTAGTTATCAAACTAAAAATCCAAGCTTTTATTATCTAAACAAGTATTCTACCAACCACGCCCCTTGTATGGGGCAACTCCAATCAACTGCTTTTTTCTAATTTCATTATGACTGTATCAATATCAGCTGGATTTTTCCCGCCATCTTTGTAATCTTTAAATCCAAATTGAAGATACATCTTTCTTGCAGCTTTTCCGGCTTTTACAGCTGGAGAAAAAGTTTGTACAAATATAGGCTTTTGCTGATCTAAATGATCAAGGGCTGCTTTTAATAATTGATTCCCATATCCTTTTCCTCGGCTTCTTTCTCTAACTGCCAACCAAGATATTTCATTTTCTCCTTTATTAACGGCAACTATCCCTTCAATATCTTTCATAGTATTTTCAACGCAAAAAGCCGATGAACCAGCAATGCATCCTTTTATTCCTCTTTTAAAAGCTTCATTCTCCACCATCTCACCAAATAATGGTTCCACCTCTTTTGCAAGTTCTAACCATGTTTTAAAATCTCCATCTGCAACAAGTCTAATCATAAATGACCTCTCTTTCTAAGCTCACTGTTTCAGCAGACAATGCTTATTCTATATTTTTTCTTATTAAATGATCTATTAAAGGTATTACAAGTAAAACTAAAGCGTTATAATAAGCCGTTCCTGATATATATTTTGCTATGTCAAATATTTTATTGATGGTATTGAAGCTTATCATCACGCTTATTACAATGAGTAATATCTGTGAAAACACCATTATAACCTTTACCCATGACGCATACTTATGATAAAAGATTAATATCACCATAGCAGCGACTATCACTATGGTGGTTATAATTGCCAGAGTAGTTATACTATTATAAAACTGCATTGAAGCCCAATCAATAAACTGCTTATCGGTTCTTATGGAACTGCCTAATCGCATCAAAAAGTAGCTGGGATATGTAAATGAGCCTAATAGGCCATATAAGAACAACACCATATTTATAGCTATTTTTGTTCTTTCAAACTTCTTTGCTATGCTTAATATCATCAAGATTGCAATTAAAATAATAGAGCCCCAACTCAATATATTACCATATAAAATACTCATATGAATCCTCCAATAAACTACAGCAACTATTTCATGATTGTTTACAATACTTGCCAACCGATTTATTATAACATAGATCTTAAAAAGTAACTTAAACTTTTTTGTTCTTCATATCCAACCATTTTTTTTCTCCCAGTTCTTTCAACTGTTGTTGATTTAAAATCAAGTCTTGGCCTAGCTTTAACCAGCTTTCTGCAAATTTTTTAAACCTGCTGCAAGGAAATGACTTACATTCATAGCAGTAATTAAGCCCTTTCTTTTCTTTACAGCATACATAAATGCCTTTACACTTTCTATTCTTACAATGCTCTTGAGCACCTAAACAGGTCTTTTTATCTCTTATATAATTGGGACAACCTCCGCAAAATATGCCGCATGGCGGTATAGTGCCGTTATAAGGTTTCATACAAATATCTTTCCTTTCAAAAGTGTTTTACAGGCGAATATACAGTTTTATTTGTCTTTCTTCTTTTAGCTTTATTAGGTTTTTCCTAAGCTGTGTCCAATATGAGTGATCTTTTGAAAAAATAACCGTCTCAATTTGTTTTTTCAGTTTGGGAAAATGATTATTGAATATGTCTATTATATTTTGTCGATTCTGTCCGGACTTGTCTCTGATACTCAGTCCGTATACCCAAATTTCATCAGTATATGGCATTAGCATATCTATCAATAATTCAGCATCCGTTATATAAGGAATAACTGGGCAAATTAAGGCACCGGTCTTCACACCTGCTTCTTTTAATTGACGCAATGCTGTTATTCTATCTTCAGTATTTATCGTATTGGCTTCAAACTGCCTGCGAATATTATTATCACTAAATGCGACTGAAACACTGACTGCAGCACTATTCATTTCCTTTAATAAATCTATATCTCGGATGACTAAATCTGATTTTGTGAGAATACTTGCGGAGAATCCCTTTTCTAAAAACAACTCCAAAACCTGCCTAGTTTGACGATATTCGGTCTCACAAGGTTGATAAGGGTCCGTTTTGTATCCCAAATATATCTTCTGAGGAGGTATTTTTTCCAGTTCTTCACTCAGTTGACCGGTAATATCCTCATGAATAAGTATTTCTTTACGCCAATCCGTTTCAGCTTCATCCATTGCATAACAGTAGTAGCAATAATGCCCGCATCCAACATAAGTATCAACTTGGTAGTCAATACCTTTAAGACCGCAAGGCTCAAGAATAGGCCTGTAGGAACATGTGGATACCCTCATTTTCCAATTATTCCTTTCTTTTCTATTCTATAATTTATAAGGTGTCGCATACAAATCTTTTTCACACCCAAACTTTTTAGCTTGCTTTTTCCAGCCCTTACTACCCATAAAGAGGTATAGTTTCTGAGGCATAGGGGGCTTTTTCATTAGTTCCATAGCCTCTTTGGGTACAACATTATCTTTGGCTATAGCTTCTGATGCAATGTCTAAAGATTGAACTGCATATCTGACCCTTCCGCCTAATTCTTTTAAAGGTTTTCCCTGTATCATCCCTCCTCCTCCCATAGAGAGAGCACCTGCCCATTCAAACCCTACCCTGTTTGCGAAGCATTTACAAATATCTATCGCGACATTATTATGAAATGGTTCAGGAAATCCGCAATTGACTATAACCATCATTTTTTGTTTTGTCGTCACTTTATTATTTTTGCGTCTATTTTCAATAAGCTCAAAAGCTTTTATAATATGTGCAGGAAGCGCATCAATATAAAGAGGAAAAGACAAGATTAATATATTACTACGATCTATGCCTTCTAATAAGCATTCAATACTTTCACTATTTTTTAACGATGAAAGGATATGAAGCTTATCTGTTTCAAAGCCTTTTTCTTCTAATTTGTCTGTTAGATAGGTGCCCATGGCATCAGAGGTACTATGTATTTTTTTTGGACTTCCAACGAGCAATAATGCTTTCTTATCCGCTAGCATGCCTTCACCTCCAAACTTTTTAATAAATCCTGAACTTTATTTTGAATTTCTTCTTCATCGTAAGTTGTGTACAATATAGATTGCAAATATTTATCGGAATGCCAATTTAATTCATTTCGCTTTACCAGTTTTTTAAAAATATTCTCCATCTCTTCATGTTTTTCAGGAAGCATGCCCAACACGATTACATCTGGATATTTGTTATAGCGGGATTGATGATGAACTTCTCCATTGATTTTTTCAAAGAAAGGAAGACCTAGTGGTATATTTCTCTCAGCGACTTTCTTTATTTCGTATGAAACACTTCCAAACATAATAGGCGTAATATAAACTAGTAAATCACTTTGTATGACAGCCTTTGTAATATCTCTTCCAATATCATCTATCACACAAATTCCTGGAGTTTTCACCCAGCATCCAAAACATCCAGTGCAGTTTTTAACCTTCAACTCATGTAGTAATAAAGATTCAACTTCATAATCATGCTTTTCAAGAAGGTCAGCGGTAACGGCATGTGTAGGCTCCAGAGATTTTTCCCATTCTCTGGCTCCATTTAATATTAAAGCTTTCATCAGTTCACTCCTCTTTATATAATATTATTGTTTTTTTATGGGCCTAAATCGATTGAGAAAGTTTATTAAATTATAAAGGTGAAATAGGAATGTAAATATTGACGATATTTTTCTTCTTTGAAGTAAAACTAACATTATGTAGATATTCTTTATAAGATATTCTGTCATCTACTTTGTAACCACTTTCAGGAAGCCATTTAAACAGCATGTAATCCCATGCCTTCTGGTACTCAGCATCAGAATGCAATATTTCAAAACATCCTACAGCATACTTTCCTCCGGATATTACATATTTTCCCACAGCTCCTTCTGCGGTTACATCGTTATCTACTTCTAAACATACACTCACTCTTAGTTTATCATCTTTAGTAAACTCACCTCTAGCATGATAAAGCACCAGCCAATTAGAATCCATCTTTATAAGGTTTCTTGCTTCTGCCCATATGTTTAATTCATTAACCAATTTTGAGAACAAATCAATATTTCCTTTATATTTCGTATGCCTCATATAAATAACATTCCTAGGTCCTATATCTCTAATTTCTATAGAGTATGGCGCATTGGCACAGATTTTATCTAAATGCCTTTCTATCACATCAGCATCATCATAACACGCTAACTTTCCAATTACTTTTCCATTATTGCCTATCTGTTGTCCATTCTTGCTTTCCCGATACTCACTTGCACTTAATCCATAAGCTTTTTTAAATGCTTTTGCAAAAGATGCTTGATTAGAAAATCCAACACATAATGCAATTTCCGTAATACTTTTACCTATATCATAATTTAATAAGAATACTGCTTTTTCAAGGCGTAATCTCTTAATATAACTATATAAAGACTCTTGAGCTATGAATTTGAATAGTCTGTGAAAATAGTACTGTGAAAAATTAACCAAACTCGATAGTTTTTCTATGGTTAAATGCTCTTCTAAATGCTGTTCAATATAATCTTGAACAAGATTGACCTTAGATATATACGCTTTCCTATAATTATCTTTTCCCAAACTCATATACTCACCCTCTCAAATATTGAGGTGCTTTTTCTATTTATTTCCACATTGATACTATATAATCCTTCTAACCATCAAAAAAATATAAAAAAAGATCGGAAGCAGTCACACCTTTATATTTTTATCGGATTATGATTTCTCCTCTACTTTTTCATCATCAACAGATGGTGTTTCTTCAATTGTGTCCTTATTGACGACATATTTTTCGATTATAAATGGTAAAAAAATAAGAAAGGTTGCAATTAATCTTCTACCCATTGGTAAAAGAAGAAAAATGCTTTCATCATATATGATAAGTGCATTCAAAGTCAATTGACAACTCATGATTGCAATATAAATGCCGCACCGAAACAACTTGTCAATGCCACGACATTCTGACTTTAAAACCTTGTAGCATAAGTAGATAGCAACAACCACATAAATAATTGTAAAAATTGGAAATCCTCCAAAGAGCAGCGCCATAATCAACAGTCCATATACCAAGTATTCTATTATTTTATCTCTGTCTTGCATATTCTTACTCCTTACTTTTGGTTATTTTATTGTTATTTTATCCCAAAATAATTAGAGCAGCATTTACATTAAGTTAATATTTTATTAGAAAAAGATTAGAGTTTCTTACTACTGATTTGATTTCAGCGTTCTTATGCAGGTTGCGAATCGCAATAGCAGGTGATTATTACTGCAATAACAGAAATTATTTTGTGCAAAGAAAATATAAATGTATTATACGGCTTTCCTAAATTGCTCAGCAAAAAACCTGTGCCAATGACTAACAAAAATAGAATTCCAGAACTAAAAAATGACTTAGCGGCTAAGCCATGCCATTTTCTCATTTCATACTACTCTATCACAAATTTGGATTCTATTTCCTCTTTTATATAATATATATAATCTTCATCCAAAATCACATTATAAATATAGCAATTTTTAATTTTGTCCTGTAACGTACTAACTTCACCTGTTTTCATATCTAAAAGGTAATATGACATAACCTCAGCAAAATAGCCTTCATCAGTCGAGCAGCTTATAACTATATTATTGTCTTTCTCTTTTACAAATCTTACATAGGTATTGGAAAATTTCATGTTAGGAATCTGTTCAGACTGTTTACTTCTTAGATTGTATCTATGTAATTCCCAGCATTCCTCTCCTTCATTTTTCAAGTAAAAAATGCTGTCTCTATACTTTGCAAATGCAAATCCAATCCCTTCGATTATTTTTTCTTGCCGGCTTCCATCACAAGTAGAAGCATATAAATCGCCATGATAATAATAGTATATATGGTCATCCATTACCTTAAATTTTGTTATTGGCTGATCAATCACTTTCTTTTTACCAGTGCCATCTTTCTTAATTCTATATAAACCATCTTTTCTGCGGTAATATATATGGTCTTTATAAACTTCGCTAAAGAATGCACAATCTGCAACCAAATCATCAATGAGTATTTGTTTATTCGTTCCATCTAGATTGACTTTACAGTATTCTTCAATAGTCAAACCACTTTGTGATATAAGATAATAGATGCCGTTGCTGTCCACATGAACATCATATATATTATTATCCAACAGCTTCATATTATTGGTCCCATCTGTTCTTACTCTATGCAGCCCATCGTAACCTGCATTATAGTAAATCCAATCATCTATAATATTGTATACTTCTGAAAATATATCAGAAGCAATGGTTTGAGATGACTTCGTCTCTATGTTATATTTTGTCAAGCCGCTACCATATTTTTTATAATATATGTATGGATATCGTACGGCATCTATGTTGTAGCCATCCTCAATATCCAAGGTTACATTTTTTTTATTAGGGATATTATATCTTTGTATGCTCAATAGCAGCTTCTTTTGTAAAATGGTTAGCGCATCATCGTTTAATCCTATGCAGCTCACATCAGAACCTTTAATGAGAAAATCACATAAAGTACTGTTTTTGTTTTGCTTATAGACCCCATATTTATCAATCCAATAGATATGGTTCTCGCTGATTAATATATCCTCAGCAGATTGATTAGACAATTTGTTTTTAAAACTGCCATCATGGTTCATAAAATAGCTGTTATATGCGTCAGAAAAATAGACCTTATTACGGTCAACATTTAAGCATGTTGCAGACTTATTGTTTATTTTAACATTATAGTTGCCGTCTAGCTGTGATCGATAAATACTGCTGTGATCCTGAAGATTAATATAATATATCCAGCCATTTTTAATGTTGGGATAAGCAACTCTTCCTTCAATGATGGTGCTCTTATTTCTTCCATTCTTATTAATTCTGCATAGATTTCCGTCATCTGAACCGTCACAATAGTAGAGCTCATTTCCTATGATATTCAAAAAAGATACCTTTCCATTAACGATTTGTTGTGGGTTCGTGCCATCTAAGCTGGCTTTATATAGACCTTTTGTATCGCTTTCAAATAATCCGCTGTCAATATAGAAAATTTCATTATTATGTATATAAAATTGTTTTACAGAACTGTTAATTATTCTTTCATTCTTACTCAAGTCCTTATTGGTTCTGTACAAGGTTTTGCTATCATCACGATTAATATAATAAAACCATTCATTATTTTTTACAACGTTCATGCCATTTATAAAATTGCCATCTCCCGTATCTTTACTTTCACCATTATTAGTATCACCATCTCTAAGAATTTCTAAATTAAATAATTGTATTGAATCCACTAAAGGCAAGTACAATTCTCCATTTTCTTCAAAAGGAAGTGCCGACAACCTCATAAAAAATCGTCCACATTCAGCAAAGGCATCATCCTCATTCTCTATCTGGATTTCTACTTTGTAATCTCCCTTTTCCAGGTATATCCACATACCGTCTTGATACTTTTTCTCTGTGATCTCATCAAAATCCATAAGCTTCGTTATATAATCTAAGGATATCCACTCCATATTATCTTGGATGAACCCAACTCTTTTATGGTTGCTATAAAGATAATCTCCTTGTTTTCTCATATGTATGATGGTCTTATCTGCACTTGTAAAAGCGTTTGCAATACCATCAGAATTGCTTATAGAGATATCACAGCTATTATCTTTGTTATCCATCCATTTTTCAAAATTAAAACCTTTAACATCTATAAAACTGTTGATATCTATGACGATATCATGATTGATGGTTTTTGCTTCAACGCTGCAATCATTAATATTAACTCTATATTTGGTACTGGTTACAAACAAAGCCTCTGTTAAATAATCATCTGTTTCAAAAGGTTTCAGTATCAAATTAGGGTTTTGATAAATATGGATTACTTTTTGTTCTTTGTCTTCTTTGACATCAAACCCGAATTCCTTTAAATCATTAATCTTCATATAATGATTATCGCCTACCTTAATTATAGGAACTTTCATGTCATTGATATAAAGATTTACTCTAAAAGGATCTGAATATTTTTCTAGAGAATATGCCGTAGAACCCAAGCTTGAAATTATAAAAAAAATCATTAGCATGTACACTAAAGTTTTTTTCATATTTTCCCTCCTCGCTGTTATATTTTTGACAATTATAATGATACCATATTCACTTCATTATGATCACTAATAATCTTCTTTTATTTTAGAAACATCCATTTTTTTGCTAATACAAGGTCTATTACTTATTTTAATGCGTTTAACAAACAAAAAGAACCGTCCCTTTTGTTTGTTAAAAAAACAACGAATTTTCTTGACAGAATCCTTCTATTATAATATTATACAAGTGTATAATATATTATTCACTTGTATAATGGGTTGTATTTTTTATTAAATGAAGGATATCTCAATAGTTTTAGAAATTTATATAGGAGGTTTTATAAAAAATGGAGAGTAAAGTTATGATGATCCTTGGCGGATATGGTGGTGCAGGTTATGTCATTTCACGACTGCTATTACAAGAAACCGATTTAAATCTTATTTTGGCAGGTCGAAACGGCATCCAAGCCAAAAAAGTTGCAGAACAGCTCAATTCCGAATTTAGCAGCAATCATCGTGTACAGGGTATGCAAGTGAATGCAAAAAATAATGAAGATTTAAGGGAAGCTTTTAAAAGCTGTGATACTGTTATGTGTTGTATTCCCATTACATCATCTGGAATTGGCGGCGGAGTCGCTCAAGCTGCTTTTGATGCCGGTATCCATCATATTGATTTAGCAATGGATAATGATAAACGAGAATTACTTAGGTCTTTGGGAGATAAAATTAAAGAGTCCGGTAAATATCATATGATTGAGACAGGATTTGTACCTGGGGTACCGTCTATGATGGCATTTTTAGCAAATAAGCATTTTGATTCTTTAGAGGAACTGGAATTCAGTGGCATATTTAAAGATGATAATGCAACCTACGGCAGCGTTATTGACTTAATGACCTATGCAGCAGATCCGGCATATGTATGTAAAGATGGCGTCTGGCATGTAGTTCCAATGAGTGCTTCTAAGAAATTTGATTTTGGCCCGGAATTTGAGAAAGTAACGTGTTATCCTATGGATCAATATGAGCTGAGGTGTTTACCCAAAGATCTTGGTCTAAAAGAAGTCGCTTTCTATACCTCCGGCGTGAATGGGGTTACAGATTTATTGCTATTTGCTTTAATAGGCTCCGGCCTTTACAAATTTAAATGGAGTCTGAAACTGGGAACAAAACTTGTACTTAAATCAATTAAAAAATATACAAAACCGCCTTATATTACACGTGTTTCAATGGACGCAAAAGGTATATTGAGTAACCAAAGAGGAAAATATAAGGTAACATTAAGTCATGAAGATGCATTTGTAGGTACAGCTATTCCAACTGTTGCTGGAGTTCTTCAACTATTGGATGGAACCATCAAAGAACCCGGCGTCTTCATCATGGGACATCGTGTAGATCCTGAACGCTATATTGAAGACATTAAACGAATGGGAATGACTGTGCAAATTGAGCAGAGCACTGAATAATAAGGAGATTAAATATGAATAAACGAAGCATTGAAGCAATAAGAAAAGAAGAGATCATTAATGCTTTTTTTAAGGTCGTTTCAGAAAAAGGATTGGCTGGTGCTTCAATACGTAAAATTGCGGATACAGTGGGATGCAATCATGGTATTTTAAGATATTACTTTGGCAGCAAAGAAGAACTTATTATGAGTGCTATTGATATTATGGAAAAAAAATATATAACCCAATTTCAGGAAGGTATCAACAAGTATGATTCATCCATTGATCAGTTGAAGTATCTACTGTCTTATGGTTTTGATAAATTTGGCATTCAATTGTCGGATGCTTGGATAGAAATATTTGTTTTTTCAAAAACGAATCTAAACATCTCAAAAAGGTTACAAGAATTTTATAGAAAAGTAAAAAACAATATTGAAAATATCATTCGGATTGGGATTGAATCCGGAGAGTTTAGAAACATTGACCCTAGTGTCACCGCTAATACGATTTTAGGATATTTGGAGGGAACATTCTTTCTTAGTGTTGTTAACACAGATGATACTTATTTCGAATCTGTGGGCAAACAGTTTAGGGAAATGTTCTTAGAATATTTATTAAAAAAGAATGAATAGCTTTTTAACCTATTGGTGAAAGAATTGAGTCCCTATTAAAATCATGGGGATATTAAACCCTATGATTTTTTTGCATCATCCCTATTTTCAAAATGCACTTTAAATAATTGAATAATATGCTAATTACCGACAATTTCAGGCAGCTACTTGACATGCTTTAATTGAATATGTAAAATATGAGTATGCTCATATTGTGATTGTGTTCATAGTAAATATTGTTTTTTATAGATGCTGTGTGAGTTAATAAAGGGGACAATGTTATGAAAATTGAAATTAAATACTTCACATCTACCGGCAACACCTTATGGATGGCAAAAGTTTTTAAAACTTATTTGGAAGGAAAAGGTCATACTGTTCTTTTATCCAATGCTGAGTCAGACGGTATGGAGTATGAAGATGATACGGATATGATGGGGATTCTTTATCCGGTTTGGGGATCGAATTTTCCTACACCCATAGAAAAAGAAATATTAAAAATTAAGCCAAGAAATAAAAAAATGTTCTTAATCGGAAACTGTGCGCTTTTCACCGGTGACACCGGACTTTACTGGAAGAGCATCATAGAGCCTAACCTCAATTACGATGTCTTTTATGTGAATCATGTCAAGCTTCCCACCAATGTAAATGTTCGATGGTTCAATTTCCTGAAAGTACTGCAAGGTGAAAAAAAAACAAGGCTGTTTGATAAAGCAAAACCTAAACTCGAAAAGATGTGTGAAGACATACTTGAGGGAAAAAGAAAAGAAAGAGGTAAAAACCCTTTTGGTATTCTAGGCGCAAAAATACAAAGACATCAAGCAAAATCTGAATATGTTTTCTGGGCTAAAAAAATGACCATTGACCCAGATAAATGTATTGACTGCAAGCTTTGTGAAAAGCTGTGCCCTATTAATAATATTCAAGTTGAAAATAATTATCTGGTTAAGCATGGTAAATTCAACGAAAACTGTATATGCTGTGCAAGATGTTATAACCTTTGCCCAACAGACGCATATCTAGTAGGCTATGAAACTAGAAACACTACGCGTTATCGTAGATACAAAGGTGCCTATCCAAATACAGCAACATTAATTCTTTCCAATAAAAAAGAATGGCATTAGACTAGCAGTCTGTTAATGCATCCCGGTTTCATCCGAAACCGATTTTTTTTGCTCTTTTGAAAAAACGATGAGTCCAACAGCCGTTAAAATAAATATCAATCCGGTTAATTGCATCTTTGTAATTACTTCTCCAAGGAAAATAAAAACCAATACAATAGCACTTAAAGGAACTAGACTGCTAAAAACGCCGGCTGTTGTGCCATTTACATGAACAATGCCCCTAAACCATAGAATATACGCTATTACAGTTAATACAACTCCGGTATACAGCGTCAATAACCAAAAGTCTAAATCTTTTAAAAAGGAGTATCCTTGAGTCAGTTCATATATACTGAATGGAAAAAACAAACAAATTGCAAAAATGCAAACTAAAAAGCTTCTAATTAATGGCGAGATTTCAGTAGATGTTTTTTTGCTGAATATTACAAATCCTGATTCACCTAATACGGCCAATAGAACCATAAGGTTTCCTATAAGCCGCATACTGCCTGGAGTCGAATCATGTATGCCATTCAAATTAATGATAAGCACCCCCGCAAAAGCACACGGTAATGCGATTAATTCCAGCTTCCCTAATTTTTCTTTTAGGAATATAACCGATAAAACAACCGTCATGATCGGCGTTAGACTCATAATGACCCCTGCATCCATGGCCTTAGTTAAACTTACGCCATAGATAACAAAAACACGAAACAGAACCACTCCTGATAGCGTTTGAAGAAAAAAAATCTTGTAATCCCTTGGTCCTGCACTTTTCAATTCTTCAATTATTTTGTTTTTTCCAACCAAAGCAAATAAAATTACACCGGCTATGAGCATACTCAATAACTGCAAACAATATATAGATTCACCGGTTGAGATCATCCTGCTTATCAGCAGCGTACTTCCAACAATTATGGATGCACAGGTTAGAGATAGCAGCGCTTCAAATCTAGACATTTTGTCACCTCCAAAGGTCATCTTATTTACTCACTCATTGAAATATGTTATAATTATATGCCAACCAGGTGGTCCTATCGAGTACCAATTTCAATTAATTTTTATAGTGCCAATTGAGGTGATTTAATGTTTTTACAAATACAACGTAACAGTTCTATACCCATGATTAAACAAATCTATACACAGGTTAAAAACATGATTTTAAACGATGATCTTAAATCCAATTATCGTCTTCCTTCATCAAGAAAATTAGCAGAATCTTTACAAGTCTCTCGTAATGTTATCATGGAAGCCTATGAAATGCTAACTGCTGAAGGTTATACCAGAAGCATTAAAGGTTCAGGCACCTATGTCAATGAATCCATTGCTATAACAAGACCTGAGATAGTAAATCCTGAACTTCAACTGCCTGAGATAAAGAATACAAATTGTTCAATCAGCTTTAAGTCCGGTCTGCCTGCCTTAGATAAATTTCCACGGAATAAATGGATGCAATGTTACCGCGAAGTCATCTCTTACATTGCTGATGAGGATTTAGGCTATGGTCTTTCAAACGGTTATCTGCCTTTTCGTAAAACTTTGTCAGAGTACCTGCTTAGATCCAGAGGGATTAGGTGTCACGAAGATCAAATCATCGTCACTACAGGAGCTTCTCAAGCTTTTTACCTAATTATTCAATATTTCAAGCCATTACCGGGGTCAATCCTCTTTGAAGAGCCTACAACAAAGGGAATCAGAGATTTACTTGAAGCCAATCATTCTCAAACGATGCATCATCCCGTGGATCATCATGGAATAGATCCCAGCACTTTACCCGGTGAAATAAATCTATCTTGTATCTTAACCACACCTTCTCATCAATATCCTTTAGGCGGCTCCCTTCCTATCTCAAGACGTGTTGAGCTTATTCGCTATGCCCGTCAACACAATTGCTATATTATTGAGGATGACTATGACAGCGAATATCGCTACGATGATCTGCCTGTTGAATCGTTATATGAGCTGGATCCGGAACGGGTTATTTATGTAGGATCATTCAGTAAAACCTTACTACCCAGCATTCGAATCGGTTATATCGTTTTACCGGTTCACCTTGTCCAACCTTTCTATAACTTAAAAACCATCATTGACCTTCACTGTCCAACCTTTAATCAAGCGACTATGGAAAAATTCATCTCTTTAGGTTACTTAGATCAACATCTTGCAAAAACTAAGAAGGTTTACAAGCAGCTTCGACTAGCATTAATTAATGCTTTAACTTCCTTCTTTGGGGATGGGGTAACGATTCTGGGCAGTCAAACAGGTATACATCTGGTAGCAGAATTTAGTAATGTGACTTTTACGAAGGCACTCATGAATAAAATAAGAGAAGCAGGTGTTTATATTATGGCAGTCAGTGATCACTCAGCCATTCCTGAGCATCATAATTCTCAACTTATCTTTGGATATGGACACCTGACCGAAGAAGAGATATACAGAGGCATTGAAATTCTTCATGATCATATCGGCCAACAGTAAAGCAAAAAAATGAACCTGAGATTCATCAAATAACCTTGACAATCTCAGGTTCATTTCTTCTAGGCATAACGGGTATTTCAACCGGATAGCCAATAATAATAGGGGCTACAATTTCACAGTCCTTTGGAATTCCCAATTCATTTAATAATTCCCGTGATTGAATGACCGTTGCAAAGTTAATCCAGCATGTACCAAGACCCCTTGCAGCTGCTGACAACATAAAATAACCGGCAGCAAGGGAACAGTTGACCTTCGTGTTTTTTAAATTTCTTTCCCCAATAATAAAAACCACTGCTGGTGCATTATAAAAAATATTATAGTTTTCATTCATCAACATCTTCTCATATTTTTTAGCATAGTCATTGGGATTTAATCCTATCCTTTTAAGAATATTCTTTTTAGCTTCATCAGATATTTTTTCCATCAATAATCTGTCATTTACAATGATAAACTTCCAAGGCTGCTCATTCCCTGAACTTGGTGCATATGTGCTTTCCTTAATAACTGCTTTAATAGTTTCATTGGATACTGCTCTGTCTTCATAATTTCTGACAGAACGTCTTTTTAAAAGTAACGCTTCAAAATTCATATCTTAAACCTCAAATCAAATATATTTTATAATAATATATTACCATACCGAAAACGAAATGACTTAAATAAAGCTTCATTTTTCAATCTGCTTATGATCTCAGATGAGGTGATACTACTTGTAATAGGTTTTAATAGAAAAAAACTACACTCTACTTCTAAAAAAGAAAAATAGAATGCAGTTCTTAGCTTATTACCCAATAATCCTTGATACCAGAGGTATTTTTCTTAAGCTGCTTACTAAACCCCAAGTTGTAAACAAAGCCAGTATAAAAACCAATACTGCTTTTATTGCCCCTGATATGTCAATATCTAAAAACACGAACTGCCATATGCTGACAATACAATAGTGGAAAATGTATATGCCATATGCATTTTTTCTTAAATTGTCAAAGATTCTATTGGGTTGCTTAACATATCTAATAAATATGGTAAGCAGCGAAAAGGACAACAACATTGAAATGGAAACTGCTAAGATTGAAAAAACCCATATCTTCATAATGCTCCCAATATATAAAATCACTATTGTAAAATAGGATAGCATGGCGGCCATGAATACCAACCAGCATCTCTTCACTAAAATACCGTCTGGTTTAAATATACTTCTATCCATACCATATACCCCTACAGCTGCGCCAACAAAATAAAACATGAAATACAGTATTACCCGATCAAGCTGCAATATAAAGGGACCAAACAGCTGGACAAAAAACAACTTCCAAGTAAAAATTGTTAATGGAACATAACATACAATGCCAAGCAGAAAAAACCCTAAGAGAAAATACCAAGTCTCACTGAAAAAACGGCTTGATGAATTTTCAAAACCCTTAATAATATTAGGCTTTATTTTAAAAATTATGACAGTCATACAGTTAAACAAAAGTAACACCCACAAAAACCATAGATGGCCTGATGTAGACAAGTGTAATACTTCCATCCAATACTTTAAAAAGTCACCTAAGCCCTTTGTCATATCAGTAGAATGATTTACGGTTGTTAAAAAATGCAAATAGTAGGCCGGCGTGTTAATGAATAACCACCCAATCAAAAATGGTACGCCAAGTCTTAAAAACCGATGACGCAAATATTTCAATGCACCTTTTTTTTGTATACTTTTCAGAACAAATAAACCTGAAATGAAAAAGAAAAGAAACATGAAAAACAAATCCAGAAGCCCTGTAACCAAATCAAACAATGGAAACCTATTTGAATCTATAATGACTGCTCCTATTCCATGAGAAGTATATCCTATCAGTACATGATGCAGCACTACCAATACAGTTAGGAAACCACGCAGATAATCAATAACCAAATAACGCGTTATGCTGTCGCTGTTATTCATTAGATTGTTTGGTGACATTGAATACCTCCTTTCCAATGCCCGCCCATTATAGATTTACGGTGCTTCTATAACGGCTTACATTTACTTTTACTTATCAAGTTATAGCATGATCTTGGTTTTTAAACCGGTATACCGCAATCAAGAAAAACAGTAACGTAAAACATATTACAATAGACAAATTGGGTAGAACAGACATTAAGCTATTGTTCCTTTGGATAATATCAATGGCGTCTAGAGTCCACCTCTGCGGCGTTATATAGGCTGCTTTCTGCATATAATTAGGCATAAATTCTAAAGGCCAAAAACATCCGGCAATCATACATGATGGTGTTAATACGGCTGACATTAAAACACTTGCAGCAGTAAAGTTTTTTGAGAACGAAGCCAACATAACACCTAAACCAATACCACAGATTGCAAAGACGACCAAAATTAAATAGATGATGAATGGATTTGCGTGAAATTCCATTTGCAGCACCAAATTAAGGATCAGCAATACACTTCCAATTTGTATCATCACGATGAAGAGATTGACCAAAATATTGGCGAGTGTATAACTGCGTTTACTTACAGGCGCTATCCCTATTCTAGCAAAAGTACCCTTTTTCTTCTCGTCAACAATTTGAAATGCGATCATAGATGTCGTAATCAACAAAAAAATCATATAAGTACCAAAAGTTTCTGCCATAGCCTCTTTTGCTTTAGCTTCATCGTTAACATAAATGGACTCCAGCATAATTGGACCTGATTGGGCTTTATGCATCATATTATAGTATGGATGCTCATCATATCCGCTTACTCTTGCTATGTCTACTAAATTTCCAATGTGAAGACTAACTGCTTTTTCAATCCATGTTGCAAATCCGCCTTGGCCGCTGGACATCATTTCAATGAATGGTTCATTGCCTGACAACAATATTGCTTCGAAATCATCAGGTATGACGATGCCTAAGGATACATCCCTATTAACAACATGCCCATTCATTTCATCTGCCTGAACTTCTATTAGATGTATACCGTCTAATTGACTCATTTGTTCCAATAACCAATGGGATGATGTTGTTTTGTCTAAATCAGCAAAACCAATTTCAATCTTGCCGGCTTGACCTATATTAAAAACGAAAAATAAAGCAACACTGGCTATAACAGGTAAAATAATGTGTAACAAAAAATTGCTTCTTTTTTTCAACATCCTTCGTAAAATGTTTTTTATAATCAACAGTACTTTATCCATAAATGAAATTCTCCTTTTTCCGGATTTTTAATGCTGCTATCCAAAGAAATAATATGGAAAATCCAACATTATGCAGTATGACTATTGAGAAATAAGCTGTTTCCTTGGTATAAATCCAACTGAATATTCCGGTCATACTCCACCATATTGGTGAAAAATATTTGCCTACTTCACCAAGCATTCCCAAACCGTCTAGCGGCATATAACTTCCTCCAAAGAAAGCAAATACAACAATCAGAATATGAACAACAGCGATTACAGCTTCTTCCCTATTAAATAAAAGGCCCAAGACAATTCCTATTGACACGGATAGAATGATTTGGGTGAAAATTAAAAAGAATGCATAAAGTGGATTCGTTCCCCAATTCACGTTATAAAAGAGTATCGTACTTGCAATCACTATTGCCATTTGAATGGTACTTATTCCTACCTCGCCAATGACCTTTCCTATCAGTAATTCTCGTTTTGCTATAGGTGTTAGAAATACTCTGGCAATGGTACCATTCTTCTTGTCGTCCATTGTATTGGTCAATGCGGTTGTCAAACCATAAAAAATAAATAGAATGGTTAAGGCAATCCCATAATAATCCATTGAACTGGGGCCTTCTTTTCGTTCCAGTTCTTCCAATGAAACAAAGCTCTTTTCTACGTTACCAAAATCAATCTCTGTCATTGAATAAGCATTGGTACTTTGTACTTCGTAAAAAATATTGTACCGCTCCACAAAAGAATTAAGCACACCTTCAAGAATAATAGCCTTTTCGCTGTATAGCGGATTCTTATATAGTCTGATTGCATGATCCTCTTCGTTAATTAAAATATAAGCAGCAATATCATTGTTCTTTAATCTTGTGATGGATTCTTCTTGCGCTTCAACTCTCAGCAGTTCACTGCTGCTTCCCATTACATGGTTCGTAATCTTTACAAAACTATCTGTAAATTCTGACGCTTCACCCAATACACAATATTCAATTTTAATATCCGACATCACAATCTCAGAATCGCTAAATTGGTTAGGTACTGCTATCCCTAACAGTGAAATTGCAAATATGGGAATTAAAGTAAAAATCAACATAATACTTGGATCTCTTAAATTACGTAAGAATTCTTTTTTTGCAATTCGAAATATCCTCATCACTAATCACGCAATCTCCTTCCTGTAAGGCTTAAAAAAGCCGTTTCCAAATTAACACCTTGCATCTTGATATCATAGATTATCAGATTTCTTTTTACAAAATAATTGAGCACTTCTGAAATGCAGTCACTTTCCTTTGGGCATTCAATTTGGATATCATTATCCTGAATGGATACATTCAGCACCCCTTTAATGGCTTGAATAGATTCAGGCTCAATTTCTACATCAATGCCGGTTTTTATTATTATGGTTTTTCGATCGGTTACAATACTTTGAAGCTCACTGCTGGTACCTTCTGCGATTACTTTACCATGATCAATGATTCCTATTCTGGTACATATCTGCTCAACTTCTTCCATATAGTGCGTCGTATAGATTATTGTACTTCCCATTTTGTTTAACTTTTTAACCGAATTCAATATATAATTTCTTGATTGTGGATCTATTCCAACTGTAGGTTCATCCATAAGAATCAATTTAGGACGGTGTGCAATGGCACATGCAATATTTAACCTTCTTTTCATCCCGCCTGAAAAAGTCTTGGGCAATCGATTCTTTACTTCCATTAATCCGACAAATTTAAGTGCTTCTTTTGTTCTTTCTTTTAACAACTCGCCATTCAAACCATATAACGATGCAAAGAACATCACATTCTCGTTGGCAGTCAAATCATCATAAAGTGCAATATTTTGAGGTACAACACCGATATGATTTTTTATTTCTTCAAATGACTGATCAATATTTTTATCCATGATCCAAATATAACCGCTGTCTCTTTTAATCAAATCACATAGGATGTTGATGGTGGTCGTTTTACCTGCACCATTGGGCCCAAGCAAACCATATATCTCACCTTCTTGTATATCCAGATCAATATGATTGACTGCCGCTATATCCCCATACCGCTTTACGAGTTTCTTTATTTTAACTATACTCATATTCATTCTCCTTACATTAACGATTGCTTTGATTTCTTTTATGATATAAAAAAATAACACCCTTCACCAGTGAAGAGTGTCATGATTTATACCGTGACGAAAGTCATGAATTAGTCTTTTAAATAATAGATTGCAATTTGTGTTCGGTGCTTTAGTTCTAGCTTACTCAGTATGTTACTGACTGTGTTTTTGACAGTTCCCTCTGTAATAAACAGCTTCTTAGCGATCTCATTATTGGTCAATCCGCCTGCAACCAACCGAACAACCTCAACTTCTCGTTTCGTTAATCCCTCAAGTTTCTTTTCATCCTTCTTCTTTGAATCTGCAAAAGCAAACTGCTCCATAATCACATCTTGTACAACCACATTGCCTCCACCAACAGAAAGAACCGCATTCTTTATTTCTTCCGGCGAGCTATTTTTTAACAAATAACCGGATGCGCCGTTTCGAAATGCTTCTTTGATATATTTATCTTCATCAAAGGTTGTTAACAACAATACTCTGGTAGCCGTATCCGATACAATCTTAGCCGTAGCTTCAACGCCATTCATGTTTGGCATTCTTATATCAAGTAGTGCTACATCTATTTCATGTTCTTTACATAACGCATATGCTTCTATTCCATTATGAGCGATTCCAGAAACTTCAAAACGGTCGTCCATTTCGAAAAAAATATTAAGACTCTCACGTACCAGTGCATCATCATCTGCAATTAGTATTTTTACAGCCATATTACATTCCTTTCTCAAGAGGCAGCAACATAATGATTGAAAATCCATCTGATCCATCCACAATCAACTGTCCTCCAACTTGATGTATTCTTTCTTCCATTCCCGATAATCCCATTCCTTGCTTAATATTTTGACAACCAATTCCATTATCATTGATTGAAACCTTATACCTCTGATTTAAACTTTCAAACTTAATAGAACATTTCGTAGCCTGAGAGTATTTCATCAGATTCGTCAATGCTTCTTTTACATTGATAGTAATCACATACCACATTGTATGATCCAGAAAAACGATATCATGGTCATAAATCAGATCAATAGATATACCACTTTTTTCTTGAGTTTCAAAAACCAATAACTTAATCGTCTGTATGTTCATACTCGCTGTTTCCGGTTTAATATTCCTGAGAATTCGTCTTGTTGAGTCGGTGCCTTCTCTCAAATTACGGATAACCGTTCGCAGCATATGCTTTGACTTGTCTTCATCTTTATCAAGGAGCATTAATGCAGCTTCAATTTGCATAGTGCTTCCGGATAAAGTATGTCCAAGTTCATCATGCAATTTTTGTGCAATAGAGTTTCTCTCTTCAATTTTTAACGCATTCTCTTTGTTCAGTTCAAAAAGTTTTAAGTTTAGCAAATCTTTTTCCTGCTGGTCCAGTTCCAATCTTAATCGGTTTCTGTCTACTTGGAGACTGTTTATTCTTTTTCTTGATGAATCATCTATATATAAGATAATCAAAGAAAACAGAGTGATCAATATGAACGAATCCATAAATTCATCCTGTATGATTAGAAGATAGAGTATGGACACACCAGTCAGATACATTCTATTTCCAATATATTTACTAAAAAAAGTTTCTAACATTAAAAACACTGTAATTCCTAAGAAATAAGCCATAGGCTGAAAAATCATAGAAGCAATAATAACAAATATCATCTTTATAAGGCTAACCACATACTTAAACTTCTTTTTATCTGAGAAGACAAGATACAGCGCAACTAGACAGAGATACACCAAAAGCAGTATCAGCATCTTGAATAAACTATGGTCAGTATTGTAAATAACTTCCTTTATATACCAAAGTGAGATCAATACTACTACAGCTATTAAATTTTTAGCCATTTGAATACCTCCATGTTACTGACGGTAAATCATTGTCATATTAAAAGGACTCTTCTTTAAATTTCAGTATATATTAACATTCTGAGTTTGTACACCTTTTGGTATATCACCACCTATTCCAATATTCGCATAAAAAAACTGCAGGTTACTCCATTAATTTATAAATATGAAGTTTATGTGAAGGCATGCATCATTTTGGTATTACGCTTCGATGCAAAATAACTATCCATTATTTTTAAACGCTCTTGACAAAGATTTAGCATAAGTATATACTTATGTTAATTAGTTAGTTACTCAACTAACTAACCAAACAAGCGAGGTGAAGCAATTGTTTACCAATAACAATTCAAACATTCCTATTTATTCCCAAATAGCAGAAATGATAGAAGATCAGATTTTAAATGGCGAATTTAAGGAAAACCAGCAGGTTTATTCAACCAATCAGTTAGCAAAACTTTTAAATGTAAATCCGGCTACAGCCCGAAAAGGACTTAACATTCTAATTGAGGAAGGTATCATTTATAAGAAAAGAGGTTTAGGTATGTTTGTTAATTCAGAAGCACAACTAAAAATTAAGGTGAAGAGAAGTGAATCATTCATTTCAGATTATATAAATGCCATGGTTAAGGAAGCTAAGAAACTAGGACTGACTAAAGAAGATATTATTAACATGGTAAAATCTATAGAATGGGGAGATTTTTAATGACGTATACAATTGAGTGTCAAAACATAAGCAAAATATATAAAAATTCAAAAGAAAGTAAAGCAGCACTAAAAAATATTTCTTTTTCTCTGGGAGAAAACAAAATTTGCGGACTAATTGGTTCTAACGGTGCGGGAAAAACAACATTACTCAAGCTTATTGCCAACCACATTTTTCCTTCTGAGGGTCAAATCACATTCAATGATACGCCCTTTACAGATGATCATGATATACAACAGAATATTTGCTTAATGGAAGATCAGCAGCCTTTATTTAATACTTATCATCTAAAAGAACTTTTTGAAATAGCAGCCTCCATTTACCCAAACTGGGATGATGAGTATGCACAAAGACTTGTAATGGTTTTTAGTTTAAATCTCAATAAAAAATACTCTAAAATGTCCAAGGGTGAAAAAGGAAAGGCCAACATTATTGTAGCCTTAGCCAGTCAATCAAAGATTACTATTTTTGATGAAACCTATGTTTCTCTTGATGCACCAAACAGAAAGCTGTTCTTTGATTTATTAATTGAGGACTATACAGAAAATCCTAGAACCATCATTATATCCACGCATTATATCGATGAAGTCAGCAACCTTTTCGAAGAGATCCTCTTAATAGAAAAAGGTCAAATGCTTGTACATGAAACGAAAAACGATCTTGAAGAAAAATCTCTAACCGTATTAGGGGATAAGACATTGGGTGAAAAATTACTCAGCGATGTGAATATTATCCATAGAGAATCCTTTGGCGGTAAATGTGCCTTCAGTATTTACGATACATTAACAGAAACACATAAAAATCAGCTTAAAAACCATGATTTCCAATTATCCATTACACCTGTTGAGAAGTGGTTTATTCATATGATCTCTAAGGAGGGTATACAATAAATGAAATCCATAAGACGTTTATTTTTACAATCTAAACCTAAATATATCCTTTTATTGATGACATCAGGGATATTTATAGCCTTGAGTATAATGATGGCAGTGAATCCATTAAACCTTACTATTTTAATTTCTTTATACTTAAGTATATTTCTTTTGTTACAAGTCACTTATTTAATCACACACTGTTTCCCAATGTCTCTAGCTATGGGAGAAAGCAGAGAAAAATCCATTCAGGACATTTTCTCGTTTACTTTGATGGCAAACCTGTTCCTATCCATTTTTATAAACATAATGCTGATATTCTCCAACATCTCAGGTTTTGGTCATGCCATCCTTCCATATTTAATGGGGTATAATTGGAATATTATCACCGGCACACCTTCAAAATTCATTACGCTACTACTTATTTTATCTGCATTAAGCGGTTCAGTAATGTGGTTGATGTCTGGGTTTAAGGCAGGCGGCTTTTCTAACGGTTTTGCCAGAATCTTAATCATCTTAATCGTTATCTTTGCAGCATTTAGCAAATTTTCAGATTATATTGTGTGGGGCAGAAATTCAATGCTGGTGCATATTATCCTTTTATCCACCGCATTACTCACACATCACTTTTCCTATAGAACGCTGATTCGTTATGAGCTGCAATATGGAGAAGCTAAAAAAAGTAATAAAAAATATATATTCTTTATCATTATATTAATCATCACTGTTTTAGCAGTTAATCCAGTGTATCATCCGTTTAAATCCAGTATTAACTCATATACCGGTTCATCATCATTTGGAGCAAGTAACATTTCCCCATCCAAAAAACAGATTACGGTAGATGCGTCATCCTTAATGAAATTTAAAATAGCAGCAGTAACCGGAGACTCCCTTCTAAGCGTAGAACTGGTTTCTGAGGATACGGGAAAGCGTGTCCTAGATTTGTCAGCAAAAGATTTAACTTATTCTACTTTCAAAAGGCTTGAGCGCGGTAAATATATTTTAATTATCGAGGCATCTGAGAATTCTAAAAAGGGTATGGGATACAGTTACAAACTACAAATATCGAGTTTAAAAAATGATCCAAAATAAGTTTCCAGAATTTAAATAATAAATTATTATTAAAATATAATCTAGGAGGTTTTTTGAATGGATTCACCTAAACTTATATTACTCGTTTTAATTATGATTCTGATGTTTAGTGGATGTTCAGCTGAGACAACAACTTTAAGCGTTCCTATACAAACTGATATTGATAAAGACGGCCTTACTGATGCTATGGAAATTAAATTGGGAACTGATTTGTTCTCAAAGGATACGGATGGTGATGGCATAAGTGACTATTGGGAAAATAAAAAATACAGAACTAATCCCCTTAAAAAAGATAGTGATGGTGATCATATTTTAGACAACGATTGGGAAGAACGCAGGGAGTATACAAATACGATTAAGGCAATTGTAGATTTAAGACCTCCCTTTGATATCAATCATATGAACGATTTTTATCAAGATGCTAAAGTCGTTTCAAAATTAGAAGATGATGTGACTAGGATTGAAGTAATACTCTATCCAGACGCCGAAGTTGTATTTAATGGGTCTGAATACAAGCCCCAAAACAATGAATTTACTCAACCAACTTATTCTAAAAATTATTCAGAAAAAATGCAAAAAAAAATCAAGAAATTTATTAAAGATGAAAAGACAGATTTTAGTGTTGTCAATAAGATTATTTCGACCCTTAGTAACAAGCCACCTTATCCCATAAAAATTCCATTTGTACTTAAATTTACATATGTTGAACTGGTAAAGGATTTGAAGTGCGCCAGCGACCTACCACTTCAATTTAGTCTATATAGAGATGAAAATGGAGATATCATTGAAAAGAATTTAACTAAGAGCAGCAAATATACCAAACAAGAGATGCTAGATAAAGTATTTTTTGCAGATACCATGTTTTTGGGCAAAACTGTCGGTTCTTGTGGTCCCCATTCAATACTAAGGGGCGCTATGCTTAGAGCAGCAGGTATACAAGAAAAATCAATCTTTACAATTCCTCTTATTTACTATTATCAGGAAGATGGAACCATAATAGATGTAGATGAAAAATACAATAAAGGTTATCATAACTTATCAAAGAAAGGTACTACTTGTATGGCCGATCATTTCTTTAATGAAGTGTATATGAGCAATCAATGGATAAGGGTAGACAAAACGATTGATACTGGCATTCTTGTGACCAGTGCTAAAAAGCCTTATATAAAAATATTAGAATTCAATGATAGTACAGATTATAATTTTTCTACATACTGGAACAGTGATACATGGGTCAAACAAGGACCCTATAAATATATCTCTGTAGTACAGCAAAAGTCAAAATATTAGGATGGTTTGGTGTAACCCTATATATGAAAAGCTGTTACCTGGAATTATTCTAGATAACAGCTTTTCATTTTTTACAGTTATCAATCTCATCTAGAAATCTATTATATAAATTTTAAATTAAAAATTTATAAAAATAATGACAGTTTTCATATGGCTCTCACATAACTTTTTTATACTGACCGTAACAAAGATAAATTAATAAGATTTTAAGGAGGAAAAATAACAAACATTAGGGACGGTTAAATGAATCTTCAATTAGCTTTAAAACAGCTCTATTATTTTTAAAATATAATTGATCATATCTTTTTATGTGTAAAGGCCTTTCTGCCCTCTGCATAATCCTTAACAATATGTCCGTTTCCAATGAGCTTGTATTTATAAATTAATAGACCATCTAAACCAACTGGCCCTCTAGCATGTATTTTATTGGTACTAATACCCACCTCTGCTCCAAATCCATACTTGAATCCATCACTAAATCTTGTGGAACAGTTTAGGAATACATTTCCCGTATCAACAAGTGTCATAAAATTATTCCAGCTTTCTTCATCTTCTGTCACAATAGCATCCGTATGTCCTGAGCCATATTGATTAATATGATGAATTGCCTCATCCGTATCAGCTACCACTTTAATCGATACAATATAATCCAGATATTCAGTCTGATAATCCTCTTCTGTAGCCGGCTTACAACGAATATACTCAGCCGTCTCATCACAACCATATATGGTAACATTGCTCTTATTGAGTTCTTCCTGTAATTTAGGCAATATATTCGCTGCAATATCTTTGTGTACTAAAATCGTTTCTGTTGCATTACAAACAGCAACATATTGTGTCTTTGAATCATTAGCAATAGCTATGGCTTTATCTATATCTGCTGCTTTATCTATATAGCAGTGGCAAATGCCATCAGCATGACCGAGAACAGGAATGTCAGAATTTTGAATGATGAACTTTACAAATTCATTTGATCCTCGAGGAATAATCAAGTCAATATACTGATCAAGACCAAGCATACCGCTAACATCTTCTCTTGTCTCAAGCAACTGTATCCATTCTTTTGGCATACCCACACTTTCTGTCGCTTCAGCGATGATGTCGGTTAAAATTCTATTGGTCTTCTTAGCTTCACTTCCACCTTTAAGCATTACTGCATTGGCGCTTTTTAAGCATAATGTTGCAATCTGTACAAGTGCATCCGGACGAGACTCGAATATAACACCAATAACGCCAATGGGACAGCTCACTTTGTATAATTCCAATCCTTCATCCAGTTCCGTTCCCATCTGTAACTTGCCCACTGGATCCTCTAATTCTATCAAGCTATTTATACCATCAATGACACCATTAATCTTAGGTTCATCGAACTTCAATCTCTTTAATAAAGGCATTGCAAGATTTTCTTGTTCACTTCTTTTTAGGTCTTCTTCATTTGCAGCAATAATATCAGCCTTCTTTTCTTCTAAAGCTTTTGCAACTGCTCTCAGTGCATTATTCTTCAACTCAGTATCCATTGCCGCTGCCAATATAGAAGCCCTTTTAGCTTCTTGTGCGATCTGTTCAATTTTCAAGTCAATCACCCTTTCTAAATTCTTGAAACCACCTTATCATTGTATAAATCATATGTCAATATTTCAAACAAAAGGGACAGTTCTAAAGAAATTTCCTTTTACATAGGTATGAATCCCATTAAGTTGACCATAATAGAAATAGTTATAATACTCCACTCCGGTGAATAGTAAAAAATTTACTATTAGGGGTGGAAACATGAGAATTCATATAAGGTTCGAAGTGTATGTAAATTCTCACCGTGTATCATTTGTAAAACTACTGGGTTTACTGAGTAGCTTAATTACCATTTACTTATGGATAAAGAGTTAAAATACTTAAGAAAAATTTTTGATCCACAAAAGAGGAAATGAATAATCAGCAAATGATAACCTTACTAGCCGGAAGTGGAGTAATATAACTTTAACTAACTAAAGTTATCTCCTTCATAATTTATATCCAGCCTATTATGAATGATGTCCTTTCGTAATATCCGCTCAATTAAAATCGAGCTCATCACGATTAGCGGTAGCGATACAATATATCGGATGAGTGAAAACCCAATCCCTATAAAGCTGGCTTCAAATATAGTCATTGGTATTCTACAAACAGCAGTTGCCCCTAAGTATGTAAGAACAATACTCAATTTTGCACCTTTTCTGTAAAGAGAAGCAGCCATAGGTAAAACTACCACAAAAGGATATAGTGTTGTACATGATAATAATATGGCTCCAACATATCCCTTAATCCCTGAAGCCTCTCCAAAATAACGTTCAACAACTTTTCGGTCAACCCATACCATAAAGAGTCCAACCAAAATAAACGCAGGAGGAAACAACTTAAACATATCCAATGAGAAAAATTGAAAATTATATGCAATTCTGCTACCGGGTTCATATCTCATAATCAATGATACGATTATAAACGAAGTGTATAAAAATAAAAAGGTAATAATAATCTTTTTATTTTTAGACTTTTGTTTTTCCATTAAAGCACCTCCCCATATATCATACCAATGACTAATGAGACAATTATTGCAGTTATGAAGCCTGCAATATTCCTAATAATTGTCAGCTTTGCGCCAAAATATTTTTTCTCAATTGGGTAGGTTAATATTCCAACCATCATTAGACTAGTAGTAAAAGCTGCTAATACCGTGTAACTTACTCCTTTTTTCAGCAATAATCCACACAATGGAAAAGAAATAAAACCAGGAAGTAGAGATATTGAGCCTAACAGAGATGCAAGGGTTACACCTTTGAATATATCTGTTGTGCCAAGATATTCTGCTATGACATAATCAGGCAAAAAGTACAGAACAATTGAAACCAATGCCAAAGTTATCCATAATAAAGGCAGCATATTGATAAAGATTTTTAATGCTGCTTTCAGAGCTTTTTTAGTTTTGGATACATCTTTAAGTGCTGATATTATAAGGGATACTGAAGCCACCGCATATAAGTAAGTCATTAATTATCACCATACCCTTAACTATCTTTTTTGCATACTTCAGTGCAGTCAATAGAATCAATATCAAGAATTTTCTTTTGCTCAGAGAAATCAACAACGTCTTTTGACAATTCATTAATAATGCCCTGTAATTCTTCTATTACATTTTTCTGAACATTATAATGCACATAATCTCCAATTCTTTCTCCTTTAATAAGACCTGAATGACTTAGAAGCTTTAAGTGTTGTGATACATCCGACTTAGAAATGTCTAAAACTTTTGCAAGCCCGTTCATACATATCTGTTTTTCAGACAGCAATAAAAATAATTTGAATCTCGTCTCATCTCCTAAAGCATTAAATTTTTCCACTAGTTTTTTCATAACTAGACCTCCTTTTTTAATTAAGTATATGATTAATTAAATTATAATTCATAAATTTAATTAAGTCAACAATTAATTAAACAAAGAATAAAAAAGAGAGAATACTACTCTCTCCTTTATTTGTAGAATATTCTCTAAAACTTCAACTCTTTCAAAATCTTCTTCAGCTTATCTGCGGAAGCATGTAGGAGACTTACTTCACTTTCTTCAAGAGGAACTTCCAAAACTTTATGTATACCTGATCGATTAACAATGGTTGGCAGGCTTAAGGCAATATCCGTTATTTCATATTGACCATTAATGACGCTAGATACTGTTAAGATCGCATTTTCATTTCTTAAAATAGCTTCAACAATTCGTCTTATTGTTAATGCAACCCCATAATAAGTAGCACCTTTACGTTCTAAAATGTGATATCCTGCATCTCTTACATTTTCAAATATCCTGGTTTTATCATCCATGATAAATGCATTGGAACATATTGGACAATACTGATCAAGTTTCATCCCGGCAATATTCGTTAAGCTCCAAGCAGCCACTTCACTATCACCATGTTCACCTATAATATATCCATGTACATTTCTTGCATCAATATTGAAATGCTCGCTCAAAAGATAGCGAAATCTTGAACTGTCTAATACAGTCCCTGACCCTATTACTTTAGATGCTTCATACCCAGCACTTTTAGCAGCAATATAGGTCAATATATCTACCGGATTAGTGGCTATAAGGATGATGGCATCTTTAGTCTGATTGGATATATTTTCCATAATCGTTTTCATGATAACACTATTTTTATTGGCTAAGTCAAGACGGGTTTGCCCTGGTTCAATGCTAGGTCCTGCGGTCATAATAATTATGTCAGCATCTTTGCAATCAGAATAATTGCCTACACGGATGTCCATAGGCTTCACAAAGGATAACCCGTGGTTTAAATCCATAACTTCTCCTTCAGCTTTATTATGGTTAATATCAATAAGAACCATCTCCGTTATCAAGCTGGAATGCATCAATGTAAATGCTGTGGTAGAACCAACAAATCCAGTTCCTATGACAACTACTTTATTACTACTATTCCCCATTTTACAACACTCCTTTCATATATAGTATGAACCGTATATATCACTTAGATTCCACACCTAATCAAATTCGTCTTAAAAAAATCTTAATTTCTTAGATTGGTTCTCTATATTCTACTCCTCCCAAAAAAAATCCCCAAACTCTCGTCTGGGGAAGACATTATTCCTTCTCTTTACTTTTATCATTAACATATCGCATGATTGCATAAGTTATAAAAATAATTATGCCATATAAAATAGTTTCTCTTAACCCTTCCTCCATTAAAGTTATAGTTCCTCCACCCTTTTCTACAGGGTATTTTTCTCTGATTTCATCTGTAATATCGTTATTTTCTTGATCGAATAATATGAGCTCATCAAATTTCGAAACATGTTCAGGTATCTCAAAATATTTTATGAAGTAATCCTCTCCTGAAATAACAGAACTGAATTCATATCCATCATATTTCAATTTGAATGATGATATTTCTCTTTCAAAGTTTTCCCCCATAATTATTCTGAATGCTTTTTGATTGGTTTTTAAATCCGTTGTCAGAAATGTACGCCCACCTGTATGACCTGTACTGAGGATCTCATATCTGCCATTTAGACCTTTTTTTAGTTTGGCATATGCAAATAGTTCTTTACCGTCTCTCTGATAGCTTAAAAATACAATGGTTCTATCACCAATATGCTCCATTTTCTTAATTTCAAGCGTATCAGAATTACTGTCATCTAACTGTGAATATTTTAGATCTATATCCATCATAAAATCCGCAAGTGCTATTTCAATTGACTCTTTATTATTTTTAATAGAATATTGGTTGAAATATATAAATATTATTAAAAAAATAGCAATAGCAATGACTGTCATATTTATTATTCTCTTTTTCATTTTACACCTCTAGCTTTTGTTCAGTTTTCTAAAAATTATCCAGCTATTTAAGCCAAGCAAATCCTTGCTTAATTAAAAATGCTTTTGCATCCTTATAAGTAAGCCCTTCTCCATCATTGTAGTAAATGCCATGCCAAAATTGCATCGATGAAATTTTGTCATGAGTTTTGAAATAAGTTTCTATTTCGTTAGCATAAGCATCATCACGGTAGAGTCTGGCACATTTTATCAATTCAGCCATCCATTTCTCTTGTGCCTTCATATTCCACGAATCATTTTTCTCTCTGTAAGCATTCATCAAATCATCCATTGGAACTTCATTATAACCATTAGAATGTACAATGATGCTTTTATCATATTTCTTTTGAAGGCGTGGTTTGACTTTGGGATAGCCTACAGTGAGCATAAGCGCAGGAATAACGCCTGTTGGAAGATTCAATAGTTTTGAAACACTTTCCAGATGATTAATGATATTCCCAATATACACTGATTTTAAATCAAAAGCTTCCGCCGCTAACGTAAAAGTATGGGCAGCAATGCCAACATTAAGCATTGACATCCAAAATTCGCAGAAATCATCCAAAGCATTGTGAGCGAAGGGTTCCACTTCATTAATACGCATTATTTTTCGGTAATCAATACAAAAAACCAGATTTAAAGGTGCAGCAGCGATGAATTTTTGATTCCGGCAATAACCTGCAATTTCTTCTTTTAATGCAGCGTCATCAATTTTAATGACTGTATAGTTCTGAAAACCGCCTGCAGTAGGTGATTTTGTCATCAGATCTAATAAAGTGTCCAGAACATTATCAGGAATTTGTTTTGATAAAAAACTTCTGCAGCTGGCTCGGTTATTTATAATATCAATAACATTGGTATTCATAGAACTACCTCCTTAGTACTTAGAACCATCTCTTATATTTCAATATCGTATTCTTTTTTATCTTAAAAGCAACATCCCACATAACGATTTAATTGTATTTCACCCATTCATCATAATGACTAAATCCAGGGTGATATTCAAGTCTTGTGTTGCCAAAATATAAACCATCATCCTTATATGTAAGCGTAATCCCAGTAACCTCTTCTTTTGTGATCATATTACCATTTAACAAGTGGTTTGGAATATCCATATATATCTTATTATTATGTATTTTAGCTTCTGACTGATAGGTACTCATAACAGGAAGTCCACTTCCATAAGTCATGCTAAGTGCATATTTTGTATCGTTCTCTGTATAAAAATATATACCATATCCTAGAGACCAGCTGCCTTCTAATGTACGCCACTCTTTTTCATTAATCATGTTCCATATTTCATCTTCAGTTAAATCCGTTGTTTTTTCTGATAAACATACAAAGTCTGTATTCTTTTCTACCTTGAAAACAATGTTATCATTTACATTTATACCGTTACTAAAGTAACCAATGGTAATACCTAAATTACTGGGATATCCTATTATTTCACAAACCACTTTTTTGTCTTTAACAAATATTAGATGTGGCATGGCTTCAATTACAGTTTCACTTACATTTGCTTTAAAACCAATGGTTTCTTGTATTTCTTCTTTAGATGTATACGGACAAAAGGAGTAAGCCATATCCCATTCAAAAGGCGTAACCTCCTTTAGCATAACCTCCGCTCCATTTTCTAATGATTTTACATTGTTGATAAAGCCTTCTTCATTCTTATTTTGCTGCGATATCCATAATACCAGCATAAGCAAACAAATAACTAGTACGATTATTTTTTTCATTTCAATCTCCCGGGACGGTTCTTTTTGTTTGAACTATAGACCTGATGTAAACTTGTTTCTGTAAGTTCCGCTATTCTTCGATATGATAGCTTTGTTTCTGTTAAGAGTTTTTTGATTAATTCCTCTTTATTTTGAAATTGCTTAGAATCTGTTATACCCTTCTCTTCAAAGTAAGCTGCCATGATTTCTTCTGCTTCTTTTTCTTTGCGCTTGGCGACTTCTTCTTTCACATCTAAATAGTCATCTTCATCTTGAGCATTGTGAAATTCAATGAAGTCTTTCTCTGAAAGAAAACCATCAAGAACTTGCTTTTTTATATCCTTATCAATAACATCTATTTCTTCTTTACCCATATACTCTTTCATACTGCTCCACTTGTACTCTTCAGCTGTTGAAGTTAAATGGCCCTTTACCGGGTTATTATGTACATACCTAATTGCCCCATATAAATACCTCTCATCAGAAATACCTTCACTTTTAAATCGATCTTGAAATACCGGGCCTATTCTTTTATGATTCCGATTATAAGACATGGCATAAGAAATATTTATCCGCTTCATAATGGTTGCAAGTACAGGTTTTTCACAAATGACGATCATATGTAAATGATTGTTCATAATACAATATGCAGCTATTTGACACGACTCTTCGTTTGTTTTTTCTTTGATAATAGATATTATTTTATCTTTCTCTTTTTCTGTATTGAATATCTTTTCTTTATTAATACCTCGTTCCATTACATGGTAGTATCCGGTTTCACTTTCCACCCTTGCTTGTCTTGGCATTTTATCACCCCCACATTGATTTTATCACATAATAAAACGAAATCAAACAAAAGCGTCCCTTTTGTTTGATTTGCAATTATATATCGCATGTTATATAATCTTTGTTATATAACATGTGATATATAATTATAGAATATGTATAGAAAGGAACTGCTGTATGGGCCCTAAAACAAAATTTTCAAAAGAACAAATCATTGATATTGCTTTTGAAATCGCTAAAAAGGATGGAATTGATAACATCACCATTCGAAAAGTTGCAGAAAAATTGGGGAGTTCGATTGCACCTATTTATGTCAATTTTAAAAGTATAAATGAGTTGACACAAGCTGTACTCAGTAAAATCTTTAGCATTAGCAAAAAGATGTTATGGGAACAGAATACGCTTAACCCGTTTCGTGATATGGGAATAGCCAGCTTAAGGTTTGCTAAGAAATATCCTGTACTTTTTAGAGATCTAGTAATGAAAAACAATTGCCATATGAAAGATTATAATCAAGTAATGGACACTATTCTGATCAAACAAATGAAAAAAGATCCCACACTGGATGATTTTACAGATAATGAACTTGCGTCAATTTTATTAAAAATGAGGATTTTTCAACTCGGGCTTTCTGTGATGATATCCAATGGATTACTCTCTGACAATTTTACAGAAAATGATGCTGTGTCACTGTTAGATAGTACTGCCAATGATATTATTCATACCACACGAGAGAAAAAAACTTAAAATGTGAACGTGGAGGCATATAAATATGAAAAAAGAAGCGGTTGAAAAATTACTGGAGAAACACTTTAGAGGCGTAGTCCAAAAAGATCCTAAAATACATAATGCATTTATGCTAATCCATTCGGAAAAGTATGGGATTCACCTGAATATGGCACAAGGCATCACAGGCAGTATTCCAGCTGATCCCCAACAGCCTTACTATATTGCTAGCATTGGCAAGCTCTTTATATCCGTACTTACAGGTATCTTATTTGAAAAGAAAAAAATATCCTATGATGATTTTATCACTCAATATTTAGAACACGATCTATTAGATAGTTTACACATTTATAAAGGAATAGATTATACAGAGCGTATAAAGATTAAACATTTATTAAATCATACTTCTGGATTAAGCGATTATTTTGAAGATCAACCTAAACAAGGTAAGTCCATGCTGGAAATGATTGTTGAGCAACCCAGTCGATCTTGGTCACCCCGGGATATCATTCATTGGTCAAAGAAACATTTAAAGTCTCATTTTCCTCCAGGTAGAGGTTTTCATTACAGCGATACAGGCTATCATATTTTGGGCTTAATATTAGAGAAAATTACCGGTATGCCTTTGCATGAAGTACTGGAATACTATATTTTCAATCCTCTGGATATGCATTATTCCTACATGGTAACGCATTCGGGATCCTTGAAACAAAATAGCTATCCAGCAGCTGATGTCTATATAATGCATACTCATGCAAAAGATTTAAACATTCTAAAAAGCGATTATGCAGGTGGAGGTATTGTTGCTCCGGCAGAGGATTTATTAAAATTCATGAACGCCTTGAAAAAACACGAAATTATCGGTAAAGATACTTTTGAAAAAATGAAAGATTGGGCAGGATTCTTCAACTTATCCTTTGTGGGCATTAATTATGGCTACGGATTAATGAGTTTCAAAACTATTCCATTAATTTTACCTTCAAGGTATAATGCTTGGGGTAATATTGGTTCAATAGGCTCTTTCATGTTTTATCATCCTTTAACAGACACTTTCTTGATTGGAAATTTAAATCATTTTCGGTACCACAGAAAGGGTATTCAGCTAATGTTTAAAGCCATTGATATCATTTTAAAATGTCATCCTTTAGATAACCGTTTTTATTAACACTGCTATATATTCTCCGGCCAATATTTGGCATCCGCTTTTTCGGTCCAAAGATATTTTTCTTCAAAGGTTGGCTTTATATATGGATCTCCCGGAAGGTGACGAATCATCCACAAAAAGTACATAGCATAACCGGGAGCAGCTACCTGGGGATGCACATAATTGGGCATAATTTTTACTGTATCGTTTTGCTCCAGTAAAATGGCATCATCTCCGTGACGCAGCAGCCCGAATCCGTCTTCCGGCCAGAATTTATAGAAGTAAATCTCCGGCTGGCGGTGGTGATGTGAAGGAAAACCTGCCCATCGTCCTGGAATATGAACATCCTCACCAAACATAATGTTGGAGTGAGGTGTGAGCCGAACATCCATTGCAGTACGCACAATACGTCTTCCTGCATCCATCATGGTATCTGCACCCCTAACTTCATTAGTCACCTTTTCCTTTTCGTAAACGGCCCCTTCAAAAGATTTATCATTTTCTGTTCTTATAATGGCAATTTCACTGTTTTCCCCAATACCTAGGATTTCATAAGGTGTGTTTTTATCTGTGTTCAGACACCAGAGGTTATCATCAAAGCAATTATCTCTCTGCACTTTTACTTTTTTACTGTTATAGGAAACTTCAATTTCTCCGGATAGTAGAATGACCACTTTCTCCAAGTTCGTGGGATCCGCAAAGGTCTTACCTTTTTCTAATTTCAAAATCCCAAAGTCCATCAGCATTTCGCTATGTTTCCCAGATAACGCTGTGATACTGTTATAACCTGCGTGGAATGGTTCTTTTTGTTTCAATCTCATTTTTTCTCCTCCTATGATAGGCTATTAATAATTTCTAATGCTTTCTTATAGACTTTTTCTCTTGGTGTACGCATCAGCTTCAGACGGTCAAATTCATCGGGCTTGCTTGCCATTTCTTGTCGAAGAGCGCTTCCAAATTCCTGACGAATCACTGTTCCAATGTTGATTTTTCCGAAGTTATGTTTTTTCAGCTCAGCAATATCCTCAGAAGTGATGCCGCTGGCACCATGTATCACCAATGGCGTACTGCAAAGGGCTTCAATCTCATTTACCAATGAAAAATTAATTTTTACTTTTTTATCCGTCAGTCGATGTACATTGCCGACGGATACCGCCAGAAGATCAACACCGCTTTCTTCTGCAAGCTGTTTTGCTTCTTCCGGCTCCGTAAATACAATCTCTGTTTCCTTTTTATCTAAATAAGGTACGTAACCAATTTCTCCTTCTACCATTACATTATTATGGTGGGCATAATCAACGATATCTCGCGTATTTCGAATATTTTCGATTAACGGCAGCCTGCTTCCGTCATACATAACGGAGGCATATCCTGCATGAATCGCACGAAAGATCACTTCTTTGTCGCTGCAATGATCCAGATGGACACCAACCGGTACGGCAGTACTTTTCGCAATGGAAGTCAATAAGGCGCCCCAGTGTTCCACATCCATCTCATTGCAGGCATCTCGGTTTGTCATTAACAAAACCGGCTGCCTTGCATCTTCTGCTGCACGCACAATTTCCACCGCATCCTCATACCCAAAGACATTGAAACCTGCTACTATCTTGTTATCTCTTGCTGCATTTCGAATTTCCTCTAGCATTCTCACTTTATAATGTATTCCCTTCTATTCTGTAAAAATATGATCTAACAGATACTGATTAACCTGCTCCGGATAAGGCATGCCCTCGGCACAGCTTACGGTCCGAAGCGTGATTGAAGCACATGCGGAGCCAAATTTCATGGCATCAAGAAAAGTGAAGCCATTGCATAATCCATATAGTAACCCTGCCGCATAGGCGTCCCCTGATCCAAAGGTTTTGATTGCTTTTGTCTTAATAATGCCACACCGGATCGGTTCTTCCCCTTTGCGATAGCAAATGGACCCCTTAGGACCGTCTTTGATAATGACCATCTCTGCTTTTTTGTTCAAATAATATTCAGCGCTGATGGCATTGTCCCTGTTTCCCGGCATCCGAATCAGCTCTACCATGTCAAATTCTTCCCGGTTGCCTATGATCATATCGCAAGCCTCCAAAGCCCTGTTGGTAATTTCTGCTGTCTCCTCTTTGGATGTCCAGCCAAAGGGACGATGGTCAATGTCCATGATGACCTTTGTATTGTGCCCATTGGCATACTCTATAATCTGAAACATTGCCTCTCTTGAAGGGCTTAATGAAAAGGCAGTACCTGAAAGCAGAACGGCAGCTGCATTTGCAATGTAGGATTCAGAAATCTCCTCCGGTGTAATCAGAAGATCCGCAGTTCCGTTACGGTAAAAGAAAGAACCACTCTCTGTAGGTGATTGAATATAGGTCATAGCGATACAGTTGGGTGCTCCCGTCTTGTCAAAAATCATACCTTCACGGTCAATTTCCGCTTTGTCAAAAGTTTCTGCAATGTATTCTCCCATACCATTGTCGGCAACTTTTCCAATAAATCCGGTACGGATGCCCAGCTTCGCTAAACCCTGTGCAATATTTGCAGGAGATCCTCCAACCGACTTGGTATATCCGGTGATATCCTTGAAACTGCAATTAATATCTATGGTGTTCAGATCAATACCGGCCCTTCCGGCTGCCAAAATTTGTAGTTTTCTGTTGTTGTCAAATATACTTTTTCCCACAACACTTCTCGCTTTCGTTTTGTTTCGTTTTAGTTATTTAATGTTTTGATTTAAGGTTATTATCTTTTGTTTTATTTGTCAATAGTTATTTATCATTATATGCCATTTCTATTGACCTTTTGAAACCATTCGAATATAATACAAGCGAAAGGAGATATGACCCGATGCTGATTGATCGAATTACAGAAATTAAAAATAGACTTCTTAAAAATCAACGTGTCTTTGTCAATGACCTCAGCAAGGAATTTAACGTTAGTGAAGTGACCATCCGAAAGGATTTAACTATTTTGGAACAGCAGGGAATTGCAGAAAAATTCCATGGTGGTGCACAGTTGAATTCCAAACCGTCTTCTCAGGTCCAGGTTACGGATTATCACAACAATAGTACGCTTATTTCCATCGCTGAGCTGGCCTGTCAAGAAATCGAAGATGGAGATAGTATCTTCCTCGGGTCAGGTCGGACTTGCTGCGTTTTAGCTAGAATGTTGGGTAATTTTCGCAATCTCACTGTTATTACAAATAACATCTCCGCACTCAATGATTTGTTGGAAAGAGTCTCAAAGGTTTATCTGATTGGAGGCGAGGTTACATCCACAGATGAAAAAACCATGTTCTCAAGTACGCAAAACCCTTTGAAAAATTTGGAAAATCTTTATGTAAAAAAAGCATTCACCAGTGCTTCCGGCATTGATCTAAAAGCCGGATTAACCGTAAATGCTTTAATAAGTACTTATATATACAGATATCTGACAGATATTTCTACCAGTTGGTATTTAATGGCTGAACATTCAAAGTATGATAAAATTGCAATCTATCCCGTTGCAAGTGTTTCAAATGTCAGCTGTTTTATTTCGGATAAGATTCCTTTGACTTATAGAAATGCTTTTTCAGAGAGTAATATCAAGTTTTTAGAATTACAAAAGAGCGTATAATCATGATTACTTTCTATATTCCGATGGTGACATCCCCATCTTTTTTTTGAAAAACTTTGAAAAGTGCTCCGGATACTCAAACCCAAGTTGATATGTAATCTGAGAAATAGATGCCTCAGTCCCTAAGAGTAAAGATTTTGCTTTTTCAAGCAAATGAAAGTGTATATGCTCTTGAGTGTTTTTTCCGGTTTCTTTCTTTAATAAATCGCTTAGATAATTGGTTGAATACCCCATTTCTTTTGCCAGATGCTTTGCCGTAGGTACCCCTTTATCCTCTAGGCTTTTGGATTCAAAATAATCCGTCAGTAATGTTTCAAAACGACTCATTACATCTTTATTGGCACTTGTTCGAGTAATAAACTGTCTCCCGTAGAAGCGTCTGGCATAATTCAAAAGCACCTCAAGATTTGATACGATCAATTGGTCACTATACATATCTTCGTTCTCATTTATTTCATGGTTGATTGTATTGACAATATTATTAATGGTTGCTTCTTCTTGTTGAGATAAGTGGAGCGCTTCACACAAGTCATATGAAAAGAAGGTGTATTCCTTAATTTTTGAATTCAGCTGACCTTTTCTGATTAGGTCCGAATGAAAACACAACATCCAGCCTTCTGCTTCATCTGATTTATATTCAACAGTGGCAACTTGCCCAGGAGCAGTAAACATCATACTGCCTTCACTAAAATCATAGTATTGTCTGCCGTATTTAAGCCTGCAATTTTCATGATGATGCTTTAAGCTGATGGTATAAAAGCCTATACTCATTTGTCTGTTTTTATATTTTGACATGGACTCTGCATTACTAAGATCTATTAGTGTAATTAAAGGGTGTGCCGGTTGATCATAACCTAACAACTCATGAAGTATGGTTATCGAATCTATATTTATTATTGGTTCCATCTTGATCACCTTCCTCAACTATAATTATTGTACAACAAAACAAGCGTAAAGTTGAGTAAAAACCCCAATTATTAGCTTCACCTAACATTTGGGGTATACATTTCTTTATTGTCGATACGTGGCAGGTGACATACCTGTTTTTTGCTTAAAAAATTTTGAAAAATGTGCCGGGTATTCAAATCCTAATGTATAAGCAATCTCATTAATTGGCTTTGATGTCCCAAGCAGAAGGTTTTTGGCCTTTTCTATCAAATGAAATTGTATATGCTCTTGTGTGTTTTTGCCGGTTTCTTTCTTTAATAAATCACTCAGGTAGTTGGTAGAATACCCCATTTCTTTTGCAAAATACTTAACATTAGGGACTCCTCTTTCTTCTAAATTACCTGCTTTAAAATATGCTTTCAGTAAATTATCAAAACGGCTGATAACATCTTTATTGGCATGTGTTCTGGTAATAAATTGTCTGCCGTAAAATCTTTTAGAGTAATTTAATAGCACATCAATGTTTGAAACAATCAGGTCTCTACTATAAACATCTATATTTAGGCTGTACTCTCTTTTAATGGTCTCAGCAATATCTGTTATTATCCTTTTTTCATCTTCTGACAGGTGAAGGGCTTCATTAACATCATAAGAGAAAAAAGTAAACTCATCCATCTTATCACCTAACGGCGTTCCTCTTATTAAATCTGGGTGAAAACATAACATCCAGCCTTCTATCTCTTTTGATCTACTTTCTTTTGCTGAAGCAAAAACTTGCCCAGGGCTCACAAACATCAGACTGCCTTCACTGAAGTCATAATAACGACGACCATATCTCATTTCGCAATCATGTCCTTGTTTAAGTGTGATGGTATAAAATCCCGTCACAAATTTTGTATTCATATATTCTTTTTTGGGTTGTAACTCTTTCAAATCAATCAGTGTAATCAGTGGATGTTTAGGCTTTTCATATCCTAATAACTCATGAAAAACTGAAACTGAATGTAGTTCTATTATCTTGTCCATATAGCCACCTTCCTCATCTTCAGCTTAGCCGGTATCTTGTATAGAAAACAGCTATCTCAGCAAATCATCCTTTAATTACTTACCTGCTTCTTCTATTCATCATTCGTCTACCAACCCAGTTAAGGGCTTTACCCGTTAAATCATCAAATTCTGATGACACTTTTTTAAGTTCTTTTCGGATTTCTATATGCTGTGGACAATGTTTCTCACATATTCCGCAATTTACGCATTGTGATGCTCTAGCAGGTTCTCCACCGGTGAGGCCCCCCATGCCGATTTCATACATCATTCTTGCATTCATGGTTCCAAAAATATATTTATCGTTATATTTACTGAAGCATTCAGGGATATTAACACCTGCCGGACATGGCATGCAATATGCACATGCTGTACAAGGTACTTTTGTTAATGCTTTGTACTTATCCCTTACCTTTTCAACCAATGCCACTTCCTCTTTTGATAGGCTGTTGGGTTCAGTTGTATTGGCAGCATTGATGTTCTCTCTGATATGTTCATCATTATTCATTCCGGACAAAATGCAGGTCACTTCTTCATGGTTCCATATCCATTTTAAAGCCCATTCTGCCGGATTTCTCTTAACCTTTGCGGTATCCCATAATTGCTGTACTTGTTTAGGCACCTTCGTTGAAAGACTGCCGCCTCTAAGGGGTTCCATAATGAATACTGCAATATCCCTTTCAGCTGCATATTTAAGCCCTTCCGTTCCGGCTTGATTATTTTCATCTAAGAAATTATACTGAATCTGACACATATCCCAGTCATAATCATCTACAACATTTTTAAAGGTTTGAATATCACAGTGAACAGAAAATCCGATATGTTTAATATGCCCCTTCTTTTTTGCATCTTCAAGAAATTCAATTATCCCCAAAGATTTCATTCTGTCCCACACTTTTTGGTCCAAAATACCGTGAACAAGATAATAATCAATGGAGTCCAACTGCAGTTTGCCTAGTTGATCTTTGAGGATGCTGTCCATGTCTTCTCTCTTTTTAATTTGCCACGGCGGAAGTTTTGTTGCTATCTTGACTTTCTCCCTTAAGTTTCTATCTTTAAAGACTTTCCCTAGAAAACTTTCACTTTGTCCGCTATGATACGGATAAGCTGTATCAAAATAATTAACGCCCTGGCTGATGGCATATCGAATCTGCTCCTCAGCTTTTGCCTCATCTATTCTGCCTCTTTTGGTTGCCAAACGCATACATCCAAATCCTAAAGTTGAAATCTTATCTCCAGTCTTAGGTACCACTCTGTATTTCATATTTAACACTCCTTCTATTGCATTTTTCTATGTTATATTTACAATACTAGAGTTCTCTGGCCTAATGAATGTATCTATTACTGATAAACTTATACATTTTACAGATTATTATATTGGCAGATCAGGGTTACTTCCTTCAGCTCAAATCGTTGAGTGCTGTCGTGTGGATTTCCAAAAATCTTGAATAATCTTTAACAAAATCAGGAAATTCATAAACCATTGTTGATGCTTCAACCGCTTCCCTTTGTATTTGTGACGGTGATGTCATAGGAAATAATCCAATAGCGTAGTTCTTGGCAGCAACTAAGAACATGCGCAGAGTTTTCGCGTCCCATTTTGGGAATGCTTTTCGGACAATATTGAAACATTTTGACGTTTCTATAAACCAATCATCCTTGAATTTCACAAGCCTATCCAATGGTACATTCCTTTCAAGTATAGCAAAGAGCAGTGTCATCAGCTTCAGCAGCCGTATATGTCTGAAAGTGATGTTGGCCCATGTTTCTGAAAAACCCTTAATATCCCCTGACATATTATCATTAATGTTGTCTTCAAGGTCTTTAATCCAGTCCCTGACTTCATCCAGAATAACCAACATAAAGATTTCCTCTTTCGATGTTATATATTTGTATAAATTTCCTCTGGTGAAAGCAGTCTCATTGGCAATCAGCGCCAAGGTAATCTCATGATACTGCATGGTATCGAACAATTTGGTTGCACCATCTTTTATCTGCTGTATTCTAATTTTTCGCTGTTCATCATTTCGAACGCGGTCAAATTCCATAAAATCATCTCCTTAACTGTTAATTTATAACTAGTAACGTGACGTTTCCAAGTATTATATCAGGAAAACCGGGACTTTGCCACTCTAGTTTAAAAACTACACATAAACTCCTTGCATTAAAGGCAATAATTTTGTATCATAATATTAAATAACGTAACGTTACGTTATTTAATATTGCTCTAAGTACATCACTTACATACTGTTTTTATTGAATTTTGTGCTTTGGGTGAAAGTGAAAGGAATGAATTCAATTATGAAAAGAGTATCCTCATTGATTTTAGCATTTGTTTTGGTTATCAGCAGCACATTCGTTGTTATGGCTCAGAAAACCTATACGGTTCAAGACGGTGACGAACTGTGGCGCATTGCCAGAGACAATGGTATCACCATGGAGGAAATCATCCGTTGGAATAACATTGACAACCCGGATTTAATCTACAGCGCACAGGTACTGAATGTATCCCAGGGGGACGAGACGGCATCCGAATCACCACTTAAGCATGGCTTTTGTGAAGACATATCATTGAAAGCAGGCAAAAACGAGGTGATGTTCTTCAGTGAAGGCGAGAAGGTCGCAGCATTCATCTTTACTCCGGAGAATTATTCTGCAGACAGTGTCTATCCTGCACTGGTCGTAACACCACCGGTCAGCGGGGTCAAAGAGCAGACAGCAGGTATTTATGCAGAAAAGCTCAGTAAAGAAGGTTTCATCACTCTTGTTTTCGATCCAAGAGGCTTTGGTGAAAGCGAAGGCCGTAAGCTGCTTCTCAATGCCTATAATATTTCTGATGACATACGCAATGCTGTCAACCTTCTGGAATCCCTTGAACAGGTAGACGCCAACAACCTATTCAATATAGGCATCTGTGCCGGTGCAGGCTTTTCTGCATTTGAAACAGCTTATGACAGCAGAATCAACGCCCTTGCCATAATCAGCCCATTTTTGACAGGCCAACAAGATCAGATCAATTCCGTAGGCAATACCGCTAACTTAAGGACCTATATTATGCCTTATGCAGAACCGGCTAACCTGAATTATTTTAAGACCGGTGAAGAAATGATCGCCCAACTTGTTCCAACAACAAAAGAAGAAGCAGATGCGGTAAATGCAAGACCGATTATCCGAGGTATGATGACATACTATTTGCCAGGTATGCCAGGAGATGTGCCAAACTGGAAAAACGGCTTAGATCTACAATCTTTCAACTACGTCCTCAGCTTCTCCATCTATGATCATGCCAAGATGTTCGATGCCGTACCGGTATTCATGGTTTATGGCGATGAAGCCGTTTCAACTCCTGGTGCCCTTGAATTCTATAATCAGCTCAATGGAGAAAAGGACAAACTTGAGTTTAAAGGTGCCGGCCATTTCGATCTATACTGGATGCCTGAATATGTCGATCCAGCAGTAGATGCTATTGCAGAATACTTTAGCGAACATATGGAATAGTTATAAAATGAACGTCTTAGACCCTTTTATCTTCAATAAAACCCGAAATTCAAACTTAAGAATTTCGGGTTTTTAACCAACTAGCGGGTCTTTTAATTTAATCAGTGTATCATAGTCAATTGCATAAAAATTTAATCCAAAATGAATGGTCACTCTTGTTTTATACATCTATCTTTAAGCCCCAGATTTAGCTCCTAATAAGTAATTATTGTAAGCTCAATTCTTCTACAATTTCTTTTAGGTAGATCGTTTTCGTTTTATCTTTAAACTGTAATATCAGGTAATCATCGTTATCAAATCCGCCCATCTTTTTGATACCATAAGAATATTGATTTGGATGCTTTCCTCTATCATCCAAAACACTGCTGAAACATTCAGTGAACTTAATAGTATATTCCGAACCCTTAGAATCAGTCCACTTAAAATCAGTCCAAGCATTGAGCACTCTGCCATTTGTCAGCTCAAACTCAAATTGAAGCTTACCATTTTTATAAGTATATTCCATATTCATATCATCGGAATTGACTTTCCATCCAAATCCAAAGAAAAAGAGATAAGCTCCTACTGCCAAAGCACATACTGTCAATGTTATGAGCACTGCATGTAAGATTTTTTTATTAAACTTTTTAAACGGCTTTATTTCTTCTTTATTATACTCGCTATCTTCTACATTGACGTCAGCCTTCATTTGCTCTAAAAACGCCTGGCATTGTGAGCAGTCTTTGAGATGTTTTTCGATCTCAAAGTTGCTTTCAGCACTGGTCAAACCATCTATATAACTCGGTAATAAGTCTTTAATAATTTCACATTTCATCTCAATCTTCCTTTCATAATTTTTTGTTTTGCACGGTAAAAAGTTACTCTTGCCCAGTTTTCGTTTTTGTCAAATACTTCCCCAATTTCTCTAAATGAAAATGCACCCGTGATTCGCAAGAGAACCACCTCCTTTGCGGTTTCATCAAGAATATGTACGGCTTTGATAAGCTGCATCTTGTCCTCTATCAGACATAATTCTTCCTCGGGATTTAATTTTTCGGAAACAATATTGTCATCAAGCATAGATGTTGCTTTACGTTTTCTTGTATCAATTTCTTGATACCAAACGTGTTTTGCAATTTGGCAAAGCCACGTAGAAACTTTACATGTACCATCGTATCGATGAGATGATTTTATTGCACGATAAAAAGTCTCCTGGGTGAGCTCTTCTGCAGTATCCTCATCATTACAAAGACTTATGATAAATTTAAAAACCATCTCCGCATATTCCTTATAAATATCATCTATGTCAAACATGCAATATCACCTCCTTCACAACATATATCCAATCAATCAGTATTTCGTTACAAAATTTTTTAAACTTTTTAAAAAGCTGTCTGCATCAGCAAACAGCTTTTTAACCTTTGTGTGAAATCACCCTTTTATTTAATATACCATAGTTTTTAAAATTTTACATCATCAAAACCAAACAAAAAGAACCGTCCCTTTTATTTGATTCCTTTTAGTCAATAATTTGATCCACTTTACTAAAACCGTAAACTTCTGGCACGCCATATTTGAAAGGATTTTTTTTCATTTCTTCACTGATTACCAATTTTTCGTTTTCGATGATTCGATCATTCAAAAAATCCTGTGCCCATATCAGAACCTCATCCATATGGGGTACCTTTAAATCAAGTTTTTGAGCAATCCATTTTGCTATGCATAAACCGTAATAGATGTCATCACGAAAAAAACGATGTTTTTTATCTATTACCCATTTTCCGTTTTCTTCTACAACCGGTGTCTGAATGGCTCCCAAAGTTTTTGAATTTTGAAAAGTTTCTAATATTGTTTTATTAGATCTCAAATTTGTGGTATTATCCAACAATAAATAATCCAACATGTAAGTAAACTTTTTCTCGGAAAACAATGTTTTAATTTTATTCCGAATCAATGAATAATCATCATCCAACGCTTGTAATATCTGAGCAGATTTTAGGGAGAAATCACGATAGAAATACGGAATGTTCTCTTTTTTGTTCCATACCCCTCCGCTTTCCAAAAAGAGTCCGTATAACCGAGAAGTATGTATAATCTGATTATCCAATGACAGCGTTAAAGATATAAAATTGTTGGCTTGCCGAAAAGCACCTTGGTGAAACCATTGATGGACTATTTTATCGAAAAGCACGTTGTCTAATTGTGGAAAATCATCAAAAGGAGATACTGCAGCAATATTAACCGGCTTTGCTCCGTAAACAATTCCCGATTTTCCATATATTTTTGTCCGGGAAATCCAAGGAATCAACCCGAAAGCAAAAATGGTTATATTCTCTATTGAAAATTTTTGAATGATTTCTTCCACCATCCAATTAAATCCAGCCTGGCCATATACAGTTCCTATATATCTCTTTTTTTCTCGATCAATATACGGGGCAATTTTGTGTAAAGCCTCGCGATATGAGTGTACCGGCATGCATAATATGAGTATATCCGAATTAGGAATCACATCCTTTGGTCGATTGGATATTTTATGGATTCTACCGTGATAAGTATCTACCAATTCACCTGACGGTAAAGTATACTCCAGAGCAATAGTCTGTAACCATTCTTTTGGTCTACTGGTTAAAAGATTAACTTGTAGCTCTGTTTTGGATAATAGTGGTATTAATACGTGAGCACTATTTCCTCCACCGATGATTGTAACAGATTTCATATAAATTCCCCTCTTTCTTCAATTTTGATTCGAAACGGGTATTGATATTTTGGTCCTTTTACAATAATCAAGTTAATGTATTGTTTTCGCCAGCAGGACCACATCAAGTTTTTCCGGTTTAACCTTATGATTCTGTCATTTTGTCAATCCTAACTCTAGTATTCCCTTTTGTTCCTTTATTTAAAGATTTCAATAGCAGTTACAATAAATTCTCTTTTGTATACATCATTTTCTTAAGATAATCAAATCATTACTTTCAGGTTGAAAAGGAGATAATTATATGCATATATAATAAAAAAATAGTAATAGTTGAACAGCACTTCAGGTATGTTTCAAGATTAGTGTAAAAAAAATTGATGTTGGATATGTAGTCAATTTAGAAGGACAAAGTTCATAGAGCATTTTGTCCTTAATTGCATTATATCTTTAAATATGTCAATGTCAATAAAAACCAAAGTATTGCGTTACACCGCAAACAAAAAAGAAACCATACTAACCTAATATTTTTGAATAGTATATGACTAAATCAAACAAAAAGAACCTTCCCTGTTTTTTAAAATTAAAAACCTATAAGATTATTTAAATCTTATAGGCTGGTTGATGCTGACGTCATCAAAATCAAACAAAAAGTTCCGTCCCTTTTGTTTTAAGGGCTTTATTAAAATTCCTTAACGCAATCTATGGCAGCGCCCATAGAACAATCTATGCTGGGGTCGCAAATAATGTCGACTACCGCAGGCTTTCCGCATTTACAGGCACGGTCCAGTGCTGCTTGAATTTCACTTGCTTCAAATACGCGTTCTGCATAACAAGCAAAGCCCTCAGCCACCTTTACATAGTCCATCATGTCGTGGTTTTCTTTCATTTCCACGCCATATTCATAACCGTAAGCATATTTTTGGTTTTGTCTAATAAGTCCTAAATAAGCGTTGTTAATAATCACGACTACTACCGGAATGTTATTCTTAGCGCAAACTGCAAGTTCTTGAACATGGAAGGTAAAGCCAAAATCACCCATAACAGCTACTGCTGTCTTCCCTGTAGATATGGCAGCACCAAAAGCAGAAGGAATATCATAACCTAAGGTTCCGGCTCCACCGGAAGCAAGATAATGATTTGGTTTATCTATATTCTGAAGTTGTCCCGACCATATTTGTGTAATCCCGCAACCTGTTGTAAAAATAGTATCCTGACTAAAATATTCATTCATCTCACGAAAAACTCGATGGGGATGAATGGGCTTCGTATCATAATCAACCTTTCTGGCAAGCTCTTTACGCATCTGAGGAAGATTCTGGGCCATTTCGGTTTTCTCACGATGGGCATGACTTTGTAATTCTTCCATCAATGCCAAAACAGCATTTTTTGCGTCTGATACAATTCCTAAATCTGCTGTAAAAATCTTGTTAATCTCTTTTGGATCTATATTAATGTGAATGAACTTACGGTTACCACGATAAACGTTTATGTCACCTGTGTGGCGATCTGTAAAGCGACATCCAATTCCCAGAACCAAATCTGAATCCAAAAGCACCTTATTGCCAATAGGCTGACCCACCTGAATACCGGCATGACCTGCACAAAGTGGATGCTGAGATGGAATTCCTCCTTTAGCCATGTAAGTGGTAATCACAGGTGTATTAAGCGCTTCGGCAAGTTTCACACAGTCAGATGCAGCGCCTGAAAGAATTGCACCGCCACCCATAATCATTACGGGGTTATCCGCCTGCATCATCATCTCAACAGCCTTTTTAATGTCTTCTGACTTAGGCGTAGGAACGTCAAAGGTTTGTGGCTTATACAGCTCTGGATCAAATTCGATTTCAGTGTTTTGAATGTCCAAAGGCAGGTCAATTACAATGACGCCGGGCTTCCCTTCTCTTGCTAATTTAAAAGCCTCACCAAAAATTTCTACTACTTTTTCGGGTTCGGTAATACAGTATGTCTTTTTTGCAACAGGCTCACAAATTTTTGCAATATCTACGCATTGAAATGCATCCTTTCCAAGCTGTGCTCTTACAGCCTGACCTGTAATTGCTATTAGAGGCATACAGTCAATGTTTGAAGTGTAAACACCTGTAACAAAATTGGTTGCTCCAGGACCTGATGTGCATAGTGCTACGGCCATTTTACCGCTGGCTCTGTAATATCCGCTTGCCGCATGCACACATGCCTCTTCGTGGCGATGGGTATAATGCTTAATTTTATCCGACTTGGAAAGCGCCTGATACAGTCCGTTGATTCCTGCCCCGGGAATCCCAAAAGCATCTGTTATACCTTCTTTTTCTAATATCTCAATAATAATTTCTGATATTTTCATTTTTTTCTCCTTACAAAATATATTTAGGCTTTTAAATGGCAAACCTATTGAATTTTATACTGCATTTATGTTTGCCCATGCTTCATTTAGTGTTCTTTTTGCATTGGCAATAACAATATCACTGTCTTCATCCTTCCAAGGTTTTACTTCAAAGCTGACTACAGGTCTTTTACCTTTTTTTAAATATCCTATTTTAAACAGTCCTTCCAAAAACTCAGTAAGCTGCTCTACATCATTTTCTCCATTTGGAAATCCAAATCTTGGGTGTGTATCGCCATACCCTTCCATATCCTTGTCTTTTATTACCGTATTGCCTATGTGAACATGTACAATATAGTCTTTTATTGGCTCTAAAGCTTCTGCCACGGTTTCATAGTACATAGGGATATGACTCAAATCCACCATCAGTCCAAAATTGTCATAATCTATAAGAATATCTTCAGCAAATCTCTTTGCTAAGCTGGTTGGACCAATTAAGCTTTTCTTATCAATATCATAGTCAAATATTTCTAAAACTACATTCATATTCTTTTTCTTAGAATATTCGCACAGTTCTCTTGTTGATTTCAAAAGAGCCTGATAATAATCTTCTTTATTGTGCTCTTCATATTTACCACTTAAAAATGCAATCCCCTGAGCCCCTAATTCTTTTGCTTCATCAACTGCTTCCAGCAAAGTTTTTACAGCTTGTGTTCTTTTTTCTGTATCAAGATCATTAATATTCATTCCGGTTGTCAGCAATCTCGGTTGTGCACCATAGCATACTTTTATCTTACTTGACTGGAGCATATCAGAAACTTTTTGGCGTGTTTTCTCGTCTTTTATCCAGCTGACTTCTATGGTATCAAAATAATCATCAACAGCAATTTTTTTTACTGTCTCACAGATAGGTCCTTCCCCTTTAATAACGGAAGGATAAGCCATAAAGTGAACAATCCCTACTTTCATATAGTCTTTTAAATTTCCCATTTATATTGCCTCCTTTTTTATGGATTTACCACATTGACAGGATTTCCATTAATAAATTCTTTAAGATTATTAACTGCCACATCCATTAGTCTCGCTCTTGCTTCTTTTGGCGCCCACGATATATGGGGAGTAATGATGCAGTTTGGCGCCTTCATAAGGACATTACTCATAGGTGCAGGTTCTACGGACAGAACATCTAATCCTGCACCGGCAACTTTTCCACTGACTAATGCTTCAAACAAATCTTCCTCAACAATAAGGGGTCCTCTTGCATTATTAATAATCATTACACCGTCTTTCATTTTTGCAATATTATCTTTGTTGATAATCCCTTTTGTGCTTTCAAAAAGAGGGCAGTGCAATGAGATAACATCCGATTCTCTGAATAGCTCATCTAATTCAACGTATTTAAGGGTATCCGTTTCTAAGCTTTTGTTAGGATACTCATCATATGCTACTACCTTCATTCCCAACGCTTGTGCTATTTTCGAGGTTGCATAGCCTATCTTTCCAAGTCCAATAATGCCCATTGTTTTATCAGCTAGTTCAATTAACGGATAGTCCCAAAAGCACCAATCAATACTTTTGTCCCAAGCACCTTCTTTTACTCTTCTGTCATGATGCCCAATATGGTGACAGAGTTCTAAGAGCAAAGCAATTGCATATTGTGCAACAGCATGTGTCCCGTATGTCGGAACGTTGCATACTACGATTCCCTTTTCCTTTGCAGCGTCAACATCTACCACATTATACCCGGTAGACAGCATACCAATGAATTTTAAATTAGGTGCTTTCTCAATGGTTTCTCTCGTTATGGGGGTTTTATTGGTGTATACATAGTCGGCATCACCAATTGTTTCTAATGTCCTATCAAAGCTAGTTCTATCATGAACCACTAAGTCCCCTAATTTTTTCAATTCATCCCATGACAGGTCCCCAGGATTTTCAACATAACCATCTAATACAACGATTTTCATAATACACTTCTCCTTTCATGTTATTCATTTTCCTACATTACCTTTAATAACCTAATGATGTCTTCGGTAGTTTTTAATAAATTATATTTTGATTTGGCTTTTGATATGGAAAAATCTTCAGGTTTTCTGTTAATGCTGAATGTTGCCGTGATTCCATTTTTATATATGCCGTCTATGTGATCGTCAATACACCCAACAATTGCAATGACAGGTATTTTATAGCCCGAAGCGATTTTGGCTATTCCGATGGGTACTTTTCCTCTGGTTGTCTGACTATCGATTTTGCCTTCACCGGTAATGACCAAATCTGAATCCTTTAAATGTGTTTCAAAGTCCGTATATTCCATTATCATTTCTATTCCCGGTCTTAACTGAGCATTCAATATGGATACCAGCCCTGCAGCAACGCCTCCTGCAGCACCTGCGCCTTTAATTTTTTGTACATCAAGGCCTGTTATTTTTTGGATCACTGCTGCATAGTTTTTTAGATTACTATCCAGTATTTCGATCATTTGATTATCGGCACCTTTTTGGGGTGCATAAACATGTGCCGCGCCGTTTAACCCGAATAAAGGATTGTCAATATCGCAGGCAACCTCTATTATACAATTCTTGATTCGATTATCCAGTTTAGAAGTATTGATTTCATTTAATCCACCTAATCCTTCACCATCCAATGATATTTTTTTCAAGCCGAAATCTAAAAAATCAACACCTAAAGCATTTAACATGCCTATCCCGCCGTCATTGGTGCAACTTCCTCCAAGACCTATTATGATCTTTTGACAACCTTTGTCCAATGCATCTTTGATCATCATTCCCACACCATAGGTTGATGTTTTCATAGGGTTTTTTTTTGTTTCTACAAGCGATAAACCTGCCGCTTGTGCTAATTCAATAACTGCAGTTCGTCCATCATTGATAATACAATAATACGCCTCTATGTCCTCAAAAAAAGGTCCTTTTACGTTAACATATATTTTTTCACCACCGACAGATTCTAAAAATGCATCTACGGTACCTTCTCCGCCATCAGCAATAGGAATGGCTTTTACATCAACTGATCCCATAATATTAATGATTGCTTCATTCATAATATGACATACTTCAATAGATGAAAGCGTTCCTTTAAATGAATCACTGGATATGAGTATTTTGTTAATATTCATGTATATTGTACCCCTTTATTTTTATGGTTTAAATTTTTCAACAATTCCAGTAAAGATGACGCCTATTGCAGTCGCACCTGCATCCGGATGATTAAGGCTTCTTTCTCCCAGATAGGTAGCTCGCCCCTTAGTTGCAATCATAGTCTTGGTTTTCTCGCCTCCCAGCACCGCTTCTTTTGCACTTTTTTCCATGGATGAGATAAGTGTTTCATTATTCATAGCACTTGCCTTTAAAGATTCCACTGCCGGTATTAACGCATCCAGGAGGGTTTTATCTCCCAATTTAGCGCCGCCTCTTGCTTGAATCCCGTCAACTGCGGATTGAAGCATCTCACTTAATTCAAGGAGGTTGAGTTCCTCTTTCCCTTTAGCGTATTTAGCTGCACTTCTAAATGCTGATCCCCAGATTGGTCCGGAAGCACCACCGCAATACTCCGTAATAATCATGCTGCAATCTTTTAAAAATGCTCCAATATTATCCTTTGAAAGCTCGTTCCACTCTTTTTTTACTTGCTTAAAACCTTTTGATAACGACATACCAAAGTCTCCGTCTCCTGCAACTGAATCCAGTTCACAGAAATACACCTGGTTTTCAATAATAATGTCTGACATCATATCAATTATTGATATGATGTCCTTTGTAACTAATGTATTCACTTTTTTTCCTCCATCTTACATAAAAGAGTTATATTTTTATGGCCGGTGTATCTACCGGCGCATCCAGTAATTCTCTTGTTTCTGCATCCAACTTTAACATAGTGATTGAAGCTCCGGCCATATCAATTGATGTCATATAATTACCAACCATTGTTTTATAGATTTTAACACCATAGTTTTCAATTTCTTTACTTACCGAATTATTGAACAGATACAGTTCTTGCAGCGGTGTTCCTCCAAGTCCGTTTACCAGAAGTACTATTTCGTCACCACGGTTAAATGGCAGATCTTCCATAAGCATCTTCACTTGTCTTTTTGCCAGTTCATCAGCCGTAGCAATTTTTTCTCTTGCTATTCCTGGCTCACCATGTATACCCACACCGAATTCTATTTCGTTATCTTCCAACTTAAATGTTGGTGTTCCTTTAGCAGGTACTGTGCATGATGTTAATGCAAATCCAATTGTTCTTACATTTGCTATGACTTTTTCTGCTATTCTTTTTACTTCCGCAAGTTCTTTCCCCTGCTCTGCAGCTGCTCCGGCAATCTTATGTACCAGTACGGTACCTGCCACACCTCTTCTTCCAACTGTATAGAGACTATCCTTAACTGCTATGTCATCATTCACATATACCTTTTCAACGGTTATATCGTCATCCTCAAATGCCATTTCTGCTGCGGTATCAAAATTCATGCAATCTCCTGAATAGTTCTTAATAATCAGCAGTGTACCCTTGCTGGATTCGGTATCAAGAATTGCATTGTATACCTGTATAGTTGACGGTGATGCAAACACATCTCCGCATACGGCTGCATCCAACATTCCTGTTCCGACGAATCCTCCATGTGCCGGCTCATGTCCGCTTCCTCCGCCGCTGATCAGGGTTACCTTATCCTTGTTCAAGTTTTTTCTTTTTATTATTTTATATTTTTTGTTGAAAACAATTTTGTCGGAATGTGCTTTCTCGATACCCTCACACATTTCTATTACAACGTCTTCAACTTGATTCATTATTTTTTTCATTCTTTCACCCTCCCATATTATTGCCCTAGTTTATCGGCGGCCAATATCGCTGCATATACCATTTCAGGCGTCACTGGGAATGGCATATTGTGAATGGTTTCTCCTTCGGCACATGATGCTATGGCTACAGGCATTAGTTTTTCTTGCGAATTATCAGTGATGCCTAAATCCTTTAAGCATGTTGGCAGTCCTACAGATTTACAATAATCAATGACTTGATTGATTTCTGACGATGGTGCATTTTCTAATACCAAATGTACTAATGTTCCAAAGGATACTTTCTCTCCATGAAAGAAATGATGGGTTTCTTCCAATACGGTCAAACCATCGTGTATGGCATGTGCTGCTGCAAGCCCGCTGCTCTCAAAGCCTAATCCGCTTAATAAGATGTTAGCTTCTACGATATTTTCCAATGCTTGTGTTACCACATTAGAATCACAGGCTGCTTTAGCTTTAACGGAATCTTCAAGAAGCGTTTCGTAACATAATTTTGCTGCTGCCAAAGCTGTTTTTGTGCTTTTGCCTCCCGGTATATTGTTTGCTAATGATCTTTCACATGATCTTGCTTCGAAATAAGTTGCTAATGCATCTCCCATTCCTGCAACCAAAAATCTTGTAGGTGCCTTTGCAATAATATCTACATCTACCAATACCAGATCAGGATTTTTACCAAAGAACATATACTCATCAAATTGACCGTCTTCTGTGTAGAGTACTGCTAATGAACTGCATGGTGCATCCGTAGATGCGATTGTCGGAACAACTATTACCGGTTTTTTCTCATGATACCCTAGTGTTTTAGCAGTATCCAATGCTTTTCCTCCACCTAGTCCTACGATAACGTCACAGTTGTTCTTCTCAGCTATTTCTCTAATTCTTGCTACTTCTACCTTTGAGCATTCTCCTCTGAATCCGCAGCTTACAAGCGTAAAGGCGTCCTTTTTCATGGCTTCATCTAATTGCGTTTGTACTCTAGCCTGATCGTCATTGTGTGCGACCAGTAAGGCTTTGTTTCCATATGCTTTTACATATTCTCCCAAATTATTGAGTTCTCCTTCGCCTTGTACGTATTTAGATGGTGAAATAAGTATTTTTTTCATAAGCACCCTCCTTAAAATTTTAAATTATATTTCACATAGTAAAATCATATTTCATTTAATATAATTCTATCATTGCCTGATGCAAAAATCAATAATAATTTAATACAATGTTTATGACAATCATTACGACACTTTATCATAATTGACTAATAATATTTAAATGCAACCAATAAAATAAGGTGTCAAATTAGACACCTTTATATATACATTTATTTATTAACAGATTATGGTTCCTGCCTTTTATCAACAAATCCCAAAATTTTTGATATTTCCTTACTCACTTTTAATAATTCCTTTTTTATATTCTCCAGTGTATCTTCTGTCATTCTTGAGCTGGGTCCCGAAACACTGATAGAAGCAATAATTTTACCGGAAAAATTTCTTAGAGGTGCTGCTATGCATTTTGCACCTATTTCGCATTCCTCATTATCATATGAATAGCCGCGTTCTTTGATGATGGCTAATTCTTTATTCAGCTCTTGGATATCGGTTATGGTATTTTCGGTCAGTTTTTCTAAAGGTCCGCTGTCACTGAATATTTTTTCCTTTTCTTCATCGGATAGCTCTGATAAAAATACTTTTCCAACACCCGTGCAATACAAAGGTGCTCTATAGCCTATTCGTTGGAAGCTCTTTACCATTTTATCGGATCCTTCGCATTTATCCACATACACAGCCATATTATTCTCCATTATTACAAAACTGGCAGTCTCACCTGTTTTATTGGCTAAAAGTTTTAAGTAGGGGTAAACGATTCTGCTGATACTGAACTGCTCATGCATTAAATCCGTCAAATATTTTAGCTTTAAAGTTAAATAATACTTAGAGCTTTCTTCATCTTTTCTAACATACTCTTTATTCAATAATGTATTCAAAAATCTATAAACAGTGGGCGTAGACATGCCAAGCTTTTCTGATAATTCATTTAATCGGATGGGCTCACCATATTTTGCCATTATCTCAATAATATCAAAAACTTTCTCTACAGATTGATTTTTCTTAAAAGATTTTTTTGTCATAAAACACACCTTCTAACTTTATTTCCGTTTATATCATTATATTTAATTTCAACATTAATTTCAATATATAATATGCAGGTGCTGCAATCAAAAAATCGTTGGTATAATAGGGTATCAGTACCCTTCGCCAACTAAAATTATACTCTCAGGAATCAAGCTTAAGAGCTAAAACATATATTAAACTGCTGGATATAAATAAAAACCGCAGTTTATGCAAATGAAATGAATTTCACTATACTTTACCACGGTTTTCATTAAGGTTTGGTAATCTTATTCAGTTTTTTCTTTTTTTAATATTATGGTCTTATAAACATTTGTGTCCAATAAGGTGTTCCGTTTGAATTAACCGCATAACCCACACCGATTTGAGTGAAGTTAGCATTTAAAATATTCCTTCTATGCCCTGATGAATTCATCCAGCCATTCATTACTTCCGATGCACTTCTCTGGCCCATTGCAATGTTTTCACCAGCTGCAGTATATCTTATTCCAAAATTCTTGATCATATCAAATGGAGATCCATAGATAGGTGAGTAATGAGAAAAGTATCCCATGTCTTTCATATCATTTGACTTATACCTTGCTACTCTTGAAAGCTCCCAGTTTTCCGAGAGAGGTTGCAGCCCATATTTTGCTCTTTCTACATTGACTAATCTAACGACCTCAAGCTCAAATGCTCTGCCAGAAGCTTGATCAGGTATATAGATTTTCATTCCTGGATAAATGAGATCCGGATTTTTCAACTGCGTATTCATGTTAATGAGTTCCGTAACACCTACTTGATATTTTACTGCAATCTTCCAAAGTGTATCTCCCCACACAACGGTGTGAGTTTGAGTACTAGCTTCAGCATTTAAAGGGGTCCCTATAGAAAGGATTAAGGCGATAGCACATCCAATTAAAAGCTTTTTCATTATTATCCCTCCTTTTAAATATTATAACTTATTATAAAGTATGGGTAACCCCTCAGTAATTGTAATCATGACTATATATATCCAGCTTTCAACGCTTGATTCAATGCTGACACTATGTTGAATATAGAAAGTTATACTTCCCATCCTCTTTCTGTTATTTGGTGTATATCATTTTCGTTGAGTACATGATTTAGATATATGAAATAATATTCCATAATAGATTACAATTATATCTGCAATATCTCATTCATAATGATTTTCTTAAAAGCTTCCATATCCAGTGGATTAATAACATTAGCATTATAGCAGATGGTTACATGCATTTTGTTGTTATTTGTAATAATACCTATATATTGCTCCATGGTATTACTGTATACCATAGGCCCGTATATTGATTTCACTGCCAGCCTGCCTTCGCTGATGGGCATTTTGATTTTGCCTAAATTTGTAAAGGTGCATGCTGTGTTGATTTTGTTCATCTTCTTTTTTCTAACCATTTTTAAAGCTGTATCATTATCCGTTTTATTAAACATAGCAAGAACTAAAGCATCTATAAATTTCGGGTTAAATAATCCTATGACTTGAGATTCAAAAACTGATTTCTCGTTGATTAAGCTTTTTATCTTTTTGTTAATCATTTTTGCGTTTTCCCAAAAACTTTTCTTTTCAGAATAGTCTAATTGAGGACGGACAGCTGATGCATAAAATCCAACCGTATCTTCTGGTGTTTGAGCCATATAATCTCTGAAATTAACGGATATGGTAATGTTGTTTGAATATGATTTTGGTTTTAATAATGTCTGTTGAGCTTTTATAAAAAGCGTCACCATTGTAGAATTTACTGTAACACCATTCTTTTTAGATTCACTAATTATTTTGTGAGTATCTTCTTCAAGTAAATCCAGTGTTATGATTTCATTTTTATGCTCTAACCAAAATTCTGTATGAATTTCATTCATCATATCATCTGTAATGGTAATATCCGTTTTCTCCACAGATTTATCAATTCTTTTCATAATAAGTTTAGTAATAAAACCATTTTTAACGCTGTCTGGTATTACGCTGTTATCGATTACGGTTAATTCTTTTTTGCAATTATCTTCCATGTCATAATCATCTTTTATTATAATGTTAACAATGTCTTTTATCAGATAAATGAGTGAAAGACCATCACAAATGGCATGATGACAACATATGAGTAATTTGCTTTTATGGTTATCATCCACTATATAGAATCTGATTAAAGGCCCATTCTCAATATCAAATATTTCTTTCAGCGCCTTCTTTCTGATTGCATTAATATCTTCGTCATGATTGATCAGCCTTATATCCGGTTTCATTGTTTGTTTTATATGGTATGCGGCCTGTTTTTCTTCATTGACTAAAATGCGGCTGTTTAATAGGACATGTTTTTTCGAAGCTGTTAATAATGCGCTTTCCAATTCGGATTCTAAAATAAGTCCTTCAAAATCTACTTGTAACAAAACATTTGCATTTGGCGCTCTCATCTGAAGTCTGGCTGTTCCAAATACTTCTTTACTAAGATAATGTTTAGTATTATTCATTTAGTTACCCCCTTGAACAATGGTCAAACAGTGGTTGAAAATTTACTGACTAGTTGGTAAATATATTATACATCGTTAAACTATATATGTCAATGGCTTGTTATGAACATGACTTGTTGTGAACAGAATTTACTATTTACGAGTTATAAAAATAAAAAGGGCAATTCTTTTGTTTAAATGCTTGTTTCCAAACAAAAAGAACCGTCCCTTTTTGTTTATTAAGTCCCGCAGAATGTTCGGTAAAGAGGGGCTGAAGGGTCTGGTAATGTGGTATACTTCGTCTGTTTAAGACAGTGGGCATAAGGGTCCGAAAGCACCTCTAGGAATCGTTGCATAACGCTGTAGTCTCCTTGGTCCACCGCTGCTTTCAGTGCTTCTTCTACTCGATGGTTACGAGGAATTAGAGCAGGGTTGTTATTTCGCATCAGCTGTTGAGAGGCGGCTTTTGATTCCTGTTGTCTGCTCAGCCTTGCCTGCCACTGCTCATGCCACTGAGTCAATTCCGTGCTGTCTGACAAGACAGTATCTTCCGGCTTCTCAAACGTTAATGCGCGGAAGGTATTTGTATAGTCTGCTCCATGCTTCTGCATCATATTGAGGAGTTCTTCTATAAGGGATTCATCTTGTTGCTCTTCGTTAAATAATCCCAGTTTAGCTCTCATTCCTGCCAGCCAATTGTAATGATATAATTTAGGAAAGTCTGAGACCGCATCCTGAGCAAGTTTTACAGCCTGCTCTTGATTGTCATGCAGCAACGGCAATAGGGTCTCAGCAAATCTGCTGAGGTTCCACCCTGCAATATGGGGCTGATTCCCGAAAGAATAGCGGCCGTGCCTATCAATAGAACTGAATACCGTTGCCAGATCATAGGTATCCATGAAAGCACAAGGACCATAGTCAATGGTTTCTCCGCTAAGAGCCATGTTGTCGGTATTCATTACCCCATGAACAAATCCAACCAACTGCCATTTGGAGATCAATAAAGCCTGACGCTTAATTACTTCTTGCAGCAGGAAAAGATAGCGGTTCTCAGCATCAACGTATGGAAAGTGTCTTTGTAATGTGTAATCAGCCAGAGCTTGAAGGTCGTCAATTGTACCCCATTTCGAAGCGTATTGAAAGGTGCCAACCCGCAAATGGCTGGCAGCCACGCGGGTCAAAATCGCACCTCTTTGTATGGTTTCGCGAATGACCGACTCACCGGTTGTCACTACCGCTAGGCTTCGAGTGGTAGGAATGCCAAGTCCATGCATGGCTTCGCTGATGATATATTCACGCAGCATGGGTCCAAGTGACGCTCGACCATCACCGCCCCGGGAGTATGGTGTTCTACCGGAACCCTTGAGCTGAATATCAAACCGCTTACCTAAAGGGGTCATCTGTTCACCAAGCAGTATCGCTCTGCCATCCCCCAGCATAGTAAAATGTCCAAATTGATGCCCTGCATAAGCTTGAGCGAGAGGCAAAGAACCTTCGGGCATCTGGTTGCCGGCTAACACCGCTGCACCATGATTATTTTGTAATCTTTGAACATTTAATCCCAGTGATTCTGCCAAAGACTCATTAAAAATGACTGTCTCCGGTGAGCTTACAGGAGTTGGGTTGAGACTGGTAAAGAAAATTTTAGGCAGACCAGCATAACTGCTGTCTAAATTCCATCCTTGTTCCATTACTTCTTTTCTCTGTGTCATCTTAACGTCCTTCCTTCTTTTATCTTTTTGTACCCTAGCTTTTTTATTTAAAACAAAGATTATATTTTTTTATGCTTTTTTCAATTTTCTACCTACTATATCAAATATAATACATCTTCTTTTAGTATCCGATTCTGCCGCTTTATTATACCTTGACAGCACTAAGGTAAGTATGTTTTGAACCTCTTTTTTAGGTATAATGGATGATTGGTTCCGTCTTAATATTATACTTTTGTCATACAAAAAAACAGGGGTTTTAAGCCCTGTTAGTGGTTCAATTTATAATAAGTTGATCCAATCTCTTCTAGTATATAATATTCTAATCATGGTAACCGTTTTGCGCTCTTCAGTCACAACATAACATACAATATAGTTGTCTACCATCATTTTTTTTATACCTTTACCGGCAAGTCTATCATCAGCTGCTAAATTATTTCTTAAAGGTACATTTGCTAAAGAATTAATTCCTTTAGCAATTTTTTCAACTACTTTTTTCGCCTTTTGTGGCTCTAGCAGTTCTTTAGATATATATGCCCCTATGTCATATAATTTTTTCTCAGCAGGTTCAGTGATTAGAATATCATAGGTTGTCATTTATAATCCTTCTCTATATCTGCCAAAGCTTCTTTAAAAGGCCTTGTTTTTTTCTGCTGTAAAGCATCCATTCCTTCGTCAAGCAATTTATAAAGTTCAAATTTACCTACTAACTTTTCATAGGTTTCAATGCTCATAACGGCTAGATCTCCTTGGCCATTTTTAGTGATATAAACCGGCTCATTATACTTATGACAGAACTCTGATATTTCACTGTATTTATTTCTCAAATCCGAACTCGGTCTTATAGATGGCATTGTAATTCACCTCCACATCCATATATCAATATTATATCGTAATATTAGTATATTATCCAAACTTCCTAATTCAAACAAAAGGAAGCGTTCTTGTCTTATACGCCAAAGAAGTTTTTAATCTCTGTATCAATTTCTTGTTCAGTGTAAGGAGAGACGCTGTAATAGTCTTTTGTTAAACTTTTTATCTCATCTAAACTTCTACATTTTTTAATTTCTTTAAAAAAATCTTGATGGTCCAGTCCAAGTGCCTGTGCAATCATTAAGATATAACTGTCCATATCAAAATCAACTTCCTCAGCTTTATTTAAAAATAAATTATGGCATGCATGGCATACATCTACTAAAGCATCTACATCCATGTTTACAACTTCATTCAAACATTTATCTTGTAAGTTTTTCATACGCTCTGTTACCATGAAAGGAGAAGAAATACCACAGCACAATTCATCTTTGGTATCTGTATTCTTATCTATAACCGTAACCCCTTCAATAGATTTTAATAATTCTCTTGGACCAATGGGATCAATCTCTGTATATAGAATCTTACACGGATCATGAACAACAAGATTTTTATGGATAGCGCATTTAAAATTTAATTTATCTTTATTTTGTGTTAAATATTGAGATACAGATAAAATTTCAAAATTAAAATCCTCGTAATCTGCGATGATTTCCAGTATTCTCACAATACAAGAAGAGCACCAAAATACTACTTTTTTAGGCTTAAGCTCTCTCAACCGGTTAACAAGCCCTCTATATGCTTTTTCCCCGTTCTCTAAATCTCCATTTAACATTTGAATATTTCCACAGCAATAATCTAACCCAGGTATGAAAGAATAATTTTCATTTACTTTATCCAATACTTCTAATGCTGCTAATAATTTGTCAGGCTGGTAATAAATATTGCATCCGGGAAAAAACACGACATCGGCATTCTCGATTATTTTCTCATTTGAAATCCAATCATAATTTTCTTTTGAAACTTGAATGCTGGATAGAATTCTCTGTCTTCCTTTTGGATTCATCGGGTCAATATATTGAGGCACATCGAATCCTGAAATATGATAGGCCCATTTAATAATCTCATTGATCACCATAGGATTCAAATCTTTTGGACAAACATGATGGGTACACCTAAAACAGCCTATACAGGCAAATGCTTTATTATAAAGGGCTTCATCCTCGTATGGTTTCTGCAAAAAATCAATGGCTTTTTTCTGCAAGTCTGTTGCTTTATGATGGAATGTATTTTCCTTGGATATTACCGGACATACTTTTATACATTTACCGCATTTTATGCAGTCCTCCACAATTCTTTCTTTCTCATATGAATAGTAATCTTGCATTTTTTCAGTCATAATGTCCTTCCTCCAGATCTCTTTTATTGTGCCGTATCATCGCATGAGTTATCTATTATCTTTTAAAAAAACCTTTTGTAAAACTTGAAAAAATTCATCCAATGGCTCTCTATCCCTGCTGGATTTCATTCTTAATAACGCCCCTTGCCAATGGGTAATGATTGCATTAGCAAGTTTGTTTGCCGGTAAAATCGGCTTAAAATTATGCTTCTCTTGTGCATCCATTATGCATTTTAATACTTTTTCAGAGGTCTTTTTATGCAATCTATCGGTAGCCTCTGAAATCACCATATTGACATCTCCCATTTCTTGAGAAAGATTTCCAACAAAACATCCCAGCTTATATGCTTCGTTTTCCATATTCTCTATTTTGCTTTTATAAAAATTCCTAATTCGATCTAAAGGTTCTGCCTTTGCAGTTTCTAGTAACATGAACCTTTCGCGCCCTAATTCATCCATATAAAAATCTAATGCTCCAACCGCATATTCTTCCTTAGATTTAAAATAATAATAGAAGGAGCCTTTGGGGATACCTGCAGCATCTGCAAGTTCTTTAACACTTGTTGAATTATAGCCTTTTAAATACATAACGTGAATAGAATCATTAATGATTCTTCGCTTATTGATCGTATTTTTATCCATATAGTCAAACCTCTTTTTTCCATATTTTAGAATTAGTTGACTGGTTGGTTATATTTTAACCCATATGATATTCTGCTGTCAAGATTATATTATGAATCCCATAATCTAAAAATTTAAATTTCACACCATAAGAGGCGGGGTTCTTTTTGTTTGGCTACACAAATAACAGCTTTTCTTTCTTATTTATATCAAATCAGCTTCATTCCTGTAATGTTAAAGCACATTTTTTAAACATATAGCATATGATTTTTTATAAGACTACGAAAGGAGTGAGCAATATGTATAATGTTTATAGGCCATATCCTTCTCCTTATTACTTTAACATACCCATGTATAATATCTATAAAAAGTATCCTTATACTTACCATGTTGGTACACCAATGTATGATCCAAACCGTTGGAGACAATTTATTCAATTGAAGGATTATGGCCCGGAGCCGTTTGTGGTTAATATTGATGAAGCTACTAAACGAAACAAAACTTTTCGAACCGCTTTATGGACGGGAGACAATTTGCAAGTTACGTTGATGAGTATCAGAGTTGGAGATGACATAGGTTTAGAAGTTCATCCTACAGTGGATCAATTCATACGTATTGAGGAAGGTCAAGGGATTTCTAGAATGGGAGATAGCAAAGATAAGTTGGATTTTGAAGAAAAAATTTATGATGACTATGCCATCATGATACCTGCCGGTAAATGGCATAATGTCATCAATACAGGTGATAAACCGCTAAAATTATACACTATCTATGCCCCACCTGAGCATCCACGCGGTACGATACATCAAACTAAAGAAGATGCCGAGGCTGATGAATAGCACTACGGTCATTGGTCATTAGAGATTAGGCCGGCTAGTAAAAATAAAGAATTTTTACTAGCTTTTTTTATTGTTATAATTTGTTTTCTTTCATAAATTGAGCATTTGAACCATTAATCTCAAAGAATTCTTTCGCTGCTTTTTCTCCAATTCTTTTAGGATATTTTGTAACGGCTTCAATGTATTCATTTTCTTCAATGTTGCAAAGCTTACCATCTTTCATGATAATCTGCCCATTAACAACAGACAGGTCTACCTCGTGGCCTCTTGCACTATAGACTAAGTTTGGTACTATATTCCTCATGGGATACGTGTACACCGGAAGCATGGAAGGATGATTCAAATCTACTGCAATGAAATCAGCCTGTTTTCCAACCTCCAAAGATCCTATAGTATCCCCTAATCCTACTGCTTTTGCCCCTTCAATGGTTGCCATACGCAGCGCCGCCCAAGCCGGCATAATTTCGGGGTCCGAATACTTAATTTTATTAAACAAGGCAACGTTCTTCATCTCATTAATAATGTTATGACAGTTATTTCCCGAAGCCTGATCAGATCCCAAAGCGACCTGCCCTCCTGCCTTTTGAAACGCTATTGAAGGCGGAACAATGCCATCAATGATACCAATGGAACCTGGACATAATACCATAGATGCCCCACTTTTAGCTACAGCAGAAGCTTCCTTATCATGACAATCCGTTAAATGCACTGCCATCAGACTTTTGTCCAAATAGCCAAGGTCTTTTAAGAATTCAACCGGTCTTTTACCATATCTTTTCTCAATCTGATCGGTTTCTCTATTTCCCTGTTGTGTATGCATATGTATTAAAGTATTGCGTTCTTTTACAACTTTTTGTATTTTTAATAATAATTCCGGATTTAGAAAATCAGGGCCTTGGGGCCCGAACAATATTTTAATTCTGCCTTCAGCCTTGTTATGCCAGCGTTCATATAAAGCTATATTTCTTGCAAAACTCTCTTCACCTAAATCATCATCCAATTCATATAACTCACCAGGCTTATATACTCTGCTCTTTGCTGCACGTATGGTCTGGGTAATATTTCCCCTAGCACCGACCTTTTTGATAAACCTGCAAACATTATCCATGTTTGTCTCGTAGTCGCCTAGAGTAGTTGTACCGGCTTTGATTGCTTCCATTATCGCTACGTAGCTTCCTGCATCTCTTTCTTCATCCGTTATAACATTATGAAAAGGCTGTAATCCAAACATCATCCAATTGTTTGTATCTTGTGCAAGCCCCCTCATGATGTTGCAGGCTGTGTGCATGTGTGCGTCGATTAATCCCGGAAATATAGCATGATGATTCATTTCCAGGGTTTCGGCTGCTTTGAAATTGGCTTTTATTTTTTCACTTTGGGTTACCTCAATGATTTTCCCACCATTCACTACCATGGAAATACCATTTTTATAACCAACGCCTGCTCCTTCCATTGTATAAAAATGAAGAGCATTTACGATCATATCTACCCTTTTCACGTTTCCTCCAATCATTAAATTATTCCAGTAATACTGTCCATCTTGTTATTCATTACCAAATATATCATATTGTTATTGATGATTCAATTTACTGTTCTCAAATTACCTAATGTGATATATTTACCTTGCTCCTGTATTATATGGGGTATCGTTTTGAAGACAAAAAATACTGAGGACAGATTTTTTATTTGGTTTTAATGCTGTCATAACCAAACAAAAGAATCCGTCCCTGTGGATGAAATAAACTTTAATATTCAATAACGCTTTTGACATGACTGATAACATTTGAAACGTTTAAACCATATTTATTTTTTACTTGGAAAGTTTTCCCTGATTCTGTAAAACAATCCTGAACCCCTATCATAGATAATTTTGGATGGGTACGCCTTGCCGATAAGACTTCTGCCATTGTACTACCTAGACCTCCAATAACGCTGTGGTTTTCAATAGTAACAATTCCTTTCACCGTATCAGCGATCTTATTCATCAATTCTTTATCCAATGGCTTAATAGAAAAAATGTTGATCAGCTTACATCCAAGCCCCTGTTCTTTTAATGCTTCATAGGCTTCATATGCTATTTTAGCTGCAGTTCCCTCAAAAATGATTGCAACATCGTTGCCATCATCATACAAAACTTTGCTTTTCCCTAATCGACTTTCTTGGCTTGGGACATCTTCTAAAATTGGAATGATATCCCTTGCAGTTCTAATGTATATGGGTCCTTTATGAGATACTGCAATTTGAATGGTTTCCTCTAATTCCTCTAATGAACTAGGAACTAAAACTTTTAAGTTAGGAATAACACGGGCACAGGCAATATCTTCGTTTGCATGATGGCTGGCGCCATCCGGGCCGTTATCCATTCCTGGGTGTGTTCCTATGAGCTTTACATTTAAATTGGCATAACAGGCCTGTCTGAGTTGGGTCCAAGCCGTTCCGGTTAAAAAGATAGAAAAATTGACGTAAAAGGGTATTTTGCCTTCCATTGCTAATCCGGAGGCTATTGACATAGCACTTTGCTCGGCTATACCCAGTTCAATAAAACGTTTGGGATATTTTTTAGAAAAATCGATTGTTGTTGTTGACTTTGCCAGATCACTGTCCAATACAAATATTCTTTCATCCCCACCCAACTCACAAAGCTTTTTACCAACATAATCCCTAAGTGATATCATCTGTTCATTCATTGATCATCTCTCCGATACGATTTAAATCTTCGATTGCAATCTCGTATTCTTCATCCGATATTGCACCGCTATGCCATTTAGGATTATTCTCCATAAACGAAACACCTTTGCCTTTTATGGTATTCGCAATGATTGCAACAGGTTTTGAGGTTTCTTTTTTTGATTTTTCCAGAACATCTGAAATTTCTTTTATACTATGTCCATCAATTTCATGGGTTTGCCAATTAAAAGCTTTAAATTTGTCTGAAACCGGTTCGATATCCAATACGTCCTTTACCGGTCCGCCGGATGATAATTGATTCCAGTCTAAGATGACGATTAGATTATTTAAATGATGTTGCGCTGCCTGCAAGATGGCTTCCCAAATCTGCCCGCCGGCTAATTCCCCGTCTCCGATTATAACGAATACTGCATTAGGATCATGATTGAATTTTTTTGCCAGTGCTACTCCTACTCCCAACGATAAACCCTGCCCCAATAATCCGGTGGTTGCGTCCACTTCTGGAATATCCACCATATGCGGATGTCCTTGAAGGCGGGAATCCACTTGTCTGAAGGTCTTTAGTTCCGCATTTCCGATTATTCCCTTACCATGCAGTATTGCATATTGTGCCGGTACTGCATGGCCTTTGGATAAAATGACTTTACTTCGTTGAGCTTCATTAAAATGGACATAATTTTCATAGATTACCGTTAAAAGGTCGCTGCAAGACAGAGAGCCTCCCGGGTGCCCTGCCTTAGCATAATACACAATTTCAATAATTTTTTTCCGATTTTGGTTGGCTAATAATTCTAATTCTTTAATGCTTTTCATCGATTGTACATCCCTCTTTTTTATTAAGCAATTCCTAATACTTTTCCTATTAAGTAAATGATGTATCCAACAAAGTTAAAATCTGTTTCAGGGAAGCAGCTTCCTACCAGTCCTACATCAGCAAAAACCGGATACATTAATGCCGGGCCGACAGCTATCAATATTCCTGTAATAAAAGCTCCGGCAACACAGCCTTTCCAACCTCCGGTTGCATTTCCAAATACACCTGCAGTTGCTCCAATAAAGAAGTATGGTGTCGCCACTGGAATTATAACCGGTAATTTTAACGCTGCAAATATAAACATACAAATCAAACCTGCGGCATATGCCGATATGAACCCGATAACCGTTGCCGTTGGAGCATAAGGAAATACTACCGGACAATCCAATGCGGGTTTTGCATCAGGGATCATTTTTTCTGAAATCCCTACAAAGGCCGGTACTATTTCAGCAAGGAACATGCGAACACCGGTTATGACTACATAGAGCCCACCTGCAAAGATCAGTGACTGTACCAGCGGGTATAGCAGCCAATGGACACCCCCGGCCACAGCTTCTACGTTAGCTCTCCCTGCAGCAGCAGAGCTAATGTAATAAAAAACTCCCATAGTCAATCCAATGGATACCACATAATCTTTAAGAAACGATAACCATTTGGGAAGTTCTAGTCCTTCAGTACTGTGCTCCCTACTACCTACCTTTGAGCCTATCCAGCCGGAAATTCCATACGCCAATGTACAATAGTGACCCATTGCTATATTGTCATTTCCTGTAATCTCACGCATATACCGCTGGCAAAATGCGGGATACAGCGCGGCTGCCATTCCTAAAATAACAGAACCCAGCACAATGGTTAATGAATCTGATAGTCCCATAAATTTGAATAAGACCGTGAGCATTGCGGCAAAGAATAAACTGTGCTGACCTGTTAAAAAAATGTATTTGAATTTTGTAATCCTTGCAAATATCAGGTTGACAATAAACCCAAAGGCCATAACCAACGCTATTACTACTGAAAACTTTGTTTGAGCCAGAGCTGTTACTGCTTCAGCCAAAGGTAAAACGCCTTCTAACCCAAAGCCCTTTGAGAATAAGGCTTGAAATGACGTTAACGCCCCGGCGGCTGCTGATGCACCAATTCCAAAGATCAAAAATCCGGTAATGGTTTTAATGGTTCCTGTGATTACATCCACTGCGCTTTTTTTCTGCAATATCAAACCAAGCATCGCCATAAATCCTACTAATAAAGAAGCCTGACCTAAAATATTAAATACAATAAATTTTAAGATTCCCATAATATCTTCCTCCTTTTTTTAAAAAAGTTAAAACTTACAGGCTGCCAAAATACTTCTTCAATTCTTCTTCCATGTAATCGGTATTCATGATATCCTTGATACCGATTACATATACACCTGAATCCTTAAAATCGTTTACAAGATCGTCCATCGTTATGATAATATCTGCATCTTTAGGAACGCCACCTGATGTAACGTCATGGTGAAGCTCAAGTGGAAATTTGTTTTTCTCAATAACTTTGTTTAGCTTTATGCATAGCATCATGGAGCTTCCCATACCCGTTCGACACATTATCAATGCCTTTTTCAATACTTTGCCTCCTTTCCTTTTTCATTTTCTTCAAAACTTTTTATATAATCTACAATTTCTTTTGGAGAAATTGCTGAATCTATGATTTGGTAAAATTCCCGGACCGCAAGCAGAGTTACCAGTTCGGACAGGGCCTTTAAATGGGAAGATTCATTGATAGTAGCAAGCATAAAAACATATCTAACAGGATCATTTTGTTCACTACCAAAGTTAACACCTTCCTTAAGCCTTACTAAAGAAATTGCCGTTTGTGCCACACCCAGTTTATTGCTTGCATGAGGTATTGCAACACCTTTTGTTACCACAATATAAGGACCCATTTCCTGTACATTTTTGATTGTTGCATTAATGTAATCCTGTGTGATCACATCGTTTTTTAATAAATTTTCACCGGCATGGGCAACAGCTTCCTCCCATGTTTTAGAATCGTCTTTCAATGAAATATACTCTTCTTTTAAAACATCACTCAGCATTAAATCTGTACTTCCTTTCCTGTCACTTGTATTATCCATATTATCTTTTTTATTCTTTAACAGCTTCTTTAAATTGTCTTCCAACTCTTTTTCTGAAGGACACATTTCCAGTAAGTGCATTATTTGCCTTGATAAGTAGTTGCTGTTCAAATTATTCGGAATTTCATTAAAATAATTGCTAAAACCTAAATCCATTAACACATCACTGATTTTTTGAATTTCTCTTTCATTAATCAAGGGACTTACGTGGATCACAGGAATATTTGCTTTTGCGGGAACCGTAGAGATAATAAAATCTGCATTTTCATAGGTAGGCAATTGTTTCAGCTGATGCAGGGCTAATACTTTGACAACATCTAGTTGGAAGCATTGCAAGATTCTGGATTGTACCATTTTTGAAGTGCCCATTCCCGTACTGCACAGAATGATTACACGGGCAGGTCTATTCTTTGATTTTTGTTTATTTCTTTCGATGGATGCAGCAAAATGTAAAACAATATACGCTATTTCATCATTGGACAATTTAACTTTTCCACAGCGTTCCAATTCATCAATATTGGCTTGAACAGCCTCATATATATCGGAATAGTTATTAATCATCTCATCTCTAAACGGATTTTCATATCTTTCATTATGTCTCAACCGAAATAATGATGTTAATAAATGATGATAAAGTCCATCATTTAATCTAATATCGTTTTCGAATCTATAGCCTGTGTGAGCACTGATATTTTTTATTAATTTGGTTGTGGCTATTTGTATATTTAACCAGTTGTCATTAAACTGTTCAAATTTTCCCAATATGGCTTTTCCCAATATATGCAGGGCAATATAATAAACTTCACTCTCAGGCATTTCTACATTAAATGTGGATTCAATGTTAGATACGATATACTCTGCCATCTGATATTCGATACTATCTTTTTCTATTTTGAGAATATCGTTTTCAAAATTCACATTTATATGTTCTAAATTCCTCTCAATAGATAATCCAATATGAATGGTCAATGCTTCAAAAACAGCATCAGCTAGAACCAATTGATATTTATTTTCAGCATTCACCATCAATTCTTTGACTTTCATTAAATCAACATTTTTGAAAAACCGCTTACATATATCAATGTGATTGTTCAACCTTTCTGAAATACTGGAATCATTGATATCTTTTATAAGTTTTGAAATAATGGACCTGCGGTTTCTTTCATTAACATTGATTTTTAGCCCCCTTGACTTCTTGGATAAAATTTCAACTGAGTTTTTATGACACCAATTCTTAACCTGTACTAAATCTTTGTTAATCGTTCCTCTGCTTACACACATTTTATCAGCAAGCATTTTTATTGTTACATAGTCATTATGGTATATAAGCTCAGACAAAATTATCATTTCTCTTTCAAAAGAAGAAAGTTTATATAAATAGTAATCACAAACTTTAATTGATTTTTTGATGGTATCCAATTCGTTATGGTTTAACAATAGCCTGATGTTATTGTTACATATTTCTAAGCATGGTTTTTTAAAAAAGCTATTCAAATACTCTTTTATAATTTTGCAGTCATTTCGAATTGTTCTGCTGCTTACAGCGAAATAATGGGCAAGGTCATTAATATTCACAATATTTTTAGAAATAAGAATATCCAACAAAATTATTTGTCTTTGTTTCATAATTCCTCCTTTTGTCTTAAGTATAATCCGTTAATTAAGCCATATAAAGTTCTATTTTCTTCTATATTTTCAATGAAAAAATGTATTAACTCATAAAACACAGAAATCTTTGCTGTTCCGGTTCATTCTTTGGCGTCACTTCAATCCGTCCCTGTTTTATTATCTTTGTAAGTTTTCTAAATCGGTTAAGGATAATCGATCAACAATTTCGTAACCATTTCCGCGTCCCATGGGCTTTATAATAACGGTTCCCATGTTTGGGATTTGACCTAAGCCGATATCTCTTGGGAAACTGTGGGCAATTATGACTGTATTGCTTCCCTGAGGCGGCTTGGTTTCTAACTTTAATTGAAGCGCGTCCAGTATTCTTTTTTGCTCTTGACCGGATATATTGCCACTTAATTTATAAATTTCATACCCAAAGGGGTCGACTTGAACGTTTGGCCATCCGAACGCCAATTGACCTGTTCCTATGGCTCTGCAAAAAGGGCTGGTTAGAACGGGCAAGCTAATAGGAATTCCTAAATTACGAAGCATTTCTCCATAGTAAATCCCTTGTCTTTTTCCCAATTCCGAAAGGTTTCTTTGAGTGAAGCAATATTGAAAATTAAAATTAGGTTGATCTACCCCTACTGTTGCTTCCCCATGCCGGGCATATAGTATATAGCCTCCCTCCCTAAGCAAATCTACTAACGATATATCCAATTTTAATATCTCCTTCCACATCTTTATTCTAAGATTACTGTATGAAATTCTCTTTGAATTGTTAATCGTTATTTGGCAGAATTCGCATTTAGAAATAAAAAACAAACGAATGTATGATACTTCATCAGTTTATTAAAGAAATCAATTTTTCTTCAACGGGAAAGCATCCCATAGATAAAAATCCGCTGGATACTTTTAGACTATAGTCTGATTCGAGACTGGGTACATCAAATATGATATAGCCGGTTTTAGATAACTTGGGATTAATTCTATTGGCCATATCCAATTCTGAAGTCGTAAGCAAATCATATACGGTTCCATCTGCTTCTATTAATTGAAACATTGACGGATCAATAATGGTACTTTCTTTATCTAAATTGGTAACGGTTACTTTGACAGCTAAAAAAGCCAAATTGTTTTCCTTGCTTAGGACTATATTTTCCAGTTCTTTTGCATCCAAAACTTCTTCTACTTTATATTCTAAAAATCCTACTTTCACACCTTCTCCAATCTTACCATTTGAATGATCTCCTCCACTGGATACGGTTCCTAAAATAATACATCCTACAATAATAATTACAATTGCAATTATTTTAATCCCTTTTCTCATTCTATTCCCTCCTTAATTCAATATATAACTCAGTGTTATATTACTTAAATTATATGTTATATATTTATTACAATTCATTACATAAAAAAACAGGGCTTTTAAATTCCCTGTAATTTAATTTTAAGTCCCAAATAATATTAAGAGTCAAACAAAAAGAACCGTCCCTTTTGTTTTAGGGATTGAAAACAATTTCATATTTAATCCCTTCTAAGTCTTTAAAAAACACAGCGTAATAATTGGGACCATGCTCTGGAAATATCCGAGGGGCATGAACAATGTTTGCGCCGATAGCTTTTATTTCTATATAAAGCCTGTCAACTTCCGTACGGGATTGGGCTCTAAAGGCAAGATGATGTAATGATCCCGGTTTTCGTCGATGAATTGTATGATCTCCAAAAGCTGTTCTTGGAGAGCTTATAGCAAAAGCATATTTGGGATGTACGTATTCCACTACATAAAGGTCGTGTTCTTCGATTACAGCACTTACTTTGTTTTGAATATCAAATCCCAGTATGGGCATGAGTTGATCATAAAACGGTTCTGCGGTTTTCATATCTTTTACAGTTACCTGGATATGGTCGATGGGCAGCATAGTTTCACCTCCATTCATGGTTACTTTGTATTCACATGGTGATACCCTCATTTATTAGGTCAGCCAGTATTTGGAACCATCCTTTGTTCTTTCCATAAAGCCATACATAATCAGGTATCTTCTAAGGGTTACATGGTCTTCATAAATAGCCGTTAAAATCTGGTTCACCTCTTTTTCCGAGTATTCTTTACCCCGTTGAAAATGTTCAGCAATTTTGGTTAAGATAACAACTTTTTTCTTTTCCTTTGGAGAAAAAGCTTTCAATTTTAATGGGTTTAAGCTTGTAAACGACGTTTTTAAAATGTGTTCTCTTTCTTTCTCCGTTATAATATAACGATCATCACAATAGATGGCATTGTTATGAATCGATATAATAGCATCATTACTTAAGGCTTTGTTCTCAAACACATGATCATAAATAGCCAAATACAGCTTTGCTTGTTTTGCCTTTTCTCGAAATGTAAACTTCTGATGTCGTACAGTAGAAGCCGACACATCAAGTTTTTTTGCAATTTCCGTATCTGATAAGCCTGAATAAAAGAGAGTGAGTAATTTCTTTTGGTTATCCGTCAACATATTGTACTTCGTATCTGAGTGAAGAAGCTGTTGAAAGCCACCTCTGTGTTCAAATTCTATATGTTTTGCAGCAGCATGTTCAGCATCGTAAAAATTCCCGTCAATAGAAAAAACTTGACCAACCTCAAACGCTTTTTCACAATAATTACACTGATACGCATTGACTTTTTCATGAAAACGATAGCCATGTTTGATGTCTTCTAATGTGAGTTTTCCATAGTCCATTTTCCATAATCCTCATTTTCTAACTATTATTTTTATAAATATATTATATTATTGTTTATTGATTTTGTAAACATTTTATTTGATTGTGTTAAAATGTTCCATGATTGATTATATCTACTGACGGTATTTTAAATTATTCCCCATACTTATCCATATATTAAAAACCTACAAGATTTATAAAATCCTGTAGGTTTTATTACTGTACTTGTATACATTGCGTCAAATCATTGGAACTTCGTCTTATGAAATTTCGCCAATTGAACTATTTCATTACAGTCTACCGATTTTGCAAAGCTTTGATTATTTCTAGTATATATGCTAAGAATATCGTAACCGTAATGCATGCAAATAATATTAATAAATTAAAATACAGCTCTGCACCACCTTCAGGCACAAAAATTCCAGTTATCATCACAAGGCAGATACCAACAATTATCAATGTATATATAACACATATTGAGCCGTATTTATTCTCTAATATCGTTTTGTAGATTTTTTTAATTTCAGGTATCCCGTTTATGTCTTTTATTCTTAATGCATGTTTTTTTATTGATTGGAATATAGACTCATCTTCCCACAAAGCTATTATTACGGAGATGATCATTAACCTTATTAATAAATGAATATAAGCAAATCTGCCGATTTTAGGCTGATCCATACCGGCTACCATCATATAACTATTTATAACGGTTATTACAGTAAATGCTTCACATATTTCAGTAAAAATATCGTCATCTCTAATAACCCATCTATACAACTTTTTTAATGAATTTACGGCCTTTTTTATAGTTAAAATAGTATCACTCCAATCATAAAACAAAAAAAATGAACTTTGACATAATCCTCATTTCTCTATATATTCTATATTATACCCATTCTTTTTCCACAATGAGAGAAAATAGATTAAAAAAACAGGGCGTTTAAATTCCCTGCAATTTATTCTCTTCCCACCAGGTATCATTCTAACAACATGACATGTTTTTTCTTCTTTTTTTGGTACACTTCTGTGTTAACACCATAAACTGCTTTAATATTAACTTCATTTATCACATCTTGGCATGTGCCATAAGCATAAACCTTCTTATCCTTTAGCATTAAGCCTTTGTCACAAAACATACTTGCTAAATTTAAATCATGAATGGTCATAACAGCGGCAATCTTGTTCTCTTGAATGGTCTTACGCAGCAATTTTAACGTCTCTAATTGATGGCTCATATCCAAATTACTGGTTGGCTCATCCAGTAAAATCACCTTAGGCTCTTGGGCAATGGCTCGAGCAATAAAGACGCGTTGACGTTCACCACCGCTCAAACGATTGATCTGCCGAAAAGCCATATCCGTTAAACCCATTCGCTCCAGCAAGTTAAAGACAATCGTCTTATCTTTTTGGGTTACTTTAAAGTTTAAAAACGGGTATCGTCCCATCATAACTGTATCCAGTACCGTAATGGGAAAATTACTATGAGCACTTTGCGGTACATAGCTTAAATGGTGAGCTATCATGCGTTCACTCAAGGTATCAATCCTGTATCCATTCACGAAAATATCACCACTCTTTGGTGCGTGTATCTTGTTGATACACTTTAACAAAGTTGTTTTCCCTACACCATTTGGTCCCAAAAGTCCAAGAAGTTCTCCCGGCTTTACCTCGAAAGAAATATCCCTTAAAACTTCTTTGTCTTTATAAGCAAAATGTACCCCGCTTACTTTAAGTCCCATTAGAAATACTCCTTTCGTCTTGCCAGAATTAAATTGATGAATAACGGCACGCCAATATATGAGATTACAATGCCAACAGGTACAGTCACCGGAGAAAGAATGGTTCTTCCCACGGTATCGGAAAGCAATAATAAAATACCACCAAAAATCCCCGAAACAGGTATTAAAAAACGGTGATCGCTGCCAATTACCAACCGAGCAATATGTGGACTTACAAGCCCTATGAACCCAATAACCCCTGTAAAACTAATTATACTAGCCGTTACCAGCACTGTAATAAGCCCTAAGAATCGTCTGGTTTTGCCTGGATGAATCCCCAGCCCTTTAATCAATTCATCACCACTTGATGACATGGCATTTAGCACCCATGCATTTTTCATCAATATTGGTAAAATCATTATTATAATGGTGAAAACTACTGCAACCTGCTGCCACGTTGCTCCGTTCAAGCTGCCGAAAGTCCACTGAATCACTGTAGACAGCTGGTTTTCATCAGCAATAAATTGCAGCGTTGCTGTTAAAGCACTGAAAAAATAGCTTAAGGCAACCCCTGTTAATATCAGTGCCTCCGGACTCATTCCAATACGGTTGGCAATACCATAAACAAGAAATGCACATGCTAAGGAAAGTAAGAAAGCATTGATAACAATACCAATAGGCGTATGCGGCCTAAATCCAATACCAAGAACAATAGCAATAGAAGCTCCAAAAGCTGCTGCTGAAGAAAGCCCTATGGTAAAGGGACTTACCAGCGGATTACGGGTAATACTTTGCATCACTGTTCCGGAAATAGATAGGCCGATGCCGGCTAACATTCCTAAAAGTACTCTTGGCATTCTTAAGAGTAGTATAATCTTATGTATTCTACTTTCCTCTGCATCTATGATGGGGCTTTGAATAAGAAATTTAATAATCGTTTCTCCTACTTGCCGGATACTCACATCTGCTGTCCCAAGGGCAATGGCTGTCATTCCTAATATAATAAGTATTACCGTACTTAAAAGAATGACGAGGCTTTGTCTCAACAACCGCTGAGCATAGGCCTCTGATAAAGCTTGTTCTTTTATTTTCATATGAATCCCCTACTTATTTAACTTAAAGATTCTATTAAAATCATAGATTTTAGGATTTCCACTCTGCGAATCGCAACGCTTAGCTAATCAAAGATTAGAGAGTTCGACTTGTATGAGACCTGCTATCAGAATCAAAAATTCTGGCTAGGGCTTCAATATTACTGCTTCAAAGGATAGAAATGTCCTTCAATAAACTTAAATCCTTGGTATTCTTCTAACCAATCTTTAAAAATTGCATCTGGGTCTAACTCCTTTAAAACCTCCGGATACATCCATTTTGCCATATAAACTGCACCAATCATTTTCGATGCACCACCATGACCAAATTGAGACATTAGGTATACGTCATTATTTTTAACAGCAGTTATTTCATCCCAACCCGGACGACTTTTTAGATCCTCTATGGTTTGCTTTCTTTGCTCTAAAGACGGTGCAACATATACACCTGTGCCTTTAAGCGCATCACTGGGTGTGATATGTTTAAAAATAAAGTCCGGGTTTCTTACAACCACTTCTTCCGGCGTAATCGTCGCATCACTTTGACCTTCCGGTGCATCAGAAAAAATATTCTCTCCACCTGACGCTGCAATCATGTTGTAATAGTAATTGCCTGGAAAACTCGTCTTATACTCTTTCGTACTTTCCCAGTAGACGGTTTTCTTTTCAACCCCTTCTAATTGTTTAGCAATATACCCCAATGTATCATTATAATATTTCTTAAATTTTTCAGCCTCTTCTACTTTGTCAAACATCTTACCAATGTTATCTACTTGGTTCTCAAAATCTGTTGTATCGTAACCGGAAATAACTACGACTTTTATCCCAAAAGGTGACAATTTTTCTTCTGCCTCTTCATACGTACCGTTTGCCGGAAGAATTAAGACTTGTGGTGATAGTTCAATAATCTTTTCATAATTCAATGCTCTTTGGCTCTTCCCAATGGCTTGTTCCGGATCGAAGTTGCTCCAATACGCTCTATCTTGAGCTGTATTCATATCTGCTGCAATAACTTGGTCTATGGCACCACATGCACGAATCAATTCATTATTATATCTTAGGGCTACAACTGCTCGTTCTACCGGAAAAGGAACTTCCACAACACGACCAGCATTGTCTGTAATGGTTACTGTTTTTACTGCAGCGCCATGGGTTTCAGCTCCTGTATCCTCAGACTTTGTGCATCCTGTCATTACTATGATGAGTGTTAAGATCATTAATAATGTCACTGATAGGAATTTTCTTTTTTGTTTCATGATTTTATCTCCTCTATAATATTTTTTATAAAATAAAAAAACCACTTACACATCAATAAGTGGTTTCCCATTTTAACACACAAAAATACGCTTTAGCATTTATCCCCTACTAATACATTACAAAACAACAGGCAGTTCTTCTGGCTTACAGATCAAATCTCCCCTTAAACCTTCCCATAGAATCTACAGTGGTATTCATAAGGGTCGTCCCTGATTACAGCGATGGGTTCGCACCGGATTTACACCGATTTCTCTTTTCATCTTTGTTACAAGAACCTGTTGACATTTCTTATTTAATTATTTTATATTATATATTCACATTTAAAAATAAACAACCATTTTTAAAATTATCATTCCAACAACTTTTGTTCTTCTTCGTTTTGTTTAGCTCGACCACCTCTATTAAAAATCAATAAACCCAGCAATATAATAATTCCGCTGACAATGGTAGGTAAATCTGGTCGTTCATTAATCAGGGCCATTCCTAATAGGGTTGTCAAGATAGGTATGGCAAACATATAATTGCTGACATCTGCTGCATAGTTTGCCTTTTCAAATGCCTTTGCCCATGAAACAAAAGCGATGGCACTGGAAAAGATGCCAAGAATAGCGATATTTAGTAACTGTATTGTTGGAATATGCTGTAGTTCTTGAAATGATAATGGGGCAAATATGGCAAGCATCACTGTTCCTGCAAAAATGCTAAGTGTAGAGGTTTGAAATGCTGTATATCTTTTAATCAATTGACGCTGTAATAGATTATATACACTCAATGAGAGTGCCGCCAGCAGCAACCAAATACTCCCTATATTAAAAGTGAAAATGCCATTCATTAGGGTTAGCATTAATATACCAGCAAATTCGATGACAATAGCAAGCCATTGTATACCTTTAAGTTGTTCCTTATAGATCAAACTGGATAATAAGGCCGTCATAATTGGAACCGTTGCTATGATCATACTGCTAGTGGAAGCTGTAACGGTTTCACAGCCTTTATTAAAAGCAATCATATAAAGGAAAAAGCCAAACCATCCCGATGCGATGAACCAGTTAAAATCAATCCTCTTTGGAGGCTCCATTTTTGTAACAAAAGCTATTATCAATAAGGTGCAGGAAGCGATAAAATATCTCAAGAAACCAAGAGAATAGGGAGAAAAAAATTGTAAAAGCAGCCTTGTCAATACATAAGCGAATGACCAGAAAATAATAGTAATGATGGCATATAGATGAAAACTATCTTTAATTCTCATACAAGACACCTCCTAAAACAGTAACCATTTGAATCAAATCTTTATATTATCTAATCCATCCCATTTACATAACCAATTTTGTTGTATACAATTTAACCATAAATAGCTGGTTTGTAAAAGTACCGGTTTAGAAGAAGATTTATTGAGCCAGTTGAAAAAAATGAGAAATGAGTGAATTAAAGATGCTTTATTTAAACCTAAATAAGCAACAGGGTCGTTCAATTTGTCAGCAAATTTATGAGCAAATCCAAAACATGATATTAAATGGTGAATTGAAAGCAGGTGAAAAACTTGCCTCAACCAGAGAGATGGCACGGGTATTGAATGTTTCCAGAAACACGGTAATAACGGCTTATGAAATGTTGGCTTCAGAAGGTTTTGTTATCAGCATACCCGGCTGTGGCGTTTTTGTAAATCAAGGGGCTGAATTTCCCAAAGCACCTGAAACCCTCATTGATTATAATGCTTCGGCTTTTTCAATTGCTGAATATAAGCAGGATCATATTAGCTTTGATAGCGGCACACCGGCTTTGGAATTATTTCCACGTCATAAATGGAATCGGATTGCAAGCCAAATTTTTCGAGAAGCCCCAATATCCGTCTTTGGATATGATTATCCTCAAGGGAGACCGGAGCTTAGGAAAACACTTGCAGCATATCTGAAAAAAACACGCGGCATTAACTGCCATCCTGATCAAATCATCATCACAGCAGGGGCAAAACAAGCCTTGACCTTAGTTGCAAAATGCTTGCTTCATGAAGAGAGCGAAGTCTGGATAGAAGACCCCTCTAACCGTAATGTTAAAAAGATATTTTCATATCATACATCAAATATAACCCCAATACCTGTAGATCATGAAGGTATCCAAACTCACATGTTGCCTAAGAATAGAAAACCTGCTTTCATATTTGTTACACCTTCTCATCAATTTCCTATGGGTGGAATCTTATCCATTCAACGAAGATTGGAGTTAATCCGATGTATACAAGAAATGTGCTGCTACATTGTTGAAGATGATTATGACAGTGAATTCAAGTATAAGGGACTGCCGATAAATTCTCTTTATAGTCATGATCATGAGCGTGTCATCTATATTGGAACGTTCAGTAAAATCCTGTTTCCGTCATTAAGACTGGGTTACATCGTGTTACCTTTTTCACTTGTAGAACAATTCAGAGAATGGAAACGACTTACCGACCATCATTCCAATTCACTCAACCAACTGGCGCTAATGCGCTTCATGGAAAGTGGAGAGCTGGAAAGACATATTTTACGAATGAAAAAAGTGTATTTAAAGCGTCGCAACTATTTAATAGAAAAGATACATGAATATTTTCCAAATGCAGTGAGAGTGATCGGTGAGGCTGCCGGAATGCATATCGTTACAGAATTTTCTAAAGTCAACTTTTCACCCAAAATAATAGAAGGTATAAAAAAGGCTAATGTTAATGTAATACCGGTAGAAGATCATGCTATTGTCAAAGGCCGTCACAAGCATCAAATCATACTAGGCTATGCCCATCTTGAACCAAGTGAAATCGAACAAGGACTTAGCCGGCTGAAAAATGTAATCGATTTGTCTACAACTTAAAACTTGGAGGTATCCCTCCAAGTTTATATAGACAAATTCTAATTCGATGAAAAACTTTTTATATATTCAGATTTTACTTATGTCTTCTTATCATTTGTATTTACCTAAGAATGCTTTATGGCAAGAACGTCGCACAATAATAACCATGTTCTCTCTAATGAAGTCAGGCTGAAATGCTCGCTCACAGAATGGACGTTCATGATATCAGGTCCTACGGATATGGCATCCATTCCCGGATACTTTTTCACCAGTACGCCACATTCAAGACCACCATGAATTACTTCGATTCGCATCTCAGAACCATAACGATTCTTGTACGCCTGGGCATATTCTTCTCGAAGCGGCGATACAGGAAGATACTCCCAAGGGGGATAGGCTGAATCATATTCTGAAGTTGCACCTGTAACCCTTGCTATTGCGTCGATTCGTGAACGGGACAACTGTATCTGCGCATCCATACTGCTGCGTGGATTGGATATGATAATGATGCTTCTCTCATGAGTTTTAATGACCCCAATGTTATTTGAGGTCTGCACCAATCCTTCTATATCTTTGCTCATTTCTATTACGCCGTTAGGCATCAGCAGCAGTGCGTCCATCACTTTTCTCGCCGATTCATGGTTAAGGGGAGCTGATTGGGTATGTATGTCATGACATGAAATGGTGAAACCTCTATCATCCTCTGATAATTCTGCACGAATATGATCACAAAACTCTGTAACATCTGCAAGTAAATGATCTTTATATTCTTCTGCCGGTGTAACGACTGCTTTTGAATTGACAGGTATGCTGTTCATTCTGGAACCACCGTTGAATTCTATAACCTTAATGTCGTATTTGTCCATAAGCATATTCAGCATACGTGCCATAAGTACGTTTGCGTTGCCACGATGCTTATGAATATCCAGCCCCGAATGTCCCCCCGCAAGACCGGCTATTTCTATGCTTAACGCATTATTTAAAGGTACAGCACCTTCACGTTCAATGGGTATCGTCAGAATGCTTCGAAAAGCGCCTGCACAACCGGAAATGATCGTTTTCTCCTCTTCTCCATCTAGGTTTATCAGGCGCTTGCCACTCAGCCAATGGCTGTTTAAATGCATTGCACCAATCAAACCGTCTTCCTCACGGGCTGTAAACAGTGCTTCTAAAGGTGGATGCCCAATGTCATCAGATGCAAGCACCGTAAGTATCATTGCCATTCCTACACCGTTATCAGCGCCTAGTGAAGTACCCACAGCCCTCACAACATCGTCTTCAACGTAAATTTCCAACGGCATTCCATATTCTAAGTTTGTATCTTGAATCTTCTCATATACCATGTCCATATGCGCCTGCAAAATCAGGGGCTCTTCATTTTCATAGCCCTTTGAAGCACTTTTTTTGATGCAGACGTTGCATGCATTATCTCTATGCCATCCGAGACCATGCTTTAGAGCAAATTCAATTAGCGCATCACTTATATCTTTTTCATCACCACTCCTACGGGGAATGGTACATATTTTCTTAAAATACTCCCAGGGTGTGTTTCTTTCCGTATCCAATCTATTCATAAATACCTTCTCAAATCTTATTGGTCTCACCATACTCATTTTCCACACAGAAGCCGAAAATGAATTTTTTATTCGGATCTTTTTTGAAAAAACTATTGACGATCAAATATACAACCGCGCTTACCACCAAGGCGTTGATACTTGTAATACCCCAAGAGACTGTAAATCCTACAGCTCCGCCTGCAATCCAAGCAATTATCGCAGGGATTGAAAGGAATCCATAACGCGTACCTGTCCCAAACTGATATTTTGATTTGTGTAAAATGAAGTAATCCGCAATAACAACGCCGGCAACAGGTGGAATCACAGTCCCAAGAACGATTAGGAAAGTCACAAATCCACCGGATGAGGCTGCGCCCAGTGCCCCACCAATTGTTGCGATGGGACCGATTACAAGTACTACATGCTTCTTTTTGAATCTAGGGAATATATTGGTTATGCCAAGGGATGACGAGTAAAGGTTGTTGTCGTTAGTGGTCCACTGGGCAAATATAAGGATCACCAGCGAGTACCCTCCCAGTATTGATAATAATGAAGTAGCAAGATCTCCATACCCGGAAACCACAGACACCACATATCCGGAAAGAATTACAACTGTGTGGGCGCCAATGAAACCGACAATGGTTGCAACAACTGACGTTTTGGGAGTTTTACAATAACGCGTACAGTCCGGTTGTATGACGCCGCCCACTGCAAAAGCCCCAACGACAGAAACAACCGCCGAAGCAAAGCTGACACTCCCTCCGGCTGTACTTTCACTGAGAAGGACCAGCTCTTTCCATCCTCCTGCATGACCGGTTGCAACGCCTATAGCAACCACAGCAAGTATAAAAATCAACGGAGCAGCAAAAGAGCTTAGTATACTAAGGCCTTTATAGCCCATATACGCAGTAATCATCATCAGTATGCCGCCCCAGATTCCTGCCACATCAGGCTGAGTCATGAAGCCGCCGCCTGGAAACATGGCAAATATGGTCTCACCAAAGAATCTGCACTGCCAGCCGTACCAACCAAGAAGTGTTATCGCTATAATAGCTGATATGATATATGAACCCATGCGTCCAAAGGAATGCCGCACAAGAATGTTGATACTCAAACCTTCCCTAACTCCTATTATTCCCAGCAAGCCGCCATAGATGGTAAGTATTACGTTTCCAAGTAAAGCTGCCCAAATGGTTTGAGAAAGCGATAAGCTGCCAGCTAATGACGCACCTGTATATAATCCGCCCATGGAAATACACAGACCAATCAAAACAACACTGACAGAAAACGTACTGCGTCTTTTTTCCACAGGTATTGGTGTAGTCGCAAAATCATTTGCTTCCGCAACAGCCTCTATAGAAAGGGTTTTTTTCTCTTCCACTTTAAATTCCTCCTACTGTATTATTTTAGCCTAGTCTTTCTTCGATGGGTATATAATCAATATCAAAGCCAAAATATCTGGGACCGAGTATGCCTATGCCCTTTTCACTCCTAAACTCATCTATGGCCTTAATGCCAATCGCCGCTACCTCCATGCCAACCTCCAGCTTAGGATTGGTATAGGGTTTACCGTTGTTCTTATTAATGACAATAATAGAATCGGGACTGGTTACTATAGGTTCATCATTTTTCCAGCATACATGGTTCTCATTTTTGAACCAAATTTTTACAGTTTGTCCATCATACTCTCCGGTACCCTCAATGGTATGATATCCCCAGTAATAGCCTTCCCTATCCTCTGTTACCTTATTTACAATCTTTCCTTTGATAAGCGTCCAGCCATGGAGTTCCTCTACGATTGCATTAACCGGGTCTTCTCCTTTTTCATTAGCCTCACGAATGAGTCTGCCCAGCTTAAGAGATTTGGACAGTGTCCCCCGTAATATGACGTTCTTCATTTCTTTTCCGGTCATTAAAAAACCGGTATCTCCGGTAAGTCCAAAAGCAACCTCGCTGATCTTTTTTCCCATTCTTTCCACTACACGGTAATTCATGGCATTCTTTATAATGCTTGCGTTACCAAATTCATCTACTACTGAAAGAGGCCATAATTTAACACCCTTAAGATATGGCGTTGTTTGAGGTATTTCAGGTATGGCACGTCCGGTATAGTCGCCGTCTACTGCAGGTATACCATGTACAAGACCCGCTCCGATACAGCCGGGAGTGCTGGCTCCGCCAAGCTCTAAAGGCACAACAGCCTGAATCTTTTTACCAACATACTGTTCCAGCTCGGTTATGGAATGTGCAATGCGTTCTTTTTCAGTGTAGCACGAATTCTGTTTATTCATCTCATATGCGTTCATCTCTTTGATGAGTTCCTCTGTATGAGGTGCAATAGAACCCATTAGAAATGGACATGCTGTCAGAGCATCATCCGGAACATCCTCAATGTCTATCCAGCTGATTTCTTTTCCCGCTGCAAGCTCGCTGAGCAGAGATTGGACACCGTTTTCTTCAAGACCTCCTCCGCCGGTTCCCAATAACGTACAACCACGAACAAAATCGCGTACATCTACTTCATTTTTCAGAATTGTTTTAGCCATTAGTTATCCTCCCATGTGTATTTTATATTGTGTATAAAAATTGTATCAGCTACCCCTAAGCTTTGTCATCGTGTACAAGGATAAAAAAACACCGTATCTTTGTGCAAACGCACATAGATACGGCTTGGCTTTATTTATAAAAACGCGACACATCAAATCAGGCTATTATCATTACTCTATTTTTCGACTATTTCCAATGCAAATATAAAATTAAGCAAATGCGGCATCTCAAAAGGTGAGTATCCTAATATCTCAATAATTTTATTTTTTCTGTGTAAAAGCGTATTTCTATGCAAATACATATCTTGGGATAGTTCGCCTAAATCCTTGTTATTGTATATCAATGCATAAAGTGTTTCCACCAATGAGGTATTCTGAGCTTCATCATAACTGCGTAGTGGTTCAAGAAGATTTCCACTTATCTCCTTTGCAGCCGAATTGTTTCGAAGATTGTGCAGATGATGAAAGAACCAAACATCTGCATAGGTGAGTACCTGATCATTACCGTAATATTTTCGTCCCAGAATAGCAGCCCGGGTTGCCTGATTGTATGCAATTGGAATCTGCTCGATACCGTCAAACCATTCACTGATTCCGACTGACACTGTAGTTCCACTGTGCTCGAACAATGCTATGCATCTTTCAGCAATTTTTTGCACATTTTTTAGTTCGTCTCTGCTTTCGTTAAGAAGCACAATAATCGTATCACTTCGTAGAATAACGGCATTATCTCTATTGTTGAAGCTCACAACGTCCTTAATATACGTAATAATGCTTTGGTTAATCTGCTTCATCAGATTTTCGTTTTTTTCTTTGTCTTGTTCCTGCTGCAATTCATTGATATTGATGACCATTAAGATATTTTTATTAGATATGTTGATGCCTACATTAAGACCTCTCTTTACAGCAATATCCCCTGAGCGAAAATTCCATACCAGTAGATCCGCAATGTATTCTTGAAGATAGTGCTCCCGGACATCCATAATCTTACTTTTCCGACTAAACATCAACATACATATTGAATTGAGCATATCTGCCACTTTTATCACGACATCGTCATTCTCTTTTTCATCACAATCAATTAATATAAACCCCAATAAGCTCTGCTGAGAACGTACAAGAGATAAAATGCTGTGCATATGGTCCTTTTGTATGATGGTATGCTTATTTTGGGACAGTTTTACATGTATGAGATTAAAATTATACTTTATATACGACGCCTCTTTTTCCACGGTCTCTTTGGATTTATTGGAATAAATACAATTGCAGTATATATCAAACATACTGATTGAACGATTAAGCTTTTTTGCCATCTTTTGAAATACACTTGAAAAATCATCTTCGTTTATAATCAAATCAATTAAATCGCCTCGGATATCAGCATATTTTACTGCCTCGTTTTGGTGATCGTTCTCCATCAGGTAAATTATAATGGGGTTCATTATCTCAACATACGTGGCATCAGTTCTAGGAAAAATAAGTGGAAATTTTAATTCATCGCACAACGCAATGATTTCCGGAGATATCTCCTTTATCCATATACCCACATGACAGAGCAGTAGTCCACTACATCCTTTCTCATGGAGTATCCTTATTAAGCGTTTCTGCTGCTCGATATCATCTTTTATGGCATAGCACGTCGTTATACAAAGCTGTTTTGCTAGAATCCAGTCAGCTATACTGGACTCAGTGACTTCTATAACCGTTATGTTTTTAATCTTATTGTCCAGCTTCTCTGCCCCTGCCATAATGCGCGCGCCAATCAATCCTCCAAAAGTAAGCGCTTCGCGTATTGTAAGTTCCATTTCAACACCTCATCTTCAAGTATCCTACTTTCAATTAAATAGGATCGTTTTTTTAAAATATGCCTGAAGTCATTAGATACGGTTGGAAACCACTCTCATATTATATATAATTTAATATAATAGTGCAAAATATAAGGAAAAAGCCTTTATAATTAAAGCACACGCTTCAAGGTAATATATTAACCTTATTGTAATTATGCTTTGCCATAAAGAAAGACTTTTATAGCTCATACCGTATAAGGAACAAAGAAGAGCGGTATAATAGCATACAATGCAATAACCATTACTTATTCATAATATGACATACTGTTGTCGCATTTTATATGCTATATTATTATAGAGAACTATACGATGGCATCACTCTAAATAATATTTCAAAAGGAGAGAAAAATGGGATACTATATTAACTATGCCTCCATCACAATTGATGAATACAAGGAAAAAATAAGAAATAAAACTTTAATACCAAGTCAACAGATTTTAAAAGACGCATTAGAAGAAAGATTTGATTATTTTAAAAGCATAGGCATTAAAAATGTTTTGGAGCTTGAGAAGACTTTGAAAAAGAAAGAAAAGCTTCTAGAATTGGCACAAGCACCTTGTTTATCCGAACAGTATTTAACCGCTTTACTTAGAGAAATTAAAGGGCGTCAGCCCAAGCCGAGAAAATTAATGGACTTTACACATATTTCCGATGATATACTCACAAAACTACAACAATTAGGTATAAAAAACACTGCTCATTTGTATGAAAAAGTGCTCACAAAGAAAAGTAGAAAAGCGTTTGCTGAAAGTACAAACATTCCTCAGTCAGATATTTTAGAACTGGCACAATTAACGGACCTTACAAGAATTCAATGGGTGAACACAACTTTTTCACGGGTTTTATACGAAGCTGGTTATGACACCATTGAAAAAGTATCTGGTGCGGATTATGAAGTATTATACAGAGGCATTAAAAAACTAAATGAAGAACGTCATCTATATAAAGGGAATATTGGTTTAAATGATATGAAAATATGCGTGGAAGCAGCAAGGGAAGTAGAACAAGAAATGGAATATTGAGATATAAAACCCTCCAAACCGATAGACAAGAAAACACTACCAAGGAGGGTTTTTTAAGATATTAGGGGATTCATAAAATAATAATATTTATTAAATAAAAGGCATTATCCACCTTTCAACACTTAAGAAAAAATAGTATTTACTCGGACATAAGATCAAACATAATGGTAACTGCCAACAAATCTGCCGAACCACCGGGACTGATATTTTTTTTGATAAAATTCCTGTCCATTTCAAAAACCATCTCCTTACCTTGCTGTGTCAAAATTCCTCCGGCATCCAAAACACAACGGGCATATCGTTGTGCATACGCCATGGTTTCTTTATTGTGTCTTGCGGCAATATTTGTATCTTCATTAATTGAAACAAGATAGAGAAGCGTTTGTACAAACATATCATTTAAGTCGTATTTTTTTATTGACTTTAATTGCTTTAAAAAAGGCAGCGAATGATTTCTTACAGTCGGAAACCCATTTTCCACCTCTCCCCGTATTCCTTTGAATCCGTATTTCTTGTACAGTCTTTCCCCATTGGTAAGGCCTTTAACCTTGGTCATTGATCCCAGTTCCTGTGAACACAAGCCTTTTGTCATCAAAGAAATTTTCGTACATATAACATCTATATCTAAATTATCGGTCTTATTTTCCTTCATACAGCAGGAAGCCGCAGCACAAATAACCCCTAGAGAAAAAATCAATCCTTTTTGGGTATTTATGCCATGGGTAGCCTGATACATGGCTTTCTCAGCTTCAATGCCTATAGCTCTCAAGTTCTTAAACATTTCTCGGGCATCTAACCCTGCAAATTTTAAGCCTTCCTCGACACATTCATTAAAGTAATCAACCAAAGATGCACTGCTGGCCATGAAGGTATAAAAGTTCATATCTTTATGTGCTCCCTGATTAAATCTGTCTACAAGCCCTGGTTTTGGACTTGCAGAAACTTCATATAAAAGCGATTGCAGTGCATACCTGCTTATATCCTTACAAGTCCCGCACATGGTTTAAATTATCCTCCGTCAACTCATTATACATGATCAGAACAACATACTAACATACTTTATAAAAACAGGAAAAAAAGCAATTACACTTGTAAGTCTTGTAAGCTGCAGTAAAGCTATTTTGGGTGCATCTGCTCCAAATTCCTGTGCAATCAGTGCCATATCGGCTACTCCTCCCGGTGCACATGCGAAAAGAGATGTGGCAAGGTCTAATTTGCTTATTTTATTGATCAATAAACCGATACACAAATTCATCATCATTAAGCCTATTAATAACATAAAAGCCGGCAGCATTACACTTTTCAGACTGATTAAATCCGCATATGTCATACTTTCTCCTATTAGTGCCCCGGCAAAAACCTGTGTCAGCGTTCTAACTCTTATGGGTAAATAACTTCTTTTAAAAAGAATGCCTACCGCTGCTACGGCAATCATGGAAAACATTATTGCTCCAGCCGGAACTCCCAACATATATCCCAGAAATCCCGCTAACAAAGCTACCACACTGGTAATTGTAAGATTTATCGTCTTTTCCTTAAATGTTTTTTCAGGTTCTTGTGTTGTATTATACTTTACAGTATTATTTTCCGGATTCTCATACGAATCTTCAGGTTCATTGACTATAATTTGTTTTCCAAAACGCGAAGAAACAATTTTTAATATGGGCGGAAATATCCCTATCACACTGATTACTCTAACTAAATGCAATATAGCAACCTTTGAAGCATCTGCTCCCATATCCTGGCTGATCAAAGACATATCCACTATACCCCCGGGTGCACAAGCAAAAAATGACGTAACTAAATCAATATCCATCAATTGATACATAAAAATCGCCATAACAAAGGTGATGCTCAGCATACCAATTATCATTAATATTGCAGGTTTAAACATGTATCTGAGATCAAGGACATCTTTATATTGAACCCGTGCTCCTATAAAAGCGCCTGCCGATATTTGAATAATTATTCTTATATTATTCGGTATAAATGCATAGTCTGTAGCGATATTGAATAGTCCCACTAAAAGCATAGCTCCTATCATAGCCCCAGCCGGCACCTTAAGCCGCAAAGCTATCCATGCACCGACAAAAGCTACAATTAATGTTGTCATTATATTAATCATATTACACTCCAAAGCTATCTGATTGAACGATAGATTTTAGATATCTTCCCTTATGCTGCTCTCTTTTTTGATTGAATCATTCCGGCTATTACGGGAATAACAAGCATACATACGCATGCAATTAATAGAGCAATCGTAATAGGTTTAGATATAGCAGCTATAATATCACCATTTTCAAGTGTGATAGCTCTTCTCAGATTGGATTCGGTCATCCCTCCAAGAACAAGTCCCAAAACAAGTGCAGCGGAAGAAAAACCGCATCTAACAAATGCAAATCCAATTATTCCGGCAATAGACATTAGTATAACATCTCCCGGGTTGTTTTGAAGAGCAAAACTTCCAATAACTGCAAACAATATGATTGACGGTCC